>NZ_LDUJ01000017.1:0-201716 GCF_001043675.1 Lysinibacillus sp. LK3
TTCATGATTTTTTCTCCTTTTATAGAAAAATTTTTTATTTTTAAGATGATATAAATAGATAATTAGTAGAGAAATACATATTTTTACTGTTACATATTTTTCACTATATGAAATTAAATCTACATAGTGGAATATAAATTCATCGTAAATGCAAAACAACAAATTGTCAATTTGAATTTTTATGAATACTCGTAATTTTCTGCGCTAATTGAGTGGAACTATGTATATATTTCATGTAGCATCTATTTATATGCATAAAAATTAGTTAAAATAAAATGAAACTACATTTAAAAGCAGGGCTACATGTAAAAAATTGAAGGTACATAAAAATTTGATAATTTGCATGAATTTTAATTTCATAATGATCCTAGTAAAAGCTAAATGGATCTATAAAAACCTTAAGATAGTGATCATATGGGGAAATGAAAGGGAGTAATTGTAATGATTCAATCAATCGAAAGAGCAATGTTAGTTATAAATATACTGGCGAAGCATCCGAAGCGTTTTTTTACTGTGCAAGAAATTTTTAATGAAACAGACTTGCCTACTAGCACAATATACAGATTATTATATACATTAGAAAGTTTTGATTTAGTAGAGAGAAATGAGAATAAAAAAGAATTTCGATTGGGGTATACATGGCTGCAACTTGGCATGAAAATGTATCATGAGACGGATATTAGAGAAAAAGCGCATCCTCTATTAGAAAACCTTGCATATAATGTTCGAGAAACAATCTATTTAAGTATTGCTAAACAGTTTGCATCCATTATTATTGATCGAATTGATAGTCCTAAAAATGTCCGTATTATTGATATGATTGGTGAAAAAATTCCATATCCTATAGGAGCTCCAAATAAAGTATTACTTGCGTTTTCTAAAAGCGATGTACAGCAACAATTTTTCCAACAACTTGAGGAGCCTGAGAAAGAAAAATTGATAGAGAGCCTCAATGATGTAAGAGAAAAAGGCTTTGCCATAAGCGTTGGAGAAAAAACAAAGGGGACAGTATCCATAGCAGCACCTATATTTGATTCAAATAAACAAACAATTGCAGCCATTAGTGCAGAGTGCTTTGAATATGATACAGATGCTGAAAAAATAGAAAGTATAACACAGGAAGTCCTTAAAACTGCACAGCAGCTATCCTTTGAATTAGGGTATATATAAAATTGCTTATTTCGATAAAAACCATCTAGTGTCAGTAATTAGTAGACATTAGATGGTTAATTTTTATATGAAAAGTGAGATTACTGTTGCTTGCTACTTATCAACCTTTTATAATAGTGGCTTTTCGAAGGTTTTATATTTAGCCATAGTAGAATGACAGCTACAAATGCCATCATAAAGGATGCACTAATGACAACTGAGCGTATAGTAATCCATTCAGCGAAAATCCCAAAAATAGTAGTAAAAATAATAATAAAAAGTGCTTCAAAAAATCCATAAATACTTCCTATACGACCCATGCTCTCAGAGGGAATATTATTTTGATAAAATGTATAAAATCCTGTATTCGCAAAGGCAGTTGCAAAGGATAATACAAAGCAACCTATAGCAGCTATAAGAAAGGAAAAGGATGAGGTAAATATTAAATAGCCCAGTGCTGTTACGAGAGACCCCATACCTATTAACCAAGAAGTTGGTATTTTTTCAACAATAACAGAGTTGGTTAGCGAGCCAAATAAAACACCTACCCCTGCGATACTGACTAAAATCCCATATTCTCCTTCGGATAAAGCTAATATCTGTGTTGCAAAGGCAGCCTCCAAAGAATCAGTAGCTGTCATCAAGATGATGATAGCACTAAACAACAAATAGACTACCATAACATAGGAATTTTTTAAGCTAAAGCGTATGACCATTTGCCAATCCAGAAGCAATACTCGAAAAAGGGATGCTTTTTCTGTACGATTAATAAATTTTTCAAGGGCTTCAATGTTCGGCATTTTGAACGTTATACAGGCTGATAGAAATAAAGCAATCGCGTTTAAATATATGGCCATATAGGGTGTTCCGACTGTGAACAAGAAACCTGCGATTGCTGGTCCAGTTAGAAATGCACCAGAGTCGAGTAAGCTGCGTAATGCATTAAAACGTTTCCTTTGTTCGACAGGAATTAACTTAGTGATATAAGTCATAGATGTCGGCTGATACATAGAGCTAGCTACTGTAATGAGAAAAACAAGGACATACATCCACAAGAGGCTAGAAAAGCAGGGGAGTATGACAATGAGTATAGATTGAACCAAATTTAGAAAAATCATTAGCTTTTTCTTATTAAAACGATCGATTAGGCTTCCTGACCAAAAATTAGTGAACAAGGAAGAGATCGCTCTTACAATATATAATCCAGAGACAGCCAGAGCAGATTCTGTGAGGTTTAACACAATTAAATTTAAGGCGATAAAATAAATCCATTCGCCAACACTTGAAACACCAATACTACATAATAGGATGGCAGGATAACGCCAGCTTTCTAAAGCTTTTCTCATATAAATTCCTCCTTAAGCAAAGTGACGATTTGCAAAATAAAAAACCCCACCTCCAAGACGATTAGTCTTAGGGACGAGGTTGTAGAATTTATATACTCACGTGGTGCCACCCTAGTTCACTATTATGTCACCATAATAGCCTTTTCAGTACGGCATAGAGCCTATGCTTATACTGTAACTCTATAACGGGAGTTCCCGTCGCACCATCATTCAAACAAAATCCAATGCGCTACTCCGAGGCTTGTTTCAATAATTCGTTCTTACTCGTTTTCAGCAATCCGAGCTCTCTGGGAAGAACAGCCTTATTTACTCTTCTCTTCAATGTATTTTTGCTAGTGTAGCATATGTACACGATTTTGGTAAATAGTACTATAAAAATATTACTAATTATTTTGTAGGAAGATTTTTAATTGTGTTATCAGCGATTGGCAGTGCTGTATGGATAAAACAGCATTCAAAGGAATTTCAAGTGAATGATTAAGGTCCTCAAAAACAGCAAGCTGAAGGGTAGCAAGTTGCGCTAGCTTCTCCTGTGAATAATGAGGGTCCGCTGTACCAATTGCCAAAAATGCATGTTTGTCTAATAGATTTGTCATTGTATGTTGAAGAGAAAGTAATGGGGTGAAAAGTACATAACGAGCAGGAATAGAAGGAGTCTGCTGCATATAATAATCGACAATAGGCATAGTACCTAAAGATTTTCCTAGATAAACGACTTCTCTATAAGGCTTTGATTGCAAGCTATTTTCTACAATAGGGTTGGCAACACGATAGACCATTTTTGATATGGCTTGGGAGTCCTGTTCGAATTGCTGTTGCTCAAATGTATAATTGATTTGGACGACATCATAGCCAAGTTCTAACAGTAATGCCGTAGAATAATAAAGTATAGGTTTATCATAGGTATAGCCCGTGCCAGAGAGCATAAAACATACCTTATCGCTTGTTCCATCAAAAAAATTGTAGGATATACCATTGTACATGGCGTGCTTAGGTTTGATTTTCATGAATATTCCTCCATCATTTCTATATATAGTATATAATTTTACCATAGCAAGGAGGGAGAAATTTATGAAGGCTATTATTATCAATGAATTTGGTACATCGGATGTTTTAACTTTTATTGATTGTCCAAAACCGACTATTTCTGAGGGTGAAGTCTTAATAAGGACAACCCATACAAGCGTAAATTTTGCAGATATTAAAAATCGCACAGGTAATAAAGCTAAAGCAAATTTTCCGATGGTTCTTGGTTTAGATGTTGCAGGGGTAATTGAAGAAGTTTTTAATGATAGCAGTGGTTTTCAAAAGGGTGACCAAGTTATCGCATTCCCGAAAAACGGTGCTTATGCAGAATTTGTAGTAGCAAAGGAACAACTAGTTTTTAAAATTCCTAGTGGGGTACCAATCGAGAAGGTAGCAGCTGTACCGACAGTTTTATTTTTATCATATATGTTAACACATCAAATAGCGGCCATTGGTCAGCAGGATGCCGTCTTAATTCATGCTGCCTCTGGTGGGGTAGGGACAATGCTTGTCCAAATGGCCAAAAGGCTCGGAGTCAAACAGATTATAGGTACGGTGAGTAATTTAGAAAAAGCCCCAATTGTTTATCAGCTTGGTGCGGATCATGTACTTACATATGATCAATTTAGTACAAATGTCAATGAACTTACAAAGGGTCAGGGTGTTGATATTGTGTACGATTCTATTGCAGGAGCTATCACCGAGGAGAGTTTAACTTGTTTAGCGCCTTATGGCACTCTTGTCCAATTCGGGAATAGTGGAGGAAGAGCAGGAAATATAAAAACAGCAGATTTACACAATAGCTGCCGCAATATAAAAGGATTTAGCTTAGGTACGACAAGAGCTTTGAAGCCAGAACTGTTACAACAGGTGGCGCAGGATATTTTCTCTTTAGTAAACGAAGACAGTTTTCAGGTGCCAATTGCTAAAATATTTGCCTTAGAGGAAATGAAAAAGGCTCATGAATTTATGGAAAGTCGTCAGCACCAAGGAAAAATACTTATTAAAATATAAAGCACAAAAAAGATGACACCCATATTTGGAGTGTCATCTTTTGTCGATCAACAATCTAGTTCAGTAAGTTTTTCATAAATACGTCTTTTACGATAAAGCATAATACCAGTTTCGGCTACATCCTGAATCATGCCTTTATTAGCATAGGCTCCAAAAACCATCCCTGCAATAGGGATCATTTGAAACAGCTTTTTCCAGCCTAGCTGATCACGATATGTGTAAAATACCTCCTGCCATCCTTGAAGCTGAGAAATCATGTTATCTGAAGCCTTTTTTGAGCTATTCATAGTAGAAAGCTCCTGTAAGATTGCTTCTTTACCAACAATATCAGCAGAGGTAAATTGTAGACATTTTACAATAAAAATACGTTCCATTTTATCGTTCGGATCATAGCCATGAATAATTGCTATTTCTTGCAAAGTTTTTAGTGCAGTCCCTAAAATCATTGGAATATCAATAGCTAAAGTAAAGATGCCACCAAAGCCAGTAGAGGCTCCTTGTACAGTAGCAAATTTCACACGTTCATTTTGTAATTTGTCACTGAGGGAGATCATGTCCTCTAAAGGGATCTGACCAATATCAGATATAGTAATAATATGCTGAGTGGAAGAATGGTCACGAATTTTTTGTATCATGGCTTGTTCATTGATTAAATACTTTCCACCGGACTGAATATAATTGCCTAGTTCATCTACCAATAAAGCAATTTTATTTTGGAGAAAGGCAGGTGTCATTTTATCTAATAATTTAAATGGTATTCTCCCTAATTTCTCCCAAAACCATAAATCTTTTTGATCTTTTTCCCACACTTGAATCTCTTGTAAATGCTGCTCTAATAACTCTCGATTCTCCATTATTGTCTTATCCCCTTATGTGTCCATTTAACTTTAAATACGAAAAAAACTATATAAAGTTTCGCTTTATTTAAATGAGATTTCGACAAACTAATGAATCACATGCTATTGCCAAACGGACGCAAGGAGTGCAATTCCTTCATTTATTTGCTGAAGTGTCAGTCCACCATACCCTATAATGATCATGGTTTCATTTGTTCCATTCTGATAGGAGGTAGAGCATGGATAGACTTGAACCCCTACCTCTTGAGCAAGCTGGATCGCTCTACTCTCGGTGAGATGTTGTGGTAGCTTGATGACTATATGAAGTCCGGATTTTTCACCGATTACTTGAAATTCATTTGAAAAATGTGAAGAGATGGCGGTCAATAATGCTTGTTGTTTTTTACGATAGATTGTTCGCATTTTTGCCAAATGCTTATCGAATAGACCTTGTGCAAGAAAGTCTGCTAAGACAAGTTGGTCTACTTTGGAGACAACCGATTTTTGCTCAGAATGAAAAGTCATAAACGGCACTACTAAAGACTTTGGAAGGATCATATAACTAATGCGTAAGGATGGAAGCAATGTTTTCGAAAATGTTCCGAAATAAATGACACGCTGAAGCTGATCCATTTTTGCTAAAGACGGGATTGGTAGCCCCTTATAACGAAATTCGGAATCATAATCATCTTCAATAATAAGCCCCGCGTTCGAGTTAGCCCATTGTAACAATGCCACTCTTCTTTCTATGGTCATAATCATGCCTAATGGAAATTGATGAGCAGGTGTTGTGTATAACATGTGAATTGGTGTTGCAGGGAGTGTAACCCCTGAATAGTCCACAGGAATCGCCTCTGTGGACAATCCACATTGCTGTAAAACGGCACGCACTCTTTTAAATCCTGGCTCCTCTAACCCAACGCGTATCGCAGACCCAAGAAAATGACAAAGAGCCTGAAGCTGGCTTTGTGTACCACTGTATATAAAAACCTGTGAAGCATCACAGCTAACCCCACGAGAACGCTCTACATAGCGGGCAATCTCTGTGCGTAAAGTTGTCTCTCCCTCCCAAGGGCTTGTTGATAAGTTGTTACTATTAAAATGCTTTTTTATAAGCTTGTGCCAAGCAGCATAGGGAAAAGCCTCGTTATCCACATGTCCATTTGTAAAATCAAATTGTATATTGTTAGGGATATTGTTACTTGGAACAGATACATGCCGGGGTACTTGCTGTAGCCAATCAAATTCAAAGGGCGCAATAAAATAACCAGAACGCTCTTTACTATAAATATAGCCTTCTGCAAGTAACTGCTCATAGGCTTCCTTTATGGTGTGTACACTCACATTCAATGTTAGGGCGAGAGCTCGTTTAGAAGGCAGTTGTTCATGAGCAAGTAATTTTTTAGTAATAATCTTATGCTTTATTTCTTCATAGATTTGAATGTATTTCGCTAGATTGCCTGTAAATATAATGGAGAGCTCCAGATAATTTCCTCCTCCTCTGGTATGGTTGATTTTTTAGTAATTGGTTATATATATCATATCAATTTTACCGTTAAATAAGTAAAAAGGAGTGAAGTGTAATGGAATTTATAACATTAGAAAATGAAGTGGTTAAACTAAAGCCTTTAGAATTGAGCGATTTACCAGGAATTTTAGAGACAGGAAGTTATCCAGAAATTTGGTCACATATGTCCACAACCATAGAAAAAAAGGAAGATGTGAATAAATTTGTGGAAAACGCATTAAAGGCAAAAAACGAAAAAACAGAATTTCCATTTGTGATTGTGGATAAACAATCAGGGGACATTATCGGGTCTACACGTTTTATGGATATTGATGACAAGCATCAGCGATTAGAAATTGGCTATACATGGCTAACACCCGCATACT
This sequence comes from Lysinibacillus sp. LK3, assembly GCF_001043675.1. Lineage (NCBI taxonomy): Bacteria > Bacillati > Bacillota > Bacilli > Caryophanales > Bacillaceae > Lysinibacillus > Lysinibacillus sp. LK3. The sequence continues at coordinate 7,265 of NZ_LDUJ01000017.1, forward strand.
GGCGTACAGCTATTAATACTAATTGTAAGTATTTGCTATTACGATACTCTTTTGAGCATCTTCATTTACAACGTGTACAAATAAAAACGGATCATGAAAATATTCGTTCTCAAAAGGCAATTGAGCGAATTGGTGCTACAAAAGAGGGAATATTGCGTAACCATATGATTCGCAAAGATGGGACAACTAGGCACACCGTTATGTATAGCATTACAATAGAAGAATGGCCACAGGTGAAAAAGCATTTAGAAAGTCTATTAGTGCAATTGGGATGTTAATAGGTATAAAAAGGGATTTATATAACCCGTAAAACCCTTTTTTCTTATAAAAAGTGTCAAAAAATAAAGGGGAGGGTAGAGTAGAGTACCGAAAAATTGAAAGAGGGTAATCTACTTGAAACCTAAATACACGTTAAGACAAATTTATGGTGATAATGCTGTGTATACACCAAGAACACCGTATAGCGATAATCCGTGGATGATGGATGATCCTCATAAGCTAGATGCTTTAACCTCAAGAGAAGTTGCTATTGCTGATATCCCCGTGCTAGTACATCGAGCAACACAAACAGAAAAGGCGCAAGAGCTTCATCAATTAGCAGGATTACCATGGGTAGAACAGCCTTATAGTTATGAGACTCAAGAGGAATATCTGGCACAGATCCAAACTTGGTGTAAGGAAGGGAAGACCATTGTATGTCAATATATACACGACCTGGAGCATATGGATCGTCAATGTTATTGGATGGATGCGGAGAAATTTAATGAGTTGAATACAAAAGCTTATATTGATCATTTAATCGATAGTAAATATGTGCCAAGTCGTCTAAATGTGGAGACGTATAGACTTTCAGATGCCATTAAAAATTGGCAGCCCCCTGTAGTATTAAAGCCTGGTGATGATTCGCCAACCTCGGGAGGATATGGCGTTACCATTTGTCATAATAAAGATGAATTGACGGAAGGTTTACGACAATTTCGCATGACAGGAACTGAAAGTATAATTATTGAGGAGCTTTTACAGACAAAGGACAACTATAGCTGTCAATTTGTTTACTCAGAGGAGCTAGGGATTCAATACTTAGGAGCTTCCCAGCAAATTACGGATGATAACGGCATTTACGAAGGGAATATCATTGTAGAGAAAGTACCCGAAAAAGTAATTGAAGTAGGAAAGCATATTATGGAACGTGGCGTTGAGGAAGGCTTTGTAGGTGTGGCAGGCTTTGATTTAATTGTCACGGAAGCTGGTGATGTTCAAGCAATAGACTTAAATTTCCGCCAAAATGGTTCAACCTCAATGCTGATGTTTCATGATGCTTTAGGAAAGCCCATCAATAAATTTAGCTCCTATTCATCACAAAGCCCACAACAGAATGATCATTTCTATCAAACAATTAAGAAATATATAGAAAAGGGTATGTTATTTCCTTTATCTTTCTATGATGGAGATTATTTTGAGGAGTCTGTCCCTTCTAGATTTGTGGGTGTATGGTATGCAGATACGTTAGAGGAAATTGAAAAACGGGAGAAGGAATTATTACCTGAAGAAAAGAATGGTCTTTAATCGACCATTCTTTTTTTATAGATAATTGCTGCGAAAATCCAAGAAAGAAGAGACCATACAATTATCGTAATCATAGGAATAAGAACATCTGCCATAGAATACTTACCTTCTAACGCCTCTGCTAAAAGTAATAACTGTGAGCTTGGTAGCCATTCAGCTAATTTTAAGATTGGGTATGCCGAAGATAGAGCTAAGGCCAGAGGTCCAAATGAGAAGATCACCATTACAGGCAACACAATAATAGATGCTTCCATAATAGATTTAGCAAATAAACCGCATATTGTACCTAGAGCAATATAAAACACAGCAGAAAGCAATAATGCAATTGCTAAGATAAAAAGGTTTGCAGGTTCGTAGCCAACTAGAAAAATAGCCATTGTTACAGATACAATTGTAACAATTAGAACAAACAGGCTTTTACCAATTAAAATATCTCCAAGTGAGGCAGGGGAGAGCATAAGACTGCGAAGAGTGTTTTTTTCCTTTTCTTCTGCAATTAAACTACATTGTACGTAAGTAGTCACTATGGAAAATGTCATGTTAATTGGTAGAAAATACATGCTAATAGTATTTGCACCTAATTGATTATATAAAAACGCCATTATAAGTGGTAGTAATACCATAGTTGATACGGCATAGTTCCGTGAGAATTCCTTATAATCCTTCATCAATATAGCTTGAATACGTGTCATTGAAATATTCATACTAAATCACTCCCTGTTATTTGCATAAAAATGTCACCTAGTGTTGGCTCGTTTGTATAGATACGTGTAACTTGATCGGATTGCATCCATTGCAATAACTTCTCTGCATCTTGAGAACCATTTTCTATAATTTCCTGTTCACCATTTTTAAGCTCTACTGTAATAGTGTCAGAGCCAAATTCTTTTTTTAGATCTTTTGGAGCGCCGATTGCTCGGATTTTCCCTTTATGCAGGAAAGCAACACGATCACAAAGTATTTCTGCTTCGCTCATATCGTGTGTTGTTAAAAAAATTGTTGTACCCATAGCATTTAATTTTCGTAAGCCATTATATATATGTTGGGTATTTACTGGGTCCAAAGCAGAAGTCGGCTCATCTAAAAATAATAATTCGGGCTTGTGCATAATTGCACGAGCAAGTGTAACACGTTGAATCATTCCTTTGGAAAGCTGACTGATCTTTTTCTTACGTTCTGCATATAAATTGACAAAGTCCAAAGCTTCTTTTACAGCAGATTGAGATAGCTGATATAAATTACTATAAAGTATTAAATTTTCTTCAATTGATAGTCTCGTATACAAGCCACTATTATCTGTTAAAATACCAAAACGTTTACGATTTTGACTTTGCTTCATTTCAGATGCATGCTGCCCAAATAATAGAACATTACCAGCCGATTTATCTGTTTGTGCGGTTAATATTTTTATTGTAGTAGTTTTACCAGAACCACTTGGGCCAAGAAAGCCGAATATTTCCCCTTTTTTAATGGTAAAGGAAACATCCTGTAATGCTGTTTCATTATTAAAAATTTTTTTCAAATGTTGCACATCAATCACTGCGTTCATGTGTAACCTCCTGTTTGTTGTTGATGTCTACACTATAAACAACAAGGGTAAGGCTCACAGTAAAAATCATATGAATGGCAGAAAAAGGACCTTTAATGGAATTTTATTAAAGGTGACAGGAGTCGATTATTTCCTGGGAAATCTACTAAATTCCGAGTATTTCCTTTAAAGTGGCCAATTTATTTTTCGACAGTGGAACAACGGTCTTTTCTGTACTGTTGAGTGCTAAGCTATAGCTATTGCGTGTCCAAGTAATAATCTCTCGAACCTTTTGTAGGTTCACAATATAAGAACGATGGCTTCTAAAAAAGCCGAATGGTGTCAATTTTTGCTCTAACTCATTTAGCGATAGAGTACATGGATAAGCTTCACCTGCTACATAAATAGATACTTCTCCTTCAACACTTTCAATATAATCAATTTCGGGTGGATTAAATAAAATAATCTTTTCATTTTTCTTTGTTGGGATTTTATCTAGTCGAATTGGTGCATCTTCAAGAGGCTTTGGAGCTTGCTCAAGGCTACCCTCTTTTACGTCTAAAGTATGTAAGTCTGCCCCATCTAATCGATGTATAGTTGTACTTGCAACCATTAAGTCTTCTAGATTATTTGATAACAAAATGATAATTTTATGCTCTCTTGCGAGACTTTTTAATAACTGTTGGATAGTTTGCTTTGAAAATTCATCTATATTTTGAAAGGGTTCTTCTAAAATTTGAATAGATGCCGGATGTAGGTACATATTCAATAGTTTTAATCGCTGTTTTTCACTATTAGAAAGCTTACTAATTCTGTTGTTTTTTTGTTCAGTGAGTTTAAAAAGCTTCAATATGTTCTCTGTTTCATTAGTTGGGCGGTTAAAAAGCTTTAAAATGAACTGGATATACTCGCGCGCTGTGAGTCGCTCATATAACGAGCTTTCACGAAAAGAAGTATACGTATCATCTCGTTTCATAAACCATTGCATTAATGTATGTATTTTGGAAACATCTGTATAGATGCCTATAATCGTGCCAGGTTGTAGAGAAAGATGGAAGCTTGGATAAATAACATTGCCTGCTTCAATATATGGATCAACCTGAATATCAATATTTTGTTCCACGTTTATTCCTCCTATAGCTTGCTAGCTTGTAAAAAGTATTGAATGTCGTTGAGTGCTTGCGAGTAGCTCAACTGACAGTAGTTTGAGTTAGAGGCATCCATAAAGCCATGTAAGCCTTGAAATTGTTTGATTTGAACATTCGGTATGTTTACAAGAGTATCCTTCAATGATTGAATATCAAAACTATCTTCATGGCTAGGTAAAACAACCAAAGTTGGACAAGATGGAATGTTATCAAGGTATTGGCGGATCCGTGAGCCATATACACAAATGACACGGTGTAGGGGGAGTGTAGTTAATCTCCAGGCTAAAGTTGCACCTACACTATATCCAATTAATATTACCTCGTTGTAGTTTTCACAAGCCTCCAATATTTTTGGTGAAAGCAACTCAAGAGGAGCATCAAAGCCAACTGTCTGTAAGAAAAAGTCATAGGCTTGTTTTTCCTGGTCATATGGAAAGGAAAGCCCTTCTGGATAAAGTGAAATAAGGGAAACGGCAGTGTCCTCATCGCTGTATATTTGTATTTGTTCTTCAATAAAATGATTAACTCCATAGATTTCATGTAATATAAAAATTTTTCTTTTCATTGTGCCCTCGATCTTTTTTCCAATAGTGTATCAAAAAGTAAGTAAAACGTATAATCTGCTTTTAGAATGAATAGTGCAAAAGCATAATGATGAAAATTTTTATGGACAAATACATAAATTTATTTTTTTACTAATTACATAAATGAAAATATTAATAAAAGGTGACCACATCTGTTATTAATATCATGATTTGTTATAATTTTATTTGATAATGATTATCATTATCGTATAATGGAGTTAAGGAGGATTTTCCAAAGCAATATTTACATTTAGATATTTACGATTGAGCTGTTATGCAGTATGAGCTAGTCCAATTGTTGAGATAGTAATGACCAAATGAAAGGTGTGTTAGGAATTGTTAGAACAAGAATTGTATGATGTAACCATTATTGGTGGTGGGCCAGCGGGTTTATATTCAAGCTTTTATTGTGGTTTACGTGAAATGAAAACCAAGCTAATTGAATCACAACCACAGCTAGGCGGTAAAATTCATGTTTATCCAGAGAAAATGATTTGGGATGTGGGAGGTGTAACGCCTATATCAGGGGGGCAACTAATTAAACAATTAGTTGAGCAAGCCTTAACCTTTAATCCTTCTATTTATACAAATGAAAAAGTGCTGTCCATTGCTAAAAATGAAGATGGTATATTTGTCATCGCAGCAGAGTCAGGGAATATTCATTATTCCAAAACAGTTATCGTTGCTATTGGTGGTGGCATCCTAAATCCTCAAAAAATTGAAATTGAGGGGGCTGAACGCTTTGAAGTATCTAATTTAAATTACACAATTAAATCCTATGAAAAATTTAAAGATAAGGCAGTTATTATTTCTGGTGGTGGTAACACAGCGGTAGACTGGGCATTAGAATTAACGGAGGTAGCATCCAAGGTCTATTTAACTTATCGAAAAGATACATTGTCTGCACATGAGGCTCAAATTACAGAGCTTGCAAATAGTTCGATCGAATGCCATTTCAATTCTGAAATTACTAAGCTGATTGCAGACGATCAAGCAGGAATGATTAAAGCTATTGCTTTAACAAATCATGAGACTGGGACTGTAACAGAAATTCCTATTGATGAAGTTGTTATTAGTCATGGGTATGTGCGTGATAAAGAATTGTTAGATAATAGTCCATTAGCCATTGAGCGCAAAAATGATTATTTTATCGCTGGTACGATTAATAGTGAATCATCGATCCCAGGCCTTTATGCTGCGGGTGATATTTTGAGCCATGATGGTAAAATTCATTTAATTGCAGCAGCCTTTCATGATGCACTTCATGCAGTGAATAGTGCGAAGAAGTATATTCAACCTGATGCTTCTGAGGGAGGTATTGTTTCTTCACATAATGACATTTTCAAACAACGTAATCGTAAGCTATTACAGGAAAGTTTAAAATAATCAATTTTAGGAGCACTAATATATTGTTGGTGTTCCTTTCTTTTTGTCTTGATGTATATTTTAGAAGAAATACTTCTGATGGACTATCAATATAAAAAAGAAAACATAACGCTGATTATGGAGTATATATAAGAAAATTATACAGAGAATATGATTGTCATGGATATCGCGAAACATTTTAATAAAGAGTCTATCTATTAGAGAAAAAAATGTTCGTCAACTCAAAAAATCTAAAATGTACCTGAGAAACTCTCATTTATCATTAAAGAATTTGCTGAAAAATCTCCAAAACAATTCCGTAAATATATGAATTAACAAATACCTAATGAAAAAATAACTTTCATTAGGTGTTTTTCATCTAGAAATAACATAGCTTTTCCTTTTTTGGACACCCTAAACTAGAAAAAATGACATGGGGTGATGATCATGAAAATAGAAAGGTCGTCCGAGTGGGAAGAGGGCTTTATCGATCGATTAAATCATCTTGAAAAATGGGATAGCTGGACATTGTACAAGATGAACTATGATATTGTGAAAATGAAACTAATTCCTGATTTTACAGGATTGCAGGCTACAAAGTACTTACCTAATTTACAACCTTTGAAACACCAGTTAGAAGCAGCTGAAACAGTTATTGAACGTATGAATGGGAAAGCTATTTTAGCTGATGAGGTGGGGCTAGGTAAAACAATAGAAGCGGGCTTAATCTTAAAGGAATACCTTATTCGAGGTCTTGTGAAAAGAGCATTAATTTTAGCACCTGCTTCTTTAATTAATCAGTGGATTGAAGAGTTAAATATAAAATTTCATATTCCTGCCGTCGCATATAAAAAAAATTGCCCGATAGAGCGCTATGATGTCCTTATTATGAGTATGGATACGGCAAAAAAGAGTCCACATAGAGAGCGCATTTATGAGCAGGATTATGACATGATAATTATTGATGAGGCACATAAATTAAAAAATAATAAAACACAAATTTACGAGTTTGTACAAGGCTTAAAGAAAAAATTCTGCTTATTATTAACTGCCACACCTATTCAAAATGATATCTTTGAATTGTATTATTTAATCTCCTTATTAAAGCCTGGGCATCTTGGTAACTATGATGCCTTCCAATCGGCTTTCTCTGCTAGCAAGCATGATTTAGAACATGATGATTATTTAAAAGAGTTGGTTAATCAGGTAATGGTAAGAAATCGTAGGGAAGATACGGGGATTGATTGGACAAATCGTCGTGTTCAAATTGTACCGATTACATTTACGGACGAAGAAAGAGAAGTTTACGAAATGCTTGGCAACCTTCAAAACACAGGGTCATTTTCATTAATTACGTTGCAAAAAGAAATGTGTAGTAGCAAGGAAGCTACGGCATTAACATTAACGAATATGCTAGATGACCATGTACAACCACAAGAAATAGAAGCAATTATTACTAAATTAATGACCTTGGAAGTGAATTCAAAGGCGGAAAAGACTTTGGAAATTGTTAAACAAGCAAATGACAAGGTTATTATTTTTACAGAATATCGTGCTACGCAAATTTATTTGCAATGGTACTTACATTCTAATGGCATATCAAGTGTGCTATTTAATGGCAAGTTTAATAAAAGTAAACGAGATTATATGAAGCACCTATTTAAAGAAAGAGCACAGGTGCTCATCGCTACCGAGGCAGGTGGAGAGGGGATAAATCTTCAATTTTGTCATCATGTAATCAACTATGATCTACCTTGGAATCCAATGAAGCTAGAGCAACGTATTGGTCGTGTCCATCGTTTGGGACAGGAGCATGATGTCCATATTTATAATCTTGCCATTGAACATACAATTGAAGAGAAAATCTTGGAATTGCTTCATACAAAAATTGATGTGTTCGAGAAGGTGGTTGGCGATTTAGATGCCATTTTAACAAACTTTAAAGAATCTGTATAAGGTAGGGAGGTGCAGCTATGTATCCACAGCAAGTTCACCACTATTTAAAGGAATTTTTTATGGAGAATGACTGTGCAATTTTAGGAGAAGAGAATCATTATCTAACCGTTCAATTAACGATAGACATAGATAAAAGAATTATGAATAGGCCATTTTATTGGCAATATGTTGAAGCAACGAATAGCGAACCAAATCCAGCGCAAGTAACCTTTATTACAAATCAAACAGCAATGGCTGGTAATTTATTTGGGGAAGCTATTCATTACGGCTCTCCACGTTTAAATCAGATATTTTTAGCTACAAGGGAACTAGGAGCTTATGTTCAGTTGTTTGAAAAAGTGGATCGTGATATGGGGCAGGTTATTTTAACACCCTGGTTAGGTGTTAACTTTAAAGTTTCGTATTGCTGTGATCGTACAAAAGAAATGCTTTACTCATTTGGCATTAATTTATTGACGGGCGTCATCAAGGAGGGTTTTCATGAAAGGATTTGTTCTTCGGACTTTAACATAGAACCTGAAGAAAATGTATTTCATGTGCAATATATTATTAAGCCTGCCAGAGCACTGGAAAGATTAAAAGCTACAATTGAGTCAATTATTGAGCAGGATGACCATTCCTGGGCAACGGAAGCACAAAAACGATGGCAACGTGATCAACGTGTATTGGATTATTTTTATGAGGATATAGAAGATAAACCAGAGTGTTATGAAATTGAAAGAAAAGCATTAGAGGAGCAATATGAAGCAAAAATTAAAATAGAAGTCATTAATGGGGGATTATTTTATCTCTTTTAAATGAGGAGCTGTCTGACAAAAGGACAGCTCTTTTTCTGCTTTAATGATCTTCAACCATGCTTTGAAGCTGAGCCAATTTATTATCCCAAAATAAATGAAAGTATTGGAGCCAATCTTCAATCTCCTTTAAACGCTCCCTATGCAACGTATAGATTTTTTCACGACCTTTTTTTTGAGCAGAGATTAGCTCCGCCTGTTCCAATATTTTTAAATGCTTTACAACAGCCGTTCGACTAATCGTAAAATGCTCGGAAATATTGGAAATAGGTCTGTCACTTGCTGCAAGGAGCTGTAAAACACTTCTTCTTGTGGGATCAGCAATTGCTTGAAAAACATCATACTTTATGGCTGCTTCAGTCATTAGAATTCAGCAGCCTCTTTTAATTTATGATTAATAATCATTGTCCATCCGTTATCCATATTAGTACGTACGGCTTCAGTAGCAGTGTTTGCTTTAGGAATAATATGTGAAGCTTCCTTCCAGCCACCATGTGTTAAAGTAAATTCAGTATGCTCGCCTACTTCTTTTAACTCAAAAGTTACGAACCAGCCATCTTGATCCCAAGCAAATCGTAGAAAGTGCGGTGCATCTACACGTTCTACTTTACAGGGTGATGGGCCGAACGGTGATTGAATAGTGAATTCGTATCCTTCGATAGGTTGAAAATCATTTGGCATAAACCAAGCAGCTATTTTGTCAGCTGTTGCGACAGTCTCCCAAACTTTTTCGATAGGGGCATTTAATGTAATTGTTTTGACAATATCCTGTAATTTTTCAGTCATGTTCTATTACTCCTTTTTCAACGTTATTTAGTCCACTAGCAGAGGAATCTGTATAAAATATAACCATAGGGTGTTATGAATATATAACACCCTACGGTTATATGTCAACGGAAAAATTTTGTATCTTTCTGTTGGACTTGGCGTATGTTACAATTACTTTTATAATTTTCTGACAGAAAGGGTGGGCGTAATATGGTCAATATATCTGTATTCTTAGTTATGTGCATTTTACTTATTATTTTACCTGGCCCTGATACAGCGATTGCAACAAAAAACACACTGACTGTAAGTAGAAAGGGCGGTTTACAAACAATCATAGGTTCTTGTTGCGGTTTATTAATTCATACTTGTGCGGCTGTTATTGGACTTTCGGCGATTATTGTAAAATCCGCCTATATATTTGCTGTTTTAAAATATGTTGGTGCGGTTTATTTATGTTATTTAGGAATCAAGACCTTGTGGACACTTCGAACAATTCGAACACAATCTCCTGTTGTAGACGATGTAGGAAGTATAGAAAACAAATATTCCCACCAATCTTGCTTTAAACAAGGGTTTCTCACAAATGTGACAAATCCAAAGGTCGCAGTATTTTTCCTAACATTTCTCCCTCAATTTGTAGATGGAAATAATGGAACATTTTTTCCTTTTTTAATAATGGGTCTAATTTACACAGCATTAACAATGCTATGGTTTATCTTCTACGTGCACCTTTTAGATCGAATTAGTGCATTTATGAAAAAGCCATCAACTAAGGCAGTAATTGAAGGATTAACAGGTGCGATATTAATTGCATTTGGCATTAAATTAGCATTAGAAAAAGCTCACTAAAAAATACACCACCTTATTAGAGTTATTTTTTACTATAAAGGTGGTGTATTTTTTGTTGGCACTTAATAAGATAAGGTCATTTCTCTTTGAAAAATTTTTATTCAGGTTGGCTTATATTTGTCAAGGTTTTTAAGTCTTTTTGTAAAAAAATTTTCTTTTCTGCACGCTTTTTATAGAGAGAAAAAGATTTTATAACAAATAAAACTACTAGTATGCTGACAATCAATGAAATAAATGAAAATAACATCGTAAAATCCTCTATCCAATTAGTTACAAAGAAAGTTCGTTAGTAACAAAAATCTTATTCGTAATAACAAACGTTAATAATATATTTAAAGCAATTAATTTTGGTATGCCTTGTTGCTGAATAATAATGTGAGAAAACTTTAAATTAGCTATACGGTTAGCTAATGTATACTCCTCGGCTCCTGTTACTTGTCTACCATCAAGTGTACACCCTAAAACAAAATGCCCAGCATAAGAATTCTTGAGCACATAGGGATGCATGGATTGATAATGAACTTCCATGATCGTATCTGCTTCAATCATATAATGATGAGTTACTAGGAATTTTTTTAATGCGCCTTTTAGGTCAATGGCAATGGCAGTATCAGCTAGAATTGTCCGGAAATAAACAGGCACGATGTTGGCATGTTTAATATAAGGTTTCACTTCAATGCAAATTTCACCAGAATGTTGTACAAATAGCTGAACAATTGCTTGATGAATTCCATCTGTTAAAGTGACCATGGTATTTCCGAAATGAGCACTTTTAAAGAAAATACTGTCATCAGCAATATAGCCAACAGCAATATGACGATTCTCAATATGTAGCGATTTAGCTTTCACTCCTAAAACTTCCTCACAGTTCTTTAATTCATAAACATGTTGCTGAAATGTAAGACCTAAATAATGCCTATTAACTATTCGATTTTCAAGCAATTGCTTCAACATCTGTTACATCTCCAATCTTTGATAAATTATGACAATATTTATAATTGATTGTAGGTCATATAACTCTCAAAAAACTCTCCAAAAGTCGAAAAGATACGTATAATGGCAGGGGTGAAAATATCTAAATTTTATAGTTCAACACATTGCAAAGGATTAAAAAGAAAGGATGGAGAATTTATTGCTAAAGGGTAGTACTTGTAGATGCTTTTATAACAAATACGAATAAATGGAGAAGATAGTGATGGAATTAAGAGATTTAAAAGCCTTTATGGCTGTTGTTGAGCATAGGAGTTTTACAAAGGCTGCACATGATTCATTTGTATCTCAGCCTTCATTAAGCAAAAGTATCAAAAAATTAGAAGCATCATTACAAGTTGAATTGTTGAACAGATCAACGCGTAATGTAGAACTTACTGACGCAGGTAGTATTGTTTATCATCAAGGACAAAAAATAATGCATGCTGTCCAAGAACTACATATTTTGCTAGACGATTTATTAAATATTAAGACAGGTGCTATCAAATTAGGAATTCCACCTTTAATTGGAACATTATTTTTCCCAGAAATCGCTAGGGAATTTCATCAGCTATATCCTGAAGTGCATTTAGCGCTTATCGAACGTGGTGCAAAAATGGTAGAAATGCTAGTTGAAAATGGTGATGTTGATATGGGCATCGTTGTATTACCAGTAGATGAAAGGAAGTTTGCTGTTCAATCCTTTATAGAAGACCAGTTTTATGTCTTTATGAATGAATCTCACCCCTATGCACACCAGAAATCCATAGCTTTACAAGATTTAAAAAATGAAACGTTCATTATCTTTGCAGAGGAGTTCACGCTTCACGACTATATAATTAAATCCTGTGAAAGTGTTGGCTTTACACCTACAATCGGCTATAAAAGTTCACAGTGGGACTTGATTGTAGAGTTAGTATCCTCCAATCTAGGGGTTACATTGTTACCCCATTCCATTGCAGCTAAGCAAACAAATACCAATGTGAAAATAATTCCATTAGATGATTTTGAAATGCCGTGGCGTTTAGGGATTATTACGAAGAAAAATACCTATCAATCTTATGCATTAAAACAGTTACTTGAAATGATAGGTAGGAATGGGGAAAAAAGATTTATTCCATATAAGAATAAGTAGTATTCTAATTAATTCCTTTACTTGTAAAATAGCAATGATGTAGAATTTTCCTTAATAAACGAGCAATTCAGGGAGGTTTCGAGATGGGGAATGGCAAGGTATGGAGTTCGTTTGAAGAGGCGATTGCGGATATTAAGGATGGAGATACATTAGCTGTAGGTGGCTTCGGGCTATGTGGTATACCCGAAAAATCAATCGCAGCATTAGTGCAACAGGGAACAAAGGATTTAACCGTTGTCAGTAACAACTGTGGTGTAGATGACTGGGGATTGGGTCTACTATTAGCAAACAAGCAAATAAAAAAAATGGTTGCTTCTTATGTAGGAGAAAATAAGATTTTTGAACAACAATTTTTAAGTGGTGAGCTAGAAGTAGAGTTGACACCGCAAGGAACTCTTGCAGAACGTTTGCGTGCAGGTGGAGCGGGAATTCCTGGTTTTTACACAGCTACAGGGGTTGGCACACCAATTGCTGAAGGAAAAGAAGTGAAGGTTTTTGATGGCAAAGAATATATATTGGAAGAAGGTATCGTTGCTGACTTTGCGCTGGTCAAAGCATGGAAAGCCGATAAGCTAGGAAATTTAGTTTACAGAAAAACATCACGCAATTTTAATCCATTAGCTGCTATGTCTGGGAAAATTACAATAGCTGAAGTGGAGGAAATTGTAGAAGTAGGCGAGCTAGATCCTGATCATATTCATACACCAGGGGTTTTTGTACAACGTGTATTATTAGGTGAAAATTACGAGAAGCGTATTGAGCGTTTAACGGTGAAGAAGGGGGAAGCATGATGGATACAAGACAAAAAATTGTTAACCGAGCAGTAAAAGAAATAGCCAACGGTATGAATGTCAATTTAGGCATAGGTATTCCAACACTTGTGGCGAATGCGATCCCAACCGATTATGACGTACTCTTACAATCCGAAAACGGACTTCTCGGTATTGGTCCTTATCCAGTAGAAGATGCAGTAGATCCTGATTTAATCAATGCAGGTAAAGAAACAGTTACGGCAGTTCCAGGGGCATCCTTCTTTGACAGTGCAGAATCATTTGCAATGATTCGAGGTGGACATATTGACCTTGCCATCTTAGGAGGTATGGAGGTATCTGAAACAGGAGACCTTGCTAACTGGATGATTCCGGGGAAAATGGTGAAGGGCATGGGTGGCGCAATGGACCTTGTCGTTGGTGCAAAGAGAGTGATTGTCGTCATGGAGCATGTGAATAAAAATGGTGAATCTAAAATAAAAAAACAATGTGAACTGCCACTAACGGGTAAAGGTGTCGTACATCGATTAATTACAGATTTGGCTGTATTTGATTTTACGAAAGAGGGCATGCAACTGATAGAATTAGCAGATGGTGTTTCTTTAGAGGAAGTAAAAGAGAAAACAGATGCTTCTTTTAGCGTTGCTCTTATCCAATAACTTCAGACTTAGGACTGTTTCCAGCGTTATGGTCTCATTTTACAATAGTCTAAAAGGGGATTTCATAACAATGGAACAGCAATGGACAAATGAATTAGCAGTCGCACGGGTGCGTGTGGCAAGACCAACCGATCAGCTAAAGGAAGTAGAACGATTTTACTGTGAAGGTGTCGGATTAAAGAAAATTGGTTCGTTTACAGAACATCGTGGCTATAATGGTTTAATGATTGGTCTTCCAGATGCAGGTTATCACTTAGAATTTACTGAGCATAGTGACGGTAGCCCTTGTCCAGCACCAAGTAAGGACAATCTTCTCGTACTTTATATCCCAAACAGAGATACCATTCGTCATATTGCCGAACGTCTTGCGCTCATGGGATATCCCGAAGTTGAGCCTGAAAATCCATATTGGGCTGAGCAAGGGGTAACCATTGAAGACCCTGATGGCTGGCGTCTAGTATTCATGAATACGGAAGGCATTTAAATAGAAAATTTTAAGCACGAGCACGTATGTAGTCTCGTGTTTTTTTGTAACCTAAAATACCCCTTGTAGTATATAATCTGTTTAGGGGGTTACTAAATGCAACGAATAACGACATTAAACAAATGGTGCGAGGTTTTAGAGCAATCGATGTTCAAACCTTGTCTTGTGTTAAAAATTAGCATGACATGTATAAGTAGTATTTCAGCATTAAAGGAATATAAAGAATTACAAACGGAATTGCCTAAATATCTTGTCATTGTACAAATGGATCGGGTAATTTCAAATGCTATTGCCTGTGATCTTCAAGTGAAGCACGAATCTCCTCAACTAATAATCCTGCAGGGTGGGAAAGGAATTTGGCAAGCAACTCACTACAAAATAAAGCACTCTCTTTTGGAAAACGCTATTGAACAATATGTAAAAAAAGATACTCCACAATAGGCTGTGGGGTATCTTTATGTGATTAATCTTCTAAAGCCTCATCTTCATGATAATTTGTAGCGCTAGACTCTATATCGACCTGTAGATAATTGGCCCAGTCTATTTTGTGAAAATCCTCTTCACTAAAATAAATATTCAAAACCTCAGTCATTGTTTTGTCCCCATCAGGTTCAGTGAGAGGAGCAAACCAAGTAATAGCAGGTGTCTTCACATTTTCTAATTTGGACAAATCAGCAAAAATTTTAGTAGAATCCTTTAGCATTTGGCTTTTCGATCCTTCTGTTACATCTGTATCTTGAATGGAAATTGTGACAACACCGTCTTTTGATTCATCCACAGAGAATTCGTTTTTCACAATCGCGCCTACAATATCTTCAACATTCGTATTTTGATCGACTGCCACTTCCTTTGGTTCAGCGCTCTTTCCACAAGCTACTAACAGTAGTGGAGTAAAAACCAATAGATAAATTATTTTCTTCAATGTCATAACCTCCCTTGTTACTCCATCTATGCGCAAAATGGGAGGGAATTATACAAAATACAAGAAGGTTGTCCTTACTTTTTATGAATGGTTAGGAAGTGATTGAATAAGGAGAAGAGGAGAAGTAGATGTTAGTAAACATATAAATGCTGGTAATCGGTTCAAAGATTATGGTGATATGGACAAACTTGTAAAGTATATTGTAGAAGATATACGTAGATCAGATCAAGATAATGTGGTAAAAGATGGTTGGGACTCGATCAAAACGTATTACGAAAAAGGAGATAAAAAATTAGAAATCCGTTTCTTTATAGAGGATGGAAAATTATTAAGTTTCAATGCTTTTCCTGATCATTCAAGTAAAGACGCAGGTAATGTGATTTGGTTAATTCCACAATAATAATCTAAATAAGAGGAGTTATTATGGAAGAAATAAAGATAAATGATTATGTTGTAAAAGTAGATAAAGAGAAAACTTTAGAATTATACATAACACTTCCGAAGGTTTCTGAAAAAGCTCATTGTGGTTGTGAAGATTGTCAACTTTACGCGAAACAAATTCAGCTCACTAGTCCAGAAATTTTGAATTTCTTTAAACAATTTGGAGTAGATCCTACAAAAGAAGCCGAAGTTTGGAGAGCAATCCCCAATAAGGATGGATATGATACTTATAGTGCAGATTATCATTTTATAGGTTTTATAGAGGGTACAGATGATATAGATTGGATTCATATAGGAGAAGCATCTTTTGGACTTGCCAATCATGATGGAGATTTGCCAAGTCCCATGATTCCAAGTACTTTCTCAAAACCAATAGTAGAATTAGCTGTAAGGATAACAATGCCTAATTTGGAGATTTAATGTGAAAAAATTTTGTTTATAAATTAAACCATGAAAGCCCAGGTACTCAATTAAGTTTGAGCCTGGGCTTTTTTGCGTTTATTATTTTTGAATCTTTACATCATTAAAACGATAGGATTCCCAACCTGCATTTAATACAACGTTAATTTTATCTGTAGATACTGGTTTGAAAAATATCACTGAACTCTCTGTTACTCCAGGTTCAATGTAACTCGCTGCTTTTGCTACGTCCTTATCATAGTATCTGGCAAAGTTAAAATCAAAGTCATATTCATATTGTTTTCCGTTAGCGATAATCTTAGAGAGACTATCCCCAGTCATAGCTTCTTTTTTTGAGTTATTTATATATGTTACAAAAACTTTAAGTGAATCTGAATCTTGGGTAATTTTATCAACTTTAACTGTAATATTACCAATTGTTTGTGTTAATCCATTCTGAGTGTTAGTTGTTCCAGTGGCATTAGATGTAACAGCATACGTTTTAGTTTTGTTATCGTAAGTCACTTTTCCCCCAAAAAGGTCTGTAACAGCATTTAAAGGTACATATGCTTGATTATTAATTACCTGCACATCGATAGATTGTTTTTTGCCATCAAAAGTAAAATTGTATTTAGTTGCAGCGTAAGCACCCATACTAAAAGTTAAAAGTAAAATTAATACACTAAATAATACAGTTGTGTTTTTCAAATTAAATTCCCCCTTTTTTAACTATAATAGGAAATTTAATGAGATTTGTACATAATAAAAAACAGACAACCAATATTAGTTATCTGTAACTTAAAACTTGCGTCCATCCTCTAAAACGAAATGAGCCTCATATTTTGCATCTAAAGCGTTTGCAATCTCCTCTAATTCATTTTCACTAAAATTAGCAACTTATAAAACATTTGAATCAGTAGCAGACATGGACACAGCAGTTGAGGAACACATTGCGGCTCATTATTATGATTTAACAAATCAGAACGTGCCATCGTTTTCAAACTTGCTTCTCATAGCTTTGAACATCCAGGGGCTTGTCATTTGAAAGCTGCCACAATTGCAGCAGCATTGGAGATCAGCACAAAGACAGTTTATCGGGCTATTTCAAAACTGGAATCGTTAGGGATCGTTAAGAAAGAAACCACTGTAAAAAGCAAAGGTGGACAAGGAGCAAGCATCTACATTATTTGCCTTACAATGTCCCAGCGTGCAAATGCTGAAAAACCTTGTGAGAGTAAGGTTGAAGCGCAACAATCTAAAAACCAATCATCTAAATCTTTTAAGTTCTAAACAAGCAAATAATATTATGAGTCTTGGCAAATGAATTAGCTTTGCAAGCTGAAAAGAAAAAGGCATACATGAACGAGTACCAAGTAATGCTACACGATTTCATGCACTCGATGCCTATACAAGATGAATTAAAAGATCAACTTCACAAATGTATCTTGGCTACAAAAATGAACGATATACGTGATTTTGGGAACGTTAAGGACGTTTTAGCTAACATTATCAGCGATATTGTGAACGGTACATTAACTATCACTAGTACATTAAGAGCTGTATTTGTAGGGGCGTTTAACAAGGCTGTAGAACGTTCTAGTATGAAGGTGACTTATTCATCATCTATTTAAGAAACAGCAGATAGAGAGCGTCCAGTACTTTTTATAATTGGCTGAATGAGCGTGATAGTCGAACAGAAATATGTAGTAGACCAAACTTAGAAAACTGGCTGGAATGGTGAAAGGGGAAATAGAATATGACTCATTTTGAATATATGGAACTGCAGGGGCAATTATCAATTTTTGATTTGGAAGATCAATATGAGGAAATGAAATTTAAGAAGGAATCCACAAATGTTAATAAGCCTGTTGATAAAAAAATGTATATTGAGCCTCGCATGAGAGGGTATATTGTGCGGAGATAAACAAGTGTTTAATTTTAATTACCAATAATTATAATGAGGTTTAACCTCAATTTAACCCCATTGGCTATTTTGGGATGAAAAAAGCACCTTAACCAATTTGGCTAAGATGCTGTAGAAACCTTGATATAACACTATTTAAGTAAAAGCCGCGTATGCCGTAGTTATTATAGAAAGTTTTAAACCACCACTCCTCAAAGTGGGTGTTCGCAGAAGTTTTCCTGCTTATCCTCATGCACCGTAGTGTGAGGCCCGTCATTCCAACTCCAATAATAAAACTCCCTTTTACAGCTTAAAGGTTAAAACTTAATATTATACGAACAATGCAGCCTTTATGGATATAATAAAGCATGATCGATAAACATGCAAGTAAGATGATAATGGCAAATTAGTCAATGGGCAAGTGTTCCAAATAGCGTTATAAACATCTTGTACTACCTTCAAAAAGGTGCTGATGTTTCATATTTTTTTCACAAATGCGAACGGAAAATACGAACAACCTTTGCTAAATAAGGTCGACTATGTAAAGATAGGAGCATAAAGAGGATTTTCCTAGTAAAAATATAAAAGGAGGAAGCAAAAATGGCAGCTTATCCAAATTGTCCAAAATGTCATTCAGAATATACATATGAGGATGGAGCAAATTATGTATGTCCAGAATGTGCGCATGAATGGAGTATGGACGCAACTGAACAGGAATCAGATGCACTTATTGTAAAAGATGCAAATGGTAATCTGTTAGCTGACGGCGATTCAGTTACTGTTATTAAGGATTTAAAGGTGAAGGGCAGTTCTTCCACTTTAAAAATTGGGACAAAGGTAAAAAGTATTCGTCTAGTGGAAGGCGATCATAATATCGACTGTAAAATTGATGGCTTTGGTGCCATGAAATTAAAATCAGAATTTGTGAAAAAGGCCTAACAAACAAAATGCACCTCAACTTTGGTAAAAAAGTTCAAAGGTGCTTTTTTGTTTATTGAAAAACCCTACGTAATAGAATGGCAAAAGCTGCGCCAATTAAAGCGAAAATGGTATGTAAAAGTGCGATGTAGCCAGCTCCAATCACAAGCGCCCCTATTTCAGTTAAAGAAAAGATTGTAATATAGAGCTCGTTATTAAGATTATTAATGATAGCCCAAACGAATACAGGCAAAGAGCTTATGATAAAAACAATCCAGATATTTTTATAGAAAAGGTAAGAAAGACAGCCGAAAAGAGCATATGAGATGACGAAGCCCTTTTGATTGCCAAGTAAGGACGAGTTAATGGCAAACATAAAGGATAATACAATAAATATGATATGAAAAAAGGATACTGTTCTTTTCATGGGTAAGTATGCGTTCTGAGTTGATGAATTGGCTACAAGCTGCTGACATTGCTGACAAGTTGTTAGATGCTGTTCGACAAATTCTATTGTTGATGCTTGAAGCAGTTGTTTTTTATAAAGAGGTATTAAATCCTCTATAATTGAGCATTCCTGTGACAATACTTTCCCTCCATTCAATCTCTCCTCATTATACGACTTTTTGCGGAAAATAAAAAAAGCCTTCCGTGAATTTTTCAATCGGAAAACTTGTACATGCACCCTATTAGTTTGATGTTAATACTTCATTTGTTAATGCTTGAATATCGATATGTGTTTTTTCCTTTACTGCATCCTTTAAAATTTCTGTGCGGAAATAGTGGACGGTCGCTTCAAGTGGAATTGCCAACAGTTTTGAAAGGGCTGATTGATACATATAGACAAATTCTTTGTCAGTATTACCACGCTTTAATTCTGCGAAAGCCTCATAAAACTGGTCGAGTTTATCCGCAAATTCAAGTAGCCGACCCTCTAAAGTCTGATCCTTTCCTTCTTTCATCCGTTCAAGGAAAATAGCCTGAAATTCTTGAGGGATTTCATTGATAATGAATTTTTCCATCATCTTTTCTTCCACATGTGCGAGCATTTGCTTTAACTCTGGGCTAGCATGTTTTACTGGTGTCTTAATGTCACCAATAAACACTTCCGCAAAGTCATGATTGATTGTCTTTTCATATAAAGATTTCCAATCAACTGTTGCACCGTGCATTTCTTCTAACGTTGCGAAAAACATCGCATATTGGGACACTTTCCAAGAATGGGCTGCCACGTTGTGCTCTTCAAATTTGAAGCGACCAGGGCAACGAATAATACGCTCTAAATCATTAAGACTTGTGAAAAATTGATGAATTCCTATAAAAATCACTCCTTTTTGTTCTATAAGTGCATGTTACTATAAACAATACCCTCTTTATACGTTTTTCAAACAATTTAACAATGATTCAGGCTGTGTTTACAAAGGATTCACAATTGCTGATAAAGTAAATTCAGCTGAATGCTATAATGAAGGGGACTGATGAAAAGGGGAGTACACAGTATGTTTTCCATTTATACACTTCTTCTTTATATACATATTTTAAGTGCTATTCTTTCGATTGGGCCTTTGTTCGTTGTGCTAACCATTGTAAAAAAAATGCGCATAGCTTCCATGGATGACATGCCACCATATATAGAAGCCTTTAAGGGGGCCATTACGCTCGTCAAACATTCAGGGCATGTACTAGTAGCCTCTGGTATTTTGTTAATGTGGCATGCGGGCTATCATTGGAATACCTCGTGGATTGTATTAACCTTCCTCGTGATGTTCGCATCGATCGTATTTCTAGCAAGGGCGTTTAAACCGACGTTGCGTACTTTTAACACACCAGCATTTAATCATCTACAATTTGTTTCACTGTTGCATCGTAAAACATGGATGTATATAGTATTATTGCTTATTATGCTATGGCTGATGGTAGCAAAGCCCGTTCTTTGGTAAAAAAGATAATGTCATCTGCAGAAAAAGACCTTTTCACAAGGCGAGAGGTTGATTTGCGTTCCGCCAGCGTTCTTTCCAGGGGGCGTCCGATGAGCCGCTAAATCCCCTAGGAGTGACGCTGGTTCCTCTCCAATCAACCATTCTACAGAAGTGTTTTTTCCTTAGCAGCAGTAGCGATCAAATAGCCCATTATTTGAATTAGGGCTTTTATTTTCAATGGGGAGAAGTGATGAGTGACGACACTCCACACTAAAATGAGTAGTTAACACCTTCACTTTATTTGAAAACTTTGTTAAAAGCCTTTCATAAAGATTCTATTAATTGGTTTGTTTTTCAACACTATGAAAAAATCGCCCCCTTAAGGAGTGCGATTTTTTTAGCTTACTAAGCGTTTAAAATAACTTTTTCGAATTAATACATAGCTAATGAGGAAAAGCACAAAGAAACAACAAGAGCTAGCTATGGAAACTTGTAAAAATG
The DNA here is from genome assembly GCF_001043675.1 of Lysinibacillus sp. LK3. NCBI lineage: Bacteria > Bacillati > Bacillota > Bacilli > Caryophanales > Bacillaceae > Lysinibacillus > Lysinibacillus sp. LK3. Next base: position 28,843 of record NZ_LDUJ01000017.1, read on the forward strand.
CTGTAGAAACCATTGTTTGTATAGCAAAAAGTGTAATTAACAAGAGTGTAATAGCTATGGTGAATGGTACAAAAATAAGAATCGCCAATTCTTTAGTGATAATGGTAGCTAATTCATTTCTAGAAAGTCCTAACTTACGTATACCAATATACTTTTCCTTCTCTTGTTGTAATGTTGTTTGTAAATAGAAGTACAATATACTCATGGCTGCACTTAAGAAAATTAGACTTAACATGGAGCCGCTAAAGAACATGACGCTTTTAACAAACATCTCTGTGTTATATAAATCAATTTTGGATGTTACATAACGTTCTCCAGGTAAAGAGGATAAGTCACTGGTAATAATTTTTGCCAAATCTGTGTGGGCTGTCCAATCTTCCAGTTCATAGATATACGTTTTATAAATAGGGTAGTCAATGGTTTTGTAAATGTCATCAGGTACAATGAAATAACTTTGTTGGAAGCCGGTAGATAGCAGATTTTGCTCATGGGTGCTGGCTAGTTTGAAAGATTTTATATACAGATCGCTGGCATTGTTTGTTGTAGGCGCTACATCTCGACTGCCAGCGACGGCAATAAATTCATCTTTACTTAGTTTGTTGTCCTGATGCTGGATCAGGTTATAATCCGATAACGCCATATAGCCAATGCGTTGATCTTCCTTTGATTTAAATTCAATAAAATACTTGTGGGCTTGAACCGTTGATAAAGTATCTTCAAGATAATCAAGATCAGCCTTTACCATGTTGTCATCAGCTTTTGGATCAGCAATATATTGAAAGCTATATGGATAATTTTCTTCACTAGTCTTTTTTACATTGTAATAAGAGCTAAATAAAATACTTGTACATAGAAAGACACCGCTTAATAGGATAGTAATTAGAAACAGCATATTTGCATGTGATTTCATTTTTGCATTTAAATTGGACGCCAAAAGCATATTTGTTTTTTGAAGATAGGCAGGAGACTTTTCATATATTTTTAAAAACAAACGAAATCCTTGTGTAATAACTAAATAAATCGTACTAAGAATGCTAATAAAAAATAACAGATAATAAAGGACACTTAAAGTGTCTACAATGGAATGCTCGATTTTTAGCAAGTAAGCTAAAGTGGCAGACATCAAAATACTTAGTATTAATAACACATAATGAGGCTTAATAGATTTCTCGATAACTGTATCGCTTTTTAAAAGTTGGATAGACGCTTCTTTATTAATGAACCTCGTAACAACTGTCGATATTACAACAAATAAAATCAGAAATAATCCTATGGTTATGCTGATTGCTTGAAGAGGCATGTACATACCGAATGTTTCTGCCTTTAAAATAACTTTTGCACCCATTAAGAAAAGAGGTGTAATAACAAGACCGAGAACGATAGCCGCCAGAATAGCTAAAATGCCAATTAACAGATTTTCACGGAAGACCAGCTTACGAATCTGCTTCATGGAAGCCCCAGTAATCATAAATATTCCTAAGGTCTTGGTCTTCTTACGTAAAAATGCTGTGATTGAATAGGTAATGTAAATAAAAGAGAATAAATAAACGAGCATACTAGCTAGCATTAAAGAAATTCCAAGTGTAGAGTTTGGATCTAGGCTTTTCAGATTTGGATGAAAGACGATAACAGAAAATAGAAAGAAAATAATAATAGAAAACATACTACTCAAGAAGTAAGAAACATACGTCCATTTGTCACGTAAAATATTTTGAATCACAATATGATTAAAGCTCATGCTGTCCACCACCTAGAAAAGCAAGCGTGTCCATAATTTCCTGATAAAAATGCTTGCGGTTGTTGCCTCGATGTATTTCGTTATATAATTTCCCATCTTTAATAAAAATAATGCGATTGGCAAAGCTTGCTACATAAGGATCATGTGTCACCATGAGAATAGCCGTTTCAAGCGCTTGATTAATTGAGGAAAATAAGTTCATGACATCATTGACAGCCTTTGAATCCAAGTTTCCTGTAGGCTCGTCTGCTAACAATAAACTTGGCCCATGTATAACGGCACGAGCGATGGCTACTCGTTGTTTTTGTCCACCTGAAATTTCATAAATACGTTTCGACAATAGTTCCTCGATACCAAGAAATTGAGCGACATCCTTTAAACGTTGAAGCATTTTTGAAGCAGGTATGCTATCTAATGTTAATGGCAATAAAATATTTTCTTTCACTGTTAATGTATGCACAAGATTAAAATCCTGAAATACAAAACCTAGTTCAGAGCGTCTAAATTTGGCGAGCTCCTCATCATTTAATGCGTAAGGATTATGATTGTTAATGAAGATATCGCCAGCGGTAGGACGATCAATAGTGGATACACTATTTAAAAATGTTGTTTTCCCACTACCTGAAGGTCCCATGACAGCTACAAATTCCTGTTGCTGTAGCTGAAAATCGATACCGTTTAACGCTTTATAGGTGATCTCACCAATGTATTCCTTGTGCAAATTAGTTACTTGTAGTATTGCGTTACCCAAATTAAAACAACTCCTTTATGCTCATTAGATAACTTTAGTATAGAAAAGGAGCGGCACATAACCTATTTCTCTTGATGACGTGAAGATGACAACTTTGTCATCTTCATTTTTTTAAGACTATTTGAAAAATTAATGGAAAAAGTAGTGACATGCTCAGAAGATTGTAAAGTGAAGGGGTGCTCTAGTGTAGTTAAAATCTTTTTCACTAAATATAAGCCTATACCTGTTGCTTCACCACTCGTTCGCCCCTTCATACCTGTATAAAATAAATCAAAGACTCGTGCTATTTCACTAGCAGGGATCGTCTCACCATGATTTTTTATGTGCAAAGCCGTGTTGTCATAATGGATATGAATGGTGCTTGCCATTTCACTATATTTAATGGCGTTATTTAATACTTGATAAAGTACAATTTTTAACCACTTTCGATCTGAATAAATGATTTGGTCTTCAGCAAACGTCAGCTTTGGAAAAACTTCTCTTATGATAAAGAAATCCTTCAAATCATTGATGACTTCTTGCACGAGTCCTTTTAAAATAATAGGTTCAATTTTTAAATCAGCTACTAAATGAGATGTGCGCTCATACGTTAATAACTGATTGAGGGTAAATGTCAATTTATTGCACTCTTTATTGATGGTATGCCATTGCTGCAATTCATCAGAGGTCTTGTTGGGTGTAGCTTGAACGATTAATTGAATAACTGACAAGGGTGTCTTCATTTGGTGTGCAAAATGTGATAAAACTAGTTGCTTCTCGTGTGCTTGTTCTTCCAATCTTTGCTGTTGGGTTAAAAATAAATACTGTATTTGCCTTAGCTTTTCACTATAGTATTGCTCAATAGCTGCACGTGGTTCAAATAAATGAAGTTCATCCTGTGTGTTGATATTTTTTTGTAAATGATGATAAAACTTTCTTCTTCGATAATAACGACCAAGTAGCCACAGAATAAATAGAAAGCTGACAAGAAAAACAAAGTAGGCATAGTGTGAGGATAGGTCATCTAATACATAAATTATCCAAGGTAATAGGAGGAAGCTTATGCTATAGAGAATAATGATACTAAGATGATCTCGAAAGAATAGCTTCATTCACTTTCCTCCACCAATTGATATCCAAGACCACGGATCGTTTTAATCTCAAGTTTAGAGTGTACGGCTTCCAATTTTCTACGTAATCGACCAATATTCACAGACAAAGTATTTTCCTCAACAAAGGTTTCATCATCCCAAATAGCACTTAAAAGCTTTTGACGCGGCACTACATTAGGGTAAGCTTCGAATAATAACTTACTAAGCTGCATTTCTTTTAGCGTTAACAGGCTCTCTTTGGCTTTTGTTTGAAGACGAACTGTATCTGGATTTAATGTAGTATTGGCTATAGTTATGGTTGTTGTCTCGGTTAAAGCATATTCACCATAGGTACGCCGAAGTAGTCCATTTACTTTTGCCATGAGGACATCCAATGAAAAGGGCTTTGTGATAAAATCATCGGCACCATTTTCAATTCCATATACTTGATCAATATCATTTACTCTGGCAGAGACAATGATGATGGGACATGTTGAGAGTTGACGGATTTTCCGAGACCAAAAATAGCCATCGTAAGTCGGGAGATTGATATCCATAATGACCAGGTGTGGTTGTATAGTATTAAATTCTTCAATAATGTATGGAAATTGTTGTACAGTAAAGCATTCAAACTGATACTTAGCTAAATGCTCGACAATCAGTGAAGCTATATTTGCATCGTCTTCTATTATGTATATTTTGTACATACCTATCGATCCTTCCTTTATTCTATATGTATACTGTACCCTCATTTCGAAAAATCTATATGTAATTGGAAACTTGAGAAAAGAGTCACTACAAAAATGGCGTTGTAATGACTCCGGTTTTTAATCTTTAGGTATATGGAAAGTAACATTTGTACCTTGGTTTATAGTACTTTGAATTTGTAATTGTTGGCCATAAATTCTTTTAAGTCGTAGATTTGTATTTCTTATCCCTATACCAGAGCTTGTCCCTTTGTAATCTTCTTGCAATTCCTCTAATAGAGTGGGGCTAATTCCCACACCATCATCTATTACGCTAATGGATACATAAGTTGTGAAATCTTTAATACGAATACAAACAGTACCGCCTTCTTCTTTCTTTAATATACCGTGTCGAATGGCATTTTCAACTAACGTTTGTAAAGAAATTGGAGGAATTTCAATTTGTATCGTTTCATCAATATCCCATTCAATCTGAATTAATTCACCAAATCGCTGCTGTTTAATGTAAAGATACGAACGAACTAAATCGAGCTCATGCTGTAGTGGTACTACTCTTTGAAGATTTCTGACATCGAAGCTGGCATGTAAATATTCACCAAAGTGATGCATTAAATCGATCATTCTATCTGTATCAATAGTACTAAGTGAGGCAATGGTATTAAGTGTATTAAATAAGAAGTGTGGTTGGATTTGAGATTGCAGCCAAGCACTTTCTAAATGTAGACGTTGTTGAATACTATATTTTAAATCAATTAAAGCTCGACTTCTTACTTTTAGCTCTAATGCATTAATAGGTTTTGTTACATAATCATTAGCACCATAGGCAAAGCCTGTATAAACATCTTCAGGGTGCTTTCTTATCGTCAATAATAAGATAGGTAATTCCAGCAATGAGTATTGTTTTCGTATTTTTTGAATTACAGCATAGCCTGAAATATACGGAAGCATTGCATCAACAATTACTAAATCCCATGATTCTTGCTGAATCAGAGCTAGAGCTTTCTCACTGGTTGTAACAGTAGTAATTTCGTATTCAGAGATCGAAAATATACTTTTCATCGTTGCTAAATTCATAGGGTCATCATCAATCATTAAGATCCTGAAATGCTTATCTGACACCATGGATAACTCTTGTTCATTTGTGGATAGCTGAGTTTTAGCTTGTGCATTAAAGGTTGCGTATTCCTTATTTTGTCTACTTTCATCTGCAAGAGGTAATGTAAAATAAACATTCGATCCTTTGTTAGGAATAGATTGTATATTTAACGTACCTCCATGTAATTCAATCAGTTTTTTTGAAATAAGTAGGCCAATACCAATGCCTTCATCATATTCTTGGCCCTGTTCATAGGGCGAATACAAAAGACTTTGTACAAAATTGTCCATGCCTTGTCCAGTATCACGAATGTGGATAATAGCCATATGCTGTTCTTCACGAGCAATAATTTCTATAGAGCCTTCACCTGTATACTTTAGGGCATTATGCAAAATGTTAAATAGGATTTGAATAAGGCGATTTTCGTCGGCTAATACATTTGGGAAACTTGGAGGTACTAAAGATACCATATGTATTTGTTTACCATTTGCAATAAAGCGGAGGATATCGAAAACTCCATAAACAGCACCTTGAAGATTTACACTTTGTGTATGGAGATGTAAATCTCCTTCTTTTAAACGAGTAAAATCCAGTATGTTGTTTAACGTAAAGGACATACTTCTACCTATATCGATAAGGTGTTTAAGATTTTTTTCATCTTCAGTAACAAGTTTGTTCTGTGGGTTGTCATAAATGGATTGACCTAGGGTAATCATCCTATTCATTGGACTCCAAAGTTTTTCTGCATTACTTGTAAGGAATTCATCTTTTAAAGCATCCTCGTGTTGTAGTTTAGTCACTAAGTTTTGAATTTGCTGAGAGTTCTCATGAAAACGTTTGAACCAATAGCTAGAAAAACCAAGCATGATAAATAAATAATCGAATGGATAAACGGGAATATCGAATACGTAAACAGATTTAATGAAACCCCATATAATACCATTTGTGGTGCCGATAGCTGTTAGTGCAATAAAAGCAGAGCTCCTTTTTTGGTTTTCTAAATACTCTCTAAGAGCCAGTACCACTACGTAAAGAAAGGATACTAGATAAAGTACGAAGAAAATATTCTTCGTAGGTATCAGCCATGTCATTGGTAAAACAATCGTGAGTATTGCACTTAAAACATAACAAGCAAAAATCCATTGAAATGTTTTAGTGTTGTGATATTTGACTAAGAGGACTCTCATAAACTGAACAAAGAAAAAGGAGGCTCCTAGAAAAATAATAGAAGAAAGCTTATAGGACCATACATAATTCAGATGCAACCAATCCAGTAGGGAGCGATCAAACGTAATTAATTCATCTGCTAAAGGCAAAAGAAAACCAAATGTGAAAAGTAAAACGATAGATTTTCGATAGATGAACAAATATACAAGTATGCTAAAAAGAGAGAATATGATTAGCATAACTACAATAGTTGAAAGAGATAGCCCTACAATTAATTGATGATGCGTCATCGCTGACGCAGTGCCAAATAAAATCCTTTTATTAATAATAGGACTTGTAGGTGTATCAAAATTAGATACATGAAGTATGAGATTAATTTCAGATTGTGTATTAGTAAAATAAACAGTATAAGGTGCAGCTTGACCTACATGGTCTTCTGCATTATCTGCTACTTTGCCTGATTTTCCTACTAGCTTTCCATTTATATATAAGGTTGATGCAGTTGAGATAGCAGGTATACGAATGGCATATCGATCATTATCTAAATTGTTTGGTAGCAGAATTTTTAACTGATAAGTGCCATAGGGTTGAGTCGTTCGCTCATTTTTTAACGCAGGAATATTTTGGGTATTATACGTATTGCTATGACTCTCTTTGTTACCCCCCTTATTTTCAGAATTCATAAATTGTCCAGGATAATAGATCCATCCTCCATCCAAGGAAATAACTTCTTCTTCCGATGTAGTCAAATTGTTTATGTGGACCACACCATCTTTGGCACTAGGTTGATGTGTAGAGGGGAGGAAATAGTTTAACCATAATAACCTTAGAAAAGTAAGGACTATAAAAATGGCAATTATAATAAGTAGATGTTGGGTAGAAGCTTTTCTCAACACAGCAATTTTTCCCTCCTAATAATCTCTATCTACCATGCCACGAAATTGGAAAAAAGAAAATATAATGGATAATAAAAGAATGCTTTAAGCCTATATAAATAGAACAATTTGGAGTTAGTAGTACTATCGATTTTTTCCTTTTAAATTGAAGGAGGAAAAAATCATTAGTGTTTAAGTTTTCTTTAAGAGGTTTGACGTATGATGATTGAATAAGTATATCAAAATTTAAACATAGATAAGATTAACGAAAAAACATCTCAATGGGAGAAATGATCTATTGTGGGTAAATTCAAGTTAAAGTTATCGTTTCTTATTATTAGTATGACAACTATTGTTGTCCTCATGACATCTAGTATTAGTATTTGGAGTAGCTATCGTAATTTCAATGAAATTTTGAAGGAACATAAAACAAATATACAAGAAACTTATGTAATGGAAGTCTCGACAATTACGGAAAGCTATTTACAAGATGCTAAGACAGATGACCATTCATTAAAGCTGTATACGCAACAAATGGTTGATACTTTACTTGATGAAAGAATAGTGTCCTTCAATTTGTTTTTTAAAAAAGTCCTAGGCCCAATCATAATAGTTATAGCGACTATAATGGGATTTGCTATTTGGTTTGCTATTAAAATTACACAGCCTCTCAAAGAGCTATCGAAAAGAATTGAAGTAGATGAAGGAGCACAAGGGATTGAGGAAATTGCTGATTGGTATGATGAGGTAAATTTATTGAAAAAGAATATTCAAAATATGATGATCTGTTCGGAAAGTAAAATCAATGACTTAACAGAGCAGTTGAACTTAGATTCATTAACAGGGATTCTTAATCGCAGAAGAATGGATCAAATTTTACACAATTTAATTATTGATAAGGTTCCTCATGCCATTATCTTAATAGATCTAGATGATTTTAAAAGTATAAATGATACATATGGTCATACTGTAGGAGATGAAGTTTTAAAAGCCTTTGCGATTACTATGCAGAGCAGTGTCGGGGAGCAGGGGTTATGCTTTAGATTTGGCGGCGAAGAATTTATGGTCATCTTACCTTCGATGAATATAGAGGATGCAGTCCAATTAGCGGAAAGTCTCCGAATCAAACAAGCTTTACAAGAAACTGTGTGTGGAAGACCTGTGACAATGTCTGCTGGAATTACGGCTTTTACACCAAATGTCCAAAGTCCCAATCAACTGATAGAAATTGCAGATCATGCTTTGTATAAGGCTAAAAAATCTGGAAGAAACTGTTTATGTGTTGTAAGTAATATGAGACAAATGATTGTTAAATAATTAAACTATATAAGCATGCTAGCACTGGACGCTAGCATGTTTTTTCATGTCCTTAGGGGTAAACGCTTGTTTTCATGCTCTTTTTCATGTGCATGTAAGACGTTTTGAAAAAGTTCTGTGGTTTCCTGAGATGGTGACACATTTAATTCTGTTAATAGAAGGCTATTAAAAGAATGGTATATTTTTATAGCTTCTGCGCGATTTCCAATTTCAGTATAATGTTGGATTAATTGTTGCACGATTTTGTCGGAATACGGATTAAACTCTAAAGCAAATAACAATGAACGCTCTCTGTTTTTAAGGTTCTGATTTTTAGAGTAGTAAAGTATCAATTCATCAAGTAGTTGACTAAATTGTTTATTCATCAAATTTGCTTTACTAGTAGTCCATGCATAGTCCATTGTTGCCATAAATTCACCATGGTAATTTTGGATGAGTTCCTCAGCTCTTTCAATATTTAATCGTCCTGTTTCAGCTTTGGTATTTAAGATATCCTCCAAATCAAAGGCATCACATTGAAAATCGTTTAGTTTCAAAATATAGCAGCCATTTGCATATTCAATGACATCCGTGTAGCCATAAGATGAAAGTGTTGTACGTAAGTAGGAGACAGTAGTATGCAATTGTACTCTGGCTTTTTTTACATCCGTATCACTCCAAAGTGAATCTAAAATGTTATCACGAGGTACGGGCATATGAAGCTGTAAAAATAGAAAGGCAAACAATTCTTTGCTTTTAATTGTTCTCCAATGAATTACTTTTTCATCAAAAGAAACGACAAACTCTCCAAAGCATCTGATTTGAAGCATAGGCTTTTGATGCGTTCGAGTTTTCTCCGATGATAGATTTTTTTGGAATAGCTTTTGTATTCTGTTAATGGTTATCTCTAAACGAGATTTTGAAACTGGCTTTAATAAATAATCAAGTGATTGTACATCAAATGCCTGAACAGCATAGTCTCGATAGGCAGTTACAAAAATGATACAGATATTTTTATCCCATGTTTTTAACAGTTGTGCTACTTCTAATCCGCTCATACCTGGCATTTCAACGTCTAAAAATGCTACTTGAAAGTCTAAGGTAGGTCCTTCTTTCAATACATCCTTTGCAGTAGTAAAAGTTCTAATGACCTCTATGTTATCAAATTCATTTAAATGTTTTTTCATGCTCACCAGAGCTAATGGCTCATCGTCCACGATAATTACCCGAATCACATAAGGAACCTCCTTTCGATAAATATGGCTGTATGATCAGATTGAGATGTCTATTATGGATCCTTTATATGGGTGAGTAGGAGCTGTTTGTTGCTGAGGTAGTTCTTTCAGTAATTCAATTGCAGTAGTTGTGTTTAAATTAAGAGCATTTTGCATGACACTCATCTGTACTGTGTGTTGGAGTTCCATCAGCTGGGATGACATAAGTGAATTAACTTCCATTTTTATTCCCTCCTTTTCTTTTTTTTATCGGCTAAATATAGCAAATATCTAATATAAAAAAGTCCTAAACAGACCTACTAAATTATAGTTTATACGCAATAAATTGATTAAATTACTAAAAAATTAATTGAAATTGTATATTTTTCCGTTTTTATAGTAATAATTCCTAATATCAGGCAGCTAGTCCTGAGTTATTAATTTGCAAACTTATGGTTGCTTACATAATAGAGCTTTTAACTCTAGTGTGCTAGCAACAGATTTGCAACAAATAATAAAATGATGGAGGTATTACTAAACATGAAGAAAAGAGCATTAGCTTTAGCGGTAGTATTGACATTTGGTGTGAGTCTCTATGCTAGTCCTTCCTTTGCTAAGGACAAATCGCCAGGCAATATACTATGGGCACTCCCGCAAATTTATAATTTAACAGTAGGTGAGTTCCAGCAATTAAATGAAAAGGATTCATTATGGTTTTACCCAGAGCAAGACTTAGTGAAAGACACGTCAAAAGCAGAAGAACCATTGGGGGATGAATATGTCATCAAAGGTGGGGATACTTTATTTTCAATAGCTCGTATTAATAATGTAACTGTAGATGATTTGAAGAAATGGAATCACCTTGCGTCAGATTTGATTTTAGCTGGTGAATCGATAGCTATTAAAGCTTCAGCTGCAAAACCAAAACCAAAAACTTCCGAGGGGATTGCAACAGCTACTAAGCCTGCTGCACCTGCCAAAACAAAACCAGCAAGTGCTCCAGCAACTGTCTCTGGTAAAACATTAACAATGCGTGCGACTGCGTATACAGCCTATTGTGAAGGCTGTTCAGGAATTACAGCAAATGGAACAGATATAAGGTCGAATCCTAATTTAAAGGTAATCGCTGTAGATCCACGGGTTATTCCACTCGGTACGAAGGTTTGGGTGGAAGGTTATGGTGAAGCAATCGCTGCTGATACAGGGGGAGCTATTAAAGGAAATAAAATCGATGTATTTATTCCTACTGAAGGACAAGCACTTCAGTGGGGTGTCAAAACAGTAACGGTAAAAATCTTAAATTAATTATGAAAGGGGTTTCTCGAACTTTGAGAAATCCCTTTTATTTTGGTTGATTTTCCTATTCAAGCTCCAATGAAATAGGAGCCATTATAGAAGCATAAATGACTAATTGTGCATAAGTACTGAAGAAATTGGAAATCATCAGAAAGAGAGGAGGTATTTTTATGAAAAAAATAAGCTTAATGAGTCTTTCTTTACTAATTTTTGTTGCGGGTTGCAGTTTTTTTGATAAGAAAGAGGAAAAAGTAGCTGTCAATGCATCTTCCCCTTTAACAGCTACTGCAAAAGTGATTGGTGCTAACAATGAAAGCTATGGCAATGCATATCTTCAAGAGGAAGATAATGGCGTTATGATGACGCTTGCATTAACAGGCTTACCACCAGGCACACACGGTATCCATATTCATGAAGTAGGAAAGTGTGAGCCACCTAAATTTGAATCAGCAGGAGCCCATTTTAATCCAACAAACAAGGAACATGGTAAATTAAATCCTAATGGCTATCATTTAGGGGACCTACCAAATTTGGAAATTGGTGAAGATGGCAATGTGGATCTTAACTTTTTAGCTGAGGGGTTAACTTTACAAAAGGATCAACCTAATTCGCTATTAGATAGTGATGGAAGTGCTATTGTCATTCATGAATCAGCGGATGATTATAAAACAGATCCTGCTGGTAATTCAGGAGCTAGAATAGCTTGTGGAGCCATTCAATAGAATAAAATGCATGACTGTATCTGTTTATTTCAGATGCAGTTTTTTTATATTCTATTCATTATTTATACAGTTAGAATGTTAAGTTAATTTTTTTAGAAAAGTAAATTAGGAGTTTATTTCAAATATAAAAGGGGTAATTAAATAAAGCTATAGTAATGTAAATTAATGGATTTAAAGTGGTTTTGTATAATTATAAAAGTCTGAATTTACTATAAATTAATTGACATTATTATACTAAGTTTGATAATTTTAAATAGATTCTTAAAAATAACCAAAGGGGGAAGGTTACTATGAGGAAGAAACAATTTAATTTATTAATGCTATTAAGTATCCTTGCGCTTATGATTTTAGCTGCATGTGGATCAGATAGTGGAAGTGGTTCGAAGGACACTGGAGATGACTCCGAATCAACTGAAAAACCTAAGTTTTTAAGTTTACTAACAGGTGGCACACAAGGTACTTACTATGCTCTTGGAGGTACATTCGCTGATTTAATAACTACTGATACAGGCATTAAAACAACTGCTGAAGTATCTCAGGCATCTGCTGCCAATATGACTGCTTTACAAGAAGGAAAAGGTGAAATTGCATTTGTTCAAACAGATATTGCTTATTATGCTACTGAAGGTAAGCTGATGTTTGATGGCAATAAAATTGATACAATTTCAGCTTTAGGTGCGCTTTATCCAGAAACAGTTCAACTCGTTACAACTGAAGCTTCGGGTATTAAAACGTATGCAGATTTAAAAGGTAAAAAAGTATCAGTGGGTGCTCCAGGCTCGGGTACTTACGCAAATGCTGAACAATTACTTGAAATAAATGGCTTAACGATGGATGATATCAAGGCACAAAACCTTGATTTTGGTGAATCAACAGATGGTCTTCAATCAGGTCAAATTGATGCAGCATTTATTACAGCAGGTACGCCAACAGGTGCTGTTGAAGCATTAAATGCTACAACGAAAGTGAATATTATCGGTTTAGATGCGGGTAAAGCAGATGAAATAATTGCTAAATACCCTTACTATGCAAAAGACACAGTAAAAGCTGGTACTTATGGTATTGCAAACGATGTGGAGACAGTTTCAGTTCTAGCTATGCTAGCGGTGAAAAAGGATCTTCCGGAAGATGTTGTTTATTCAATGACAAAAGCTATTTATGATAACACGGGTAAAATTTCCCATGCAAAAGGGGAATTCATAAAAGCAGAAACAGGTTTAGATGGTATTAGTATTGACATTCATCCAGGTGCACAAAAATACTTTAATGAAAAGAAATAGTGTGAATAGTGCTTGAAACTTTCTAAAAAATACGAAGGGGCTCGTTGCATAAAGCTTCGAGTCTCTTTCTTACTGTAGGATATAGGTTTAGGCGAATAGCTTTTAAAGTGGGGGAATAGGTCGAATGCAACAGAGAAAATTCATCATAACAGTTCTTTTAAGTATCTGTATATGTATTGTCATATTTCTTCCTCTTCAAAAGGTGTTCACCTTTACAGAGACGCGTATAGCCCATCCTGAAGTGCACTACATACCCATTTCAGTTGAGCAAACCTTTCAAATAAGATACACCCACTCCATACATAAGTCAGATGTATTGGAATCCTATCAATATATAAAAGGTAATCGTATTGAAATGCTTGAAATGGAATATGAAGACTTAGCTATTGGCATGCCAAGCTATGCAGAGGAACATCAAACACTTATTCAACGGAACGGTAAATATGTTCTCCAATTTAACAATAGTGCCATACTTGATAATTTTACGATCTATATAGGTGATTTAGATTTAGATCTGGTATTCAATTATGCAGGTGAAGAATATGATTTAAAAAAAGATTTACAGAGGGGTAAATCCTATTTATTTGAAATTAAGCGATTGTCACTTTACGAACAGTGGAAAGGAGTAAGGATGAAATGACAACACAGGAAAAATTAAGGAAAGAAGAAAAAGTAGAAGAATTTGAGCAAATCTCTGCTGAAGAGCAACAAGCCATACTTGAAAAATATGATATAGAATCCAATGTAAGAACAATCTCAGGTGTAATGAAGCATGTTATTTTCTTTGGCCTTTTAGCATTTTCGCTATTCCAACTTTACACAGCTATTTTTGGGCAATTTCCTGCTCAAATTCAACGTACCATCCACTTAGGCTTTGGTTTGACATTAATTTTCCTATTATTCCCAGCAAGAAAAAAAGCACCCAAGCATAAAATAGCCTGGTTCGATTATATTTTAGCATTACTAGCTATTGCAGTAGGTTCATATTGGTCTATGAACTATACAGAACTTGTGAATCGCAATGGCTCCATTACGCAGGTAGACTTTATTGTTGGGCTAATAGCTGTTGTACTAGTACTTGAGGCTGCTCGACGTGCTGTAGGGTTGCCTATTACAATTATTGCAATCGCTTTCTTGATTTACGCTTACTATGGCCCGTATTTCCCGGCATTTATGGCACATAGAGGACAGGATTTGGAGAGTATCGTCAACCTCATGTACTTTACAACTGATGGGATATTCGGCACACCAATTAGTGTATCAGCCACATTTATTTTTGTATTTTTACTATTCGGGGCATTTCTTGTGAAAACAGGCGTTGGCCAGTATTTTAACGATCTAGCAGTTGCACTAGCTGGAAAATTAATTGGCGGTCCTGCGAAGGTAGCTGTATTCTCAAGTGCACTTCAAGGTACAATTTCTGGAAGCTCTGTAGCTAACGTAGTAACGTCAGGCTCTTATACAATTCCAATGATGAAAAAACTAGGCTATCGAAAAGAGTTTGCTGGTGCAGTGGAAGCAGCTGCATCGACAGGTGGTCAACTTATGCCACCGATTATGGGTGCTGCTGCCTTCCTAATGGTTGAATTTATTGGTCGAGGGATTACGTATTGGGATATAGCAAAAGCGGCAGCTATTCCTGCTCTTTTATATTTTACAGGTATTTGGATTATGACACATTTCGAAGCAAAAAGAGTTGGTCTAAAAGGTCTGCGAGACGATCAAATGCCAAATCGTCAGGAGGTATTTAAGAAGATTTACCTTCTCTTACCGATTGTGGCGATTATCATATTAATGCTAACGGGTACACCAGTTATGCATGCAGCATTATATGGAATTATTATATCAATTGGTGTGGCTATGTTTAATAAAGAAACGCGTCTTAAACCAAAAGATGTGATTGATGCATTGGTGGAAGGTGCTCGAACTGCATTAGGTGTAGTTGCAGCTACTGCTTGTGCTGGGATTATTGTGGGTGTCGTTGTAAAAACAGGATTAGGTTTAAGTTTAGCAAATAGCTTAGTAGCTTTAGCTGGTGGTAGTATTATTTTGACACTTATTTTTGTTATGATAGCTTCGCTTATTCTTGGAATGGGTGCACCAACAACAGCAAACTATGTGATAACATCGACAATTGCTGCACCAGCAATTGTGGCTTTATTATCTCCAAATACACCACAAGAATTAGTGCCAGTAGTTGTATTACTATCTGCTCATTTCTTTGTGTTCTATTTCGGTATTATTGCTGATATTACACCACCTGTAGCACTGGCGGCGTTTGCGGCATCAGGTATTTCTGGTGGTGACCCTATCAAAACGGGTGTGAATTCAGCGAAACTTGCGATTGCGGCATTTATTATACCGTATATGATTGTTTTCTCTCCAGCATTATTAATGATTGATACAACAATTCCGCAAATTATTTGGGTAGTATTCACTGCTATCACTGGAATGGTGGCAATTGGTGCTGGTGTGATCGGCTACTGGTATCGTAAACTTTTCTGGTATGAAAGAATTATTATGATTGCTGCGGGGCTATTACTTATCTATCCTGAAAAATTCTCGGATTGGACTGGTTTAGGAATATTTATTGTGATGTTTGTGATCCAATTTTTGTCCCATAAAAAAGGAAATCATCACGATAATACGAAGGACAAAATGGGAGCTTCAGTATCTTAAATACTTGACTTGCATATAAATCTGCTCAATTAATAACTGGCTAAATATTAGTACAGATGTTAATGAGCAGCTTTTTGTTTTTTAAAGGTAAAATTTTTTAGTAATCATAAGAATCAATGGTATTTTTAATCTGATTTAGAGATAGGTTTTATAATTATAATGCATAATGTATATAATTTATTGCAATTTACTAAAAATCTATTGTATAATCCTTTTATCAGAAAATTCAATTAATAAGGAGTGATACAATGGGGAAGTTGTTAAATTCAAAGTTTGAAACGTATTTAATGGATCAAGAATTCGATTTACGTGAAGAAGAAGAGAAAAATGAGGAGCAAATGGTGAATATTCAGTATGAAGAGTATCCAGAAGGGTTTTTTACAAGTTTATAATGAAAATTTGATGGGCTATGTTGAAAGTATACTAACTTTTAGCATAGCCCATTGTATATTATACCTCTATTGATAAATGACTTTTCCAGTGCATATGAATGTAATATATGATTAAAATAAGTGTATTAGGTCTGAAGACATATGTACTTTTCTGAAAAAGATTCATGTATAATGGGAAACAAAAATGCGTATAGAGGTGTAGTTATGTCGAAAGCTTTAACAGTAGAAGAAACGATTTATCAATGGTTTGATCATTTTCATCAATATCCCGAAGTAAGTTGGAAAGAGTTTGAGACTACTAAAAAAATTGCTTCCATACTGGATGAATTGCATGTTAGTTATCGTTTATTAGGTGATATACCAGGATTAATAGCTGAAATAGGGACTGGTAATGAAATTGTTGCAGTACGTGCTGATATTGATGCCTTATGGCAGGAAGTTGATGGGAAGTGGCAAGCAAATCATTCGTGTGGACATGATGCGAATATCTCCATGGTTCTTGGTGCATTATTACTACTGAAAGATCGCACCTTACAACATCGTATTCGTTTCATCTTCCAACCTGCTGAAGAACTAGGAAATGGCGCATGTGCAACGTTTGATAGAGGCGCGGTTGATGGAGTATCACATTTATTTGGTGTTCATTTAAGACCAATAGAAGAATTACCACTTGGCAAAGTTTCGCCTGCGATTCATCATGGCGCTGCTTATTTTTTAGAGGGATCTATTCAAGGTATAGATGCACATGGTGCTAGACCACATCAAGGTAAAAATGCCATTGATGTTATTATGGCCGTGCAACAAATGCTACACAGCATTCATTTATCACCATTTGAACCACATTCTGCTAAGTTAACAAGAATCATTGCTGATGGTGGTAGTACAAATATTATTCCAGGTAATGCTAGTTTCTCAATGGATGTTCGCGCACAGCATAATCAACAACTTGAATTGCTGCGCAGTAAAATTGAATCTGGCCTGAAATCAATACAGCAACAATTTGAAATTGATATGAGTTGGAAGTGGATAGATTTCACACCAGGTGCTGAAGTTTCCCCAACTGCTGCGAACATGGCAAAGAATGCCATCATTGAGGCTTTGGGAGAAGGGCATTTAGCAGATGAAATAACTACACCAGGTAGTGATGATTTCCATTTCTATACAGTTAAAAAGCCAGAATTAAAAGCGGCAATGATTGGAATTGGTGCAAATTTAACACCAGGATTACACCACCCTAAAATGACATTTGATCGTAGTGCCTTAATTGATGCTGCGAAAGTACTTGCATGTGTATTAGAAAAAAAGCCTGAATAAAAAAATATTAAAAGCTATATGAAAAAATGTAACTTTTTTTTCATATAGCTTTTTTGCATGAACATTTTTAATGATGCATGGATATTCAAGGGTTTGCATTGTTTTTTATTGCTACTTGAAAGCGTTTTATTACGCTAAAATAAAGGGATTTGCTAGGGAAGCATAAATTTTTTGCGTTGACTTTTAATTTTTTGAATATTAAGCTAAAAAACGTAAAAAATTATTTGCGTCTTGAAAAAACCGAAAAGGGATTTGGTGCAAAAAAAGGGGATGGAAAAATGAAAAAGGATATTAATGCGGGCTGGGCACTACTAACTTTTGCAATTATGATTATTACTATGTTGATTACAGTAGTTGTTTTAGAGCAAAGTCCTCACGTACCTCTTCTTGTTGGCACAACTGTAGCAGCAATTGTTGCCAAAATGCATGGATATAAATGGGCAGAAATTGAAGAGATGATGTATAAAGGGATACGTCTGGCATTACCTGCCATTGTTATTATTATTTTAGTAGGTTTGACAATTGGGGCATGGATTGGCGGCGGTGTCGTAGCAACAATGATTTTCTACGGTCTAAAGTTAATTTCTCCAGCGTGGTTCCTTGTGACAATCATGTTGTTATGTTCAATTGTGTCATTAGCTATTGGTAGTTCATGGTCTACAATGGCTACAATTGGTGTCGCGGGTATGGGTATTGGTTTAAGTATGGGTATTCCAGCGGCTATGATTGCTGGTGCTGTTATTTCGGGTTCATACTTTGGAGATAAGATGTCACCATTATCAGATACAACAAATCTAGCAGCAGGATTAACTGGTACAGATCTGTTTGCACATATTAAGCATATGCTTTATACAACGATTCCAGCGTTGATTATTTCACTTGTTGTTTTTGGATTCATGGGTAGAAAATTTGCAGAAGTTTCAATGCAATCTGAAGAAATATTAACAACTTTAAAAGTGATGGAAGAAAGCTTCGTTATTTCTCCTTTACTATTACTTGTTCCTGTGGGAGTTATTGTATTAGTAGCTAAGAAAGTACCAGCAATTCCAGCTTTAATTATAGGGATTGTTTCAGGTTTCTTACTACAGATTTTTGTACAAGGTGGTTCAGCTGCAAGTGCTGTACAAGCATTACAGGCAGGCTTTGAAATCTCAACAGGTAATCACATGGTGGATGATTTATTTAACCGTGGTGGTCTAGACTCGATGATGAATACGGTTTCAATGACGATTGTAGCGATGACATTTGGTGGTATTTTAGAGTATTCAGGAATGTTAAAGGCATTGATGAATGTAATTGTGAAGTTTGCTAAATCTACAGGAAGTCTTATTGCTTCAACGATTGCAGCTTGTGTAACAACCAACGCAACATGTTCTGAGCAATATATCTCAATTGTTGTTCCTTCACGTATGTTCGCGGGTGTCTATCAACAACGTGGTTTACATTCTAAAAACCTCTCTCGTGCATTAGAGGATGGGGGAACATTAACATCTGTTTTCTTCCCTTGGAATACTTGTGGTGTGTTTATTTTAGCTACTTTAGGTGTAAGTGCAATGGAATATGCACCTTATGCAATTCTTAACTTTACTGTACCGATTATTTCTATTATCTATGGATATATTGGATTTGCTATTGTTAAATTAACGCCAGAAGAAATAGCAGAAGCTGAGAAGCGTAAAAAGGCGCAAGAAGCTGAAAATACGGATAATTTGGTAATGGTTGACTAAAAAAAAATTCTCGTAGATTCATGTGTATCTACGAGAATTCTTTTATGAGGCAGTTTAGTAAGTTGCAAAATTCAATTGATAAATTTTACGAGGACGTCCTTGTTGATGGGTCATTTCTTCACCAACAATATTTACATAGCCATTATCAACTAATTTTTTAATAATACGCTCTGTAGTACGTCGTGTTACTTGGAGGTATTCAGAAAGATTTTGAGATGTAAATTGAGCTGACTGTCGTTCGTTACTAAAGTTGATTATTTTAGAAATATTTAATGGACTTAAACTTGTAAGCTTAGCCATTTGTAAAACATAAGGATCATCGGTTTTTAAAGAAATTTTACCTTCTGTATTAGGGAAAGGCCCTAATAAGTTTTTATGTTCATCAAGAATATAAATCTCAAAAGGTTTAGTAAATGTTAAAGCATGCTGAGCATTTTGTGTGGCCTCCAAAATGGAATAGCCATAGCCAAATGCTAGCTTAAAAGGTTGTTCAACTTGCTGTATGAGCTGCTCTAAATTTTCCTTTTCGAGAGCATTTTGAAGATGTCCAGCAGTTGTGTATAGCTCAAAGGAATGCGTTGAAATTTGCTTAAAAGTTGAAAAGGTAGCTTTCGCAATTTGACTTAAAACAGTTGATTCAATGGAAGTATTTTTAGGGATTTCTAAGAGACCCACTACAGCCTTGAAAGCTTCTGACTTGGTTAATAGTGATTTTGATTTTGTTTCTTCAAGGCATTGAATAATAGATTTGGTAGCATCTAACATACGCATTGACGGTATTTGAAGTGCTTGTAATTCATCAAATACACTATGAATACTGGTAATGACAAAATCAATACTTTTTGAATTCCACAGGGCGATATGGCGTTTTAAAATATTCTCAGTTGGCTCAGTAATCGAAATATGCTGAACATGTGGCTTTTGACCATGAAATTCTATTTCTGCTAAAACATTATCAACGAATGCAGGATTCATTACATCAATGGATATCCTGTCGATAGCTACAGCATGTTTGGCTACTAATGATAACAATGTTGTAGAAATGGTTGTTTCATCTTGCTTAATATAATTCCAAGGTATTGGAACTTCTGAAAGTAATGATTGTGTGTGTAGATAAGGTAACGTTCCTCCAAATAATATTGCATCACACGGTTTTATTTGCTTCATTAAAGTAGGCGCTTCAGAGGGGTGGCTGTAAAGATAAAATTCTAATTGAATATCGGTTATGTTTTGTGCGATACTAATAATACGTTTCATAAATGCTTTTGAACATATAATCGCTATTTTGGTAGACATGGACATCACTCCTTTTCTATTTTTTTAAACATTTAGCGACGTATTAGCGACAACTTTAACGACAGAGGAGACTGATTAAGATGAAAATTAAACAAGTAGAAATTTTTGCTATACATTTACCGCTAATTGATCCATTCATCATTAGTTATGCTACATATGATACAATGCCTTCCATTATTTTAAAAGTAACTACCGATACAGGTGTGGTAGGGTATGGTGAAGCTGTTCCTGATGAACATGTAACAGGTGAATCATGGGAAAGTACATATGCTGTACTAAAACATCAGCTTGTCCCAGCTATTATTGGGGAAAGTCCAATGGCCTTTGAAAAACTACACGATAAAATGAATAAAGTTGTGAAAGATGTACCAGCAGCAAAAGCAGCGATCGATATTGCTTGCTTCGATATTGCTGGAAAAGCCTTAGGGGTGCCTGTATACCAACTTTTAGGTGGACGTTATCATGAAAAATTCCCAATCACACATGTACTAAGCATTGGAACACCTGAAGCAATGGCAGAAGAGGCAGCTAATCGAGTAGAAATGGGCTATCGCTCTTTTAAAATGAAGGTAGGTACAGAGGTACTTCGTGATGTAGCCCGTATAAAAGCGGTACGTGAGCGAGTAGGCGAAGACATTGCTATTCGAGTGGATGTAAATCAAGGTTGGGGTAATGCAGCCACTACTTTACAAGGTTTACGTGCTATGAAAGATTTAAATATCGATTGGCTAGAGCAACCTGTCGATAGCGAAGACATTGATGGAATGGTGGAAATTAAATCAAAGTCTGATGTGACATTAATGATTGATGAAGGACTACGAGGCGTACGTGAAATGCGTGAAATTATTGCCAAGCGTGCAGCAGATAAAGTAAATATTAAATTAATGAAGTGTGGTGGCATCTATCCTGCTATGAAGCTTGCTGTTATGGCGGAAATGGCAGGAATTGAATGTCAAGTTGGTTCCATGGTAGAGTCGTCAGTTGGTTCTGCTGCAGGCTTCCATGTAGCATTTTCTAAGAAGATTATGACGAGTGTAGAACTAACGGGTCCATTAAAATTCTCAAAGGATGTTGGGAACTTACATTATGATGTACCATTTATTTGCTTAAATGAAAAACCGGGATTAGGTTTAGATGTAGATGAAGCTGTCATCCAGGAATTATGTAAGTTTTCAACTGTTGTCACAGCCTAAGGAGGCGTAATATGGAAATTATCTATGATGGTATGCTTGGTGAGACACCGTTTTTTGTTATAAAATTAACACTCCAACATTTACAACAAATTGAAGAGCTACAAGTTGAGGTTTATGAAGCTTTAGCAGACCAAAGTATCCTACAACCCTTAAGCACAGAGGAATTTGAGTATATTTTAAATGGTCATGGAATGATGATAGGTGCTTATGTAGGGGAAGAATTAATCGCCTTTCGTGCACTGTTAAACCCGCCAATTGATGAAGAACACCTTGGCTATGATTGTGGGATTGCAGAAAACGAATTTCAACGTGTTTTATATCAGGAAATATCGAATGTATCACCAAAATATCGAGGTTACGGATTACAGAAAACATTAGCTACAGTAGTGATGGAAAATATCGATTTAGAAAAATACGATTATGTTTGCTCCACTGTAAAGCCATATAATATTCCGAGCTTAAAGGATAAATTCTCGCAAGACCTCGTTATTAAAGGATTAAAAATTAAATATGTAGATAAGCTTCGTTATATTTTTTATAAAGACTTACGACAAGAGATGTCCCCGAATTTTACTGAAAAACAAGTGATATCGATGGGAGACACAACTGCGCAACAGCAACTTTTAAAACAAGGTTTCCTTGGCACGTCTATGTTTGAAGAAAACAACGATTGGTTTGTAGTATACGAAAAATAAAGCACAAAGCCTTACCATTCACATGAATTTGTGGAAGGTAAGGCTTTTTTAAAAGGCTCTATTATTTTTTCATTGGGCAAAAACCACAAGCCATTAAACCTGGGATATCTTTAGAAAAACAGCATGATTTTCTTACAGGAACGTTGACTAAATTAGTCGGGCTAAGACCACCTGTATATTGTGCCCACCAAGATTTATTGGAGAAGCGTGCCCATGTTTTTGGGTCCTCTAAAGCCTCAATATCCTCCATGGCTTGATCGGCTAAGCCAGGATTAGATAATAATATATGATAATGCCATAGCAAATAGCCGAAGAAATTTTCCCAAATGGTAAGGGGGGAGATGGAGGTTACTTTACGAAGCTGTTGGACAATGACATGGCCATCGTAAAGAATTTTCTTAATAACAGCTTGGCGTTCATCTTCCTCAACGTAGCGCCAATCATTTGGATTAGCAAACATGGCAACAGTAAAGCTATTAAATTCCTTTGCAGCATCAAAACGCAATTCAAGTGGCTTACCATCCCATACTTCGTCATAAGCGGCAAGCATATAAAATTGCATAGCAAAAAACATTCCATAGCGGCGTGCAAAGTGAGAAATAGCGGCTGTTTCTGTTGCTGCATCTGTTATACCCATCATAAGGTTTAAAAAATCAGGATGGTAAAAGTCTTTATGTATATCAGCTAAAGTAAATAAAGTCCGCTTAGGTTCAGTTGTATAAATACTGTAAGAGTTTAATTGTTGAACTTGATCCATTGTTAAAGCTGGCATAGTTATCCTCTTTTCCTTTGAACATCTGTTAACTTCATTATAAAGTAATCATTTTTGCTTCACAAATGGAATATCATGTAGTAAAATACATTAAACATATCAGAAAGGTGGGTTTTAGGGTGTCGCAACTTCATACAATTCCAAGACCACTTGTTAGACTGAACCAGTGGACTATTCTTCTGAGTGTCATTTTATCATGGGTAACAGGAATTACCTGGATATTAGTAATTCCACTAGCTGCAAATTTACTAGGTATTTTATGCAACTATAACCCGATACTTCGTGTAGGGAAGCTCTTTTTAACAAAGGCTCCATCTACATATATACCAGAGGATGCTCAGCAGCAAAAATTTAATTCAAGTATTGCTAGCCTTTGTTTAGCAGCTGGTTTATTAGGTTATCTGTTACATTGGCAGGTTGTTGGTCATATCTTTACTGGCCTGGTTGCAATTGCATCATCCATCGCAATAGCAGGCTTTTGTATAGGCTGTTTTTTACATTTTCAGTTGAAGCAATGGCAGTACCGACGCTCATTAAAAAAATCTTTTTGAAAAAGTAAAAAAATTATAAGATTATGATTGACATTTTAATTGATAATGATTATCATTATCGTATAAAGATTATTCCTCGTCTACAATACAGTGTAGAGAGGATGAACTTTAGCTACTTTTCTCCAGAAGTTTGCTAGTTCATGATTACGCTCCTAAAACCCCCCTCATTTTTTGGGAACGTGAAAATCTCAGACGACTTATTCTAAATTTAGAATAGAGTCGTCTTTTTTTTGTAAAAAAACAGCCCATAAAATGGACTGCTAAGAAGTTGTGTTTTGTTGCACAGCATTCTTTTTCCCGATAATCATTGTATAGTAACTATGTAATAGCATACCAACAATGATAACTCCGAGACCTGCAAGTGCAATAGGGCTAGGGAAGGCAATTCCTAATAGTAATACCTCACCAATAATAACGAAAAGAATTTCTGTTGACTGAGTTGCTTCCACAGCAGCTAGCTTGCCTTGATGGTCTCTTACGCGATCCGTTGCTATGAAAAATAAAACTGTTGCTATAACGCCTGAGCTAATTCCAACAAGCAATGATTGAAACATTTGACTTGCTGAGGGAAGTCCTACTGTAAGAACGGCATAAATAGCTATGATGATCCATGCTGGCATTGAAGCAATGGTCATTCCTAACACCCGCTGAAAAGTATCGATTCGGCCCCCACAAACTTCCATCATTTTACGATTGCCGAGAGGGTAAGCAAAAGCTGCAACGATGACAGGTAAAATACCAAGCATTAAACTTCTAAACGATACTGATTGTGCATGAGGTATTTGTATAAGCAAAATACCTACTAAAATGACGCATGAAATAAGCAAGGATATGAAAGGTATTTTTTGTCGCACTGTTTTACCAGCAATGATCGATACAAAAAGAGGAGCTAATAATACACCAGCAACGATTGTAAACTGCCATGTACCTGAAACCAACCAACCTGGACCAAAAGCAGCAGCAAATGTTAATGGCGCGTAAAATAAAACAAATCCAACAAAGCTCCAAAGTAGCCATGCTATAGGCTGTGCTTTTATTTCACCAGAAAGCTGTGAAAAGCCCTTACGATAAAAGACAATGATAAGCAAGAAAGGGAGCATAAAAAAATAGCGTAATGATGCACTCCATAGCCAACTACCACCTTGCATTTCCATTGCGTGATTTAAAATAAATGTCACGGCAAAGAAAAGGGAAGCTAAAATACCTAATGCAATTTCTTTCATAAACATCACCTCAATTTGAGTTTATAACCTCAAACCCTTTATGTAATTTGAAAATTCAGTAATTATGGCTGAAAAAATTACGAAGAGAGGAAAAACCCCTCTTCGTAGCTATGAAAATTTTTCATGATTCCTTAGGTAAATGCGTATAGAAATAAGTTCACTCAAAATTAAAACTATTATTTTGCTTGCTGTTCAAAAAGCTGAACGATTTCTATGATAACTTGAGTTGCTTTTTCCATTGTTTCAGCGGATACATATTCGAATTTGCCATGCATGTTTTCGCCACCAGCGAAAATATTTGGTGTCGGTAGGCCCATATAAGATAATTGTGAGCCATCTGTACCGCCACGAATTGGCAGGGTATTCGGTGTAATATCTAATTTTTCCATTGCAGTACGTGCAATGTCAACAATTTCTTTTACAGGCTCAATTTTTTCACCCATATTGTAGTATTGATCTTCAATGGTAATACTCAGTGCATGCTCACCAAATTGTGCTTGAATTTTAGCTGCAGCATCACGCATTAATTGTTTTTTCTCTTCAAACTTTTGGCGATCATGGTCACGCACGATATAAGATAGCTCAGAATGCTCAAGAGCCCCTTTAAAGCTCATTAAATGAATGAAACCTTCATAACCTTCTGTCTTTTCAGGAACTGCGTCAGCAGGCATTTCATTTTGGAAGGCAATAGCCATTGTAATAGCATTCACCATTTTATTTTTTGCTGAACCAGGATGGACGCTAGTGCCTTTTGTAATTACTTTTACGCCAGCGGCATTGAAGCTCTCGAATTGTAGTTCGCCAAGTGGTCCACCATCCATAGTATAGGCATAGTCTGCACCGAAAGCGGCGACATCAAATTTATGTGGTCCACGACCGATTTCTTCATCTGGCGTGAAGGCTACACGGATTTTACCATGCTTAATAGTAGGATTTTTAATGAGGTACTCCATTGCCGTCATAATTTCAGCAATCCCTGCCTTATCATCAGCGCCTAATAAAGTAGTACCATCTGTTGTAATAAGTGTTTGGCCTACATAGTTTTTAAGCTCTGGGAAGTCAGTCGGAGACATAACTAAGTTTTCGTTTAACTGAATATCTCCACCATCATAATTATCTACACGCTGTGGCTTCACATTTGTGCCTGTATAGTCAGTAGCTGTATCAACATGGGCTAAAAAGCCGATAGTTGGTACTTCTTTTTCTGTATTAGCTTCTAATGAGGCAAATAAATAGCCATTTTCATCTAATGTAATGTCTGTTAAACCAATTTCGGCAAGTTCGTCTTTTAAAACATGTAATAGGTCAAATTGCTTTTGTGTAGAAGGAGTTGTTTCGCTTGTGAAGTCTGATTGTGTATCAATTTTTGCATAGCGTATTAATCGCTCAATTACTTGTTCTTTCATAAGTATGGCCTCCTAATGTATATATGTTAAAATTCTTTGTGCTTTCACAAAGCCGATTCCAGGCGCAATTATGCCTTGGCATAATCGATATTATTGTAACACTTTACTTCGGATTTCGGAATATTGAAGGATACTTAAAGCAATAAGTAATTGGGCGCTATAATAAGTCAGCATGATAATTTCATGAGAAAATGCTAGTGGCATGACAAATTTGTTAATAGCTAAATAAGAATCAGATGCAATAAATAATATTGCACCACTTGTTGCCAGAGTAGATCCAGTTTTAATAGCTGTCCATCCCATTGTGAGTATCACAGAAATGTAGGCGATTACTGCAATACCAAGTAGGGTTTCACCTGTTTTAAAGACAGATCCCGTAATCCATATAGCCATACTTGCTCCATAGAGTAATAATAGTATTTTAGCCCAAGTTGGTACATGCCGCTCATTTGCAGTAGAGAAAGCAAAAATATAAAAGATATGCCCGATAAGAAAGCTAGTTAGACCGATTAAAAACCACTGCAATGTATAGTCTCCAATCATGCAGAATACAAGCCCAACAATAATCAAAAGTTGGTATTTTTTAATATGTAATGGCTTCTGAATCGCAGCTAAAATAATGATGAGCAACATAGGAATCACTTTAAAGATGAGTTTTAAACTTTCAGCAATATGGGAAAAGAGAAAAATATAATAAAGACCCAATAAAATAATGACACTGATTAATAATTTTTTTAACAAATTTTTCAGCTCCTTTCCTTTTGAAATTCAATATTTATGGTAGAATTCCTTTCTGTACAACGTATGTATGAAACTTTTTTAGTATGTAACCGTAAAGTAAGTAGTGAGAAAGAAGAAGAGAGGATGAACCAAATGACTAAGCTACTGATAGCTTCAGCAGTCATTGCATTGATCGCAAGTGTGCTAGTGACACCGCTTATTACGAAGAAGCGAGAAGATGGACAATCGAAAAAGGTAATAGGATACTTTTTTATTGGAGTCTTTGTACTAGGGTTTTTAGCCACAGGGATTACGTTATATGTAACAAAAATTGATGTAAATTGGCTTGTTTTTTGGCCTGCTATTATTTTATTAACGTTAGTGGGTGTTCTGCTAGCAAGTGGTATCGAAAGGAAAATAAAAGGTGTTTTATTTTTAGCAAGTCTAGGTGTAGCTGTGTATGTTTTATCAGCACCTTTATGGAATGCTAATGAAAAATTTAAGTCATCCGAAATGAAGGAAGAAGTTGAAATAAAACCATTCGATGAGACACAAACACCTGCAAGTGTACCACCGAAATTTGCTCGCAATAAAATGAAAAAGGCTTTCGGTCAAGTGCCAAATACGAGCTACTATGAATTAGGACGCTTACAAATTCAAAAAGTGAAGGGCGAATATGTTTATATCGCACCAGTTGAATTTTCTGGATTCTTTAAATGGATGAACGGTGGTACAACACCTGGTTACTTCATAATGAGTGCTACAGATTCTGCGGATAATCCTAAATTTATAAAAGAGGAAATGAAATATGTACCTTCCGCATATTTAAATGCTAATTTAGAACGTCATATTCGTTTACAACACCCATTCCTTATTTTTTATGGTGACGTACAGCTGGAAGTAGATGATGAAGGAAAGCCATACTATATTCGCTCATATGGGGAATTTATTTCTGCGCGTAATGGCTTTGATGTAAAAGGAATTGTCTTGGTTGATGCGCTGACGGGGAAATCAGAGGTCATTAAACTGGATCAAATACCTGAATTTATTGATGGTGCTGTATCACCAGAGACAGTAAGTTTACAAAACAGTTATTTCGGTAATTATGTACATGGTTTTTGGAATAGTATGTTTGGTAAAAAGGATGTAAAGATTCCTTCTGATGAAGGAACAGAATCGAATGTTAGCCCGATTTTCGATGAGAAGGGTGATATGTATTACTTTACAGATTTTACAAGTCCTAAAGAAGGTGTAGATTCAATGTTAGGCTATTCACTAACAAACGCACGAACAGGGGATGCAACATACTATACAGGGAATCAAGACTCAAGTTATATGGATTCACAAGGTAATTTACAAATAATAGAGAAGAAATTTATTGAGAAAAAGTGGAATGGCGAAATGCCAGTGTTGTATAACTTTTATGGAGAAGCGAGCTGGCTGACAGCGGTGCTAGATTCCAATGGTTTCTTACAAAACTATTTTATTGTTTCTGCAGCCAATCCTGAAATTTCCGTTTACGCTACTACTCCTAAGGAGGCGTTGAAATTATATAAAACAGCCTTAAGTCGAGGAGGAAATACTGTAGATGGTAGCTCAAGTGCTGAGGAAAAACAAATAAGTGGTAAGGTATTACGTGTATATAAAGAACGTCTAGGCGATTTTACAACTGTATCTTTCTTATTAAACAATGGTGAAAATTATTTAGTGAGTGCCGAAACAGAACCTTTAGCAATTTATTTACAGGAGGGTGATGAGGTAATACTCACTTATGGAGATACAGGAGAGCAGTTCCTACCAGTTCGCTCTCTTATAATTAGAGGACTACAATAAAAGAACAAAAGACGATCTTGTTATTACGAAGATCGTCTTTTTTATGTAGCTTGCCCTTGAACATAGGTAAGCATCTTTTCTCTATGGTTCATAAATAGTCTTTTTGCATGAGCATTTAGTGTAAAGATTTCTTGTATATACCCCTGTAACAATTTATCTTCATATTCAAAAGCATGGCTTTGAGTGTTTTCTAAAATATAGGATAATAAAAGAGCATGCAAGACAACTACTTCTAAATTCTGTGTATTCGTAACGAATTTTAAATTGAGTATAGTAGTGTGAGAAACGAACTGATTGACATAATCAATGGGTTTTTTATATACATTCAAATCAATATGTGGCTCGAGTCTTTTTCTTAATTGGGTGCATTCATTATTTAAGTCTTCAATTTTTAAGAATAAACCTCTTACACTTCTCTTATGCTGTTGTTCTAAGGTGCGAGCAAGATGTTTATTGATATTGGACATTGTTTCTATAACTCCTTTCTTTAATAGGTATCATTTATTAATATGAATGGAATAGCTGGAAAAGGAAAGAGTCTTTTCGTTTAATTTAAGGTTAGATTTATAGAAGTAATTGTGGCAATATCCCTAGATTGAATATATATAGGTAATATTTTTATGTAAAAAATGGAATTATTATCATACGATAGTAACTCCATTCTCGTTAATTTATTTCCAATTAAACCCTTTAGTTGCTAAAAACTCTTTGATATGCGGACGTCGTTGTTCAATTAAAAAATCAGCCATCTGTTTTGTCCAGTTATCAATTTTTCTGTTAGACGAACGGCTGTTATAATATATTTCCATTTCCTCGTTGTAGGCTGGTAAAAGTTCTTCATATTTTTCAACATTGTATTCATTTTCATGTAATACAGCAGATACAGGTAAACGAGGTTTTACCTCATTGCGACGTGCAGGAACGCCGATTGTTAGCCCGAATAATGGGAAAACATGGTCAGGCAGATTAAATAATTCACTGATTTCAGAAGGTTTATTGCGTACACCTCCAATATAGCAAATGCCATAACCCATTGACTCTGCCGCAATAACAAAATTCTGTGCAAACAATGATACATCTGCTACCCCGACAAGGACATTTTCAGCAGAATCGGCTACAATATCCACTCCTTCTAGTTTCCCAGCCATTTGAAGTCGCTTGAAATCTACGCAAAAAACAAATGCCCCACCTGAAGTTTCATATTGACGTGGATTACCAGAGAGTAAGCCTAATTTTTCCTTTTTATCTGCATCTGTTACCCATATTACACTATAGGCTTGCACAAAATGTGATGTTGCAGCCATTTGTGCTGTTCCAATTAAATCTTCAATGATTTCTTTTGAAATCGGTTCTCCATCATAGATGCGTACCGAGGAATGGCTACGTAATAGTTCTTTAACCATTAAAAACTCTCTCCTTTGTGTCTGTTCTATACCTTGAGCATAGCACGCTTTTCTAGCAAAATCGAATAATGAGGAACAAAAAGTTATTTATAAATAATTTATAAATGACGAAATTATCTCGTAAAGTAAAATATTTCATTTGATATAGATTAAATATTCTAAATAGTATAAAATTATAGAAGCGACTGTTTATTTGGTTGTGCTACCAAAAAATTACATGATCTTTATTCACAAATGTTTAGACAGCATTAGCTATTAGGTAATGAAATCCTCCTGGAATAAAGATACATTCTCTGACGGATGTCACAGATTTACTGGAACCAAATATGCAAGTTGAACAAAAATAAAGTGGAATGGAGGAATAGGGAATGGAAGAAAAGTTAGCGAAAAAGCTTCGTCATGAACAATTACGAAGCAAGGTTGTAACAGCAGAAGAAGCAGCTTCTTGGATTAAGGATGGCATGGTATTAGGGATGAGTGGATTCACACGTGCTGGTGATGTAAAGGTTGTACCTCTTGCACTTGTAGAGAAAGCAAAAAAAGAGGATTTTCAAGTAGATGTCTTTACAGGTGCATCACTTGGACCTGAGGTAGACCAATATTTAGCAGAAGCAGGGGTCATACGTAAGCGCGGTCCTTTCCAAGCAGATGCTGGCATTCGTAATAAAATCAATAGCGGTGATATCACATTTGTCGATGCCCATCTTTCCCATAATGCTGAGCTTGTTCGTCAAGGCATTATTGGACCAATTGATTTTGCGATCATTGAAGCGGCTGCTATTACAGAAGAAGGCTTATTAATTCCTACAACTTCAGTTGGTAACTCTCCCATTTTTGTGCAAGAAGCAGACCAAGTCATCATTGAATTAAACGTAGCACAGCTTGATGCATTAGAAGGTATACATGATATTTATGTACCTGCACAACAAGGAAAACGTGATCCAATTCCTTTACAGAATGTCTCTGATCGTCTTGGTATAATTGGAATTCCACTAGATTTAGATAAAGTAAAAGGCATCGTCATTTCGGATATATTAGATGCGCCATCAACGATTGTCCCTGCAGATGAAGAGACAGATGTTATGGCTAATCACTTATTAAATTTCCTACGTGAAGAGATTAAAGTAGGTCGCTTAACAACAAGTTTGCGTCCAATTCAATCTGGGGTAGGTTCAGTAGCAAATGCTGTATTGCTAGGCTTTAAAGACTCTGAGTTTGAGAACTTAGAAGTTTATTCAGAAGTTCTCCAAGATGCAGTATTTGAATTAATGGATGCAGGGAAAGTGAATTTTGCATCTGCTACTTCTATTACCCTTTCTGAGCAAGTAGGAAACCGTGTTTATGGGAATTTTGAAAAATATGCTGATAAATTAGTGTTGCGCCCTCAAGAAATTTCAAATCAGCCTGAAATTATTCGTCGACTCGGATTAATTTCAGTGAATACGGCATTGGAATTAGATATTTACGGCAATGTGAATTCCACACATGTTTCTGGTACAAAGATGATGAATGGTATCGGAGGGTCTGGTGACTTTGCTCGTAATGCACGTTTAGGAATTTTTGTAACAAAGTCTTATGCTAAGGGTGGAGATATTTCGAGTATTGTCCCAATGGTCTCACATGTGGATCATACGGAGCATGATGTTGATGTCATTGTAACTGAACAGGGCGTAGCAGATTTACGAGGACTTGCTCCAAAAGAACGAGTGGGACTTATCATTGATAATTGTGCACATCCTGATTATAGGGAGCAGCTGTGGCAGTACTTTAATGATGCCAATGAGGCAACGGGTGGACATCACACACCACATGACCTAGAAAAAGCACTATCATGGCACGTTAACTATGCGAAAAACGGTACGATGAAGGACCCTGCTTTTACGAAACAATAGTCTTATCTTAAAAGCCTTGAAGGACAGATAGTCTGTTTCTTCAAGGCTTTTACGTTTTAATTTAATGAAAGTTCTATAATAATCCAATCCATTTCCAATAAGTTGCAGAGAACAAAAGTACGAGAAGGAAACCGATAATGGTTAAGGGAATTCCAGATTTCAAGAAATCCTTTGTTGTAAAGGAGCCTGTACCATAGGCAAGCATGTTTTGTGGTGCACTAATTGGTAACAGGAAGCCAAAGCTTATGACGAATTGTTGCACAATAACAAAACCAACTTGATCAACATTAGCCGTTAATGTGGAGGCTAAAACGATAAACACAGGTATAAGTGCTGAGGCTAAGCTAGTTGCGCTTGCAAAACCTAAATGAATCAAAATGTTAAATAAAGTTACGAGTGCGATGGTTGCTAGTAAAGGCATAGTATCTAGCCCAAGTGAACCAAAAACTTTATCTGATAACCATGCAGCACCTTGCGTATTTAGTAAAATGGTTCCTAACATAATGCCTACCGCAAAGACGATAATTGTCCCCCATGGAATATGAGGCTCAACTTCCTTCCATGAATACACACCGATTTTAGGCATTAATAGAATCGCGATAGCAATAATTGTGACTGTTGTCGTATCAAATGGATGTAGCTTCCCTTCAGTTGCCCAGAAAAATAGTAAAACTACGGATGTAATGATTAAACGAATTTCAGGAGCCTTTAATGGGCCAAGCTCTGCAAGCTGTTTTTTGATGACCTCTTTACCACCTTCGATATTGCTAGTCTCAGGTTTAATTAAAGCAATCATAATGAAAAATAAAAAGATCGACATAATAATTGAGAAGGGGGCTGCATAAAGTAGCCAAGCACCCCATGAAATATCCACATTAAATTGCTCTTGGATAAAGTTTAAAGCCACCATATTTTGAGCTGCTGCAGTTTTAATACCAATATTCCAAATGGAAACGGCTTGTACCGAAGTAATAACTAATAAGGCAGCAAGCCGACTATCACGTGGTAAACCAAATGCTGCCACCATTCCAAGCAAAATCGGTACTACTGCGCCAGCTCGTGCTGTAGCAGAAGGTACAAAAAATGCGAGGACGATAGAGACTAAAATAGCGCCAAATACGATAGCTTTTGTTTTCGTTCCTACCAGTGAAAGAATCCAAAGTGCAAGTCGTTTATGTAGATTAGTAATTTGCATTGCTGCGGCTAGAAAAAGAGCTGCTGCTACTAAAGCAACGGCAGAATTACTAAAGCCACTTAAAGATAATTTTAATGCGCTAGCTGTTCCTAGCTCTGTAGTTGGATTATCCATTGACGGAGCGAGTCCTAGTAAAACAGTTACTAGTGCAATGATCATGGCCGAGCTCACAGGATATGAAACGGCCTCTGTAACCCAAAGGATGACTGCAAAAGCTAAAATGGCTAAAGCTCGTTGCCCAGCTATAGGTAAATCACCATTGTTAGGTAAAAAGGTAATAATGATTAGTAACGCGAATGCCAAGCCAATCCATAGTGGCTTTAAATTAAGTTTTGTAGCTGCTTGCTTTGGTGAAGACATATTTTCTCATCCTTTCTACGATAAAAATGACGATTATTATCCATAACATCGGCCTGTATAATGTTTTATTGAGATAAGAATATGTCTATTTTATTGTAGAAAAAAATCTATGTGAAAATGGTGTTTTTTACAGCAATATGAGTAGATAAAGAGAAAAAAAACGGTCACAAAAAATACAAAAATATCCATTAAATATTATTTCTTTTTCTTAAAGGCAGAAGTTACTTTAGGCTCTGTTCCATTGACTAATCGTTTAATATTTTCGAGGTGCAGGATGATGGCTATGCCAAAAAGAAGAAGAGCTATAATGGTTGGGCCAATGCCAGGAATCCATAAATAAGTTGCTGTACAAAACACGAGATAAAATTCTAGAACACCTACAATTAAATAATTTGTTGCAAAGGATAAAATAACAAATAAAATAAGTGCAAATAAACCAATCTTCCAATCAACAGCAAGTAAAATACCAATGATGGAGGCCGTTCCTTTCCCGCCGTTGAAGCCCATGTAGAAGGGGAAATTATGACCTAAAATAACCCCAGCAGCCATAATATAAGTAAGCAGCCAAATTTGTTCTTCTGTTAAATGAATAGCGTCCGCTAGATAAAAATGTGCACCTATAATAGCGACAACGCCTTTGCCTATATCGATGAGGGCTACTAAAACGCCATACTTCCAGCCAAGGGAAAGAGTGGCATTAGAGGCACCAGCATTACCGTGGCCAGCCTTTTTTAAATCAACCCCCGATAAAAATTGAGCCACTTTAGAGCCGTGAATACAGCCTATTATATAGCCAATCATAAGAAAAATGATCACGGCCTTTACCATAAAAATACTCCTCTCAAAATTTTTTCTAAAATAGTGTATGCGTTCATATTACGTATAAGAGCAGACAGAAGTTTCGGAAAAAATAAAATTTACATGTTGACAGAAAAAAACTCTATGTTTATACTGTGTAACAACGATGGAAATTGAATCTCATACTCTTATCAAGAGCGGCGGAGGGATAGGCCCTATGATGCCCGGCAACCAGTAAGCAATGAGCTTACTAAGGTGCTAATTCCTACAGATTCTTACTTGGATCTGGCAGATAAGGGGAGGAAAACTTGCAACCGCAACCCTCTTCTTAGCTGAAGAGGGTTTTTGTTTTCTACAGAAAATCCTCCTCATCTCCGGTACCATCGTAAAAAAATAACCATTTGGAGGTACACAATGACAAATTTTAAACCAGAAACATTGCTGTTGCATGGTGGTCAAGAGCCAGACCCAGTGACGGGATCTCGCACAGTTCCAGTCTATCGCTCAACTGCTTTCGTATTTAAAGACACTGCTCATGCGCAACGTCTTTTTGCCTTAGAGGAAGCAGGGAACATTTACACACGAATTACCAATCCAACAGTTGATGTGTTTGAAAAACGTGTGGCTTTATTGGAAGGTGGAACAGCAGCAGTAGCACTTTCATCTGGTGCAGCAGCTATCGCATTTTCCATTTTAAATCTAGCTGGAGCTGGTGATGAGATAGTAGCAGCTAGTTCTTTATATGGTGGTACGTATAATTTATTCGCTAACACATTACCAAACTATGGTATTAAAACAATTTTTGTAGATGAAACAAACCCAGAGAATTTCAAAGCAGCGATTACTGATAAAACAAAAGCTGTTTTTGCAGAGGTTTATGGTAATCCAAGTTTAAAGGTTTTAGATATTGAGGCAGTAGCTAAAATTGCACATGATAATGGGCTACCATTAATTATTGACAGCACGTTCGCTTCTCCTTACGGTTCTACACCTATTGAATACGGCGCAGATGTTGTAGTTCATTCAGCAACTAAATGGATAGGAGGTCATGGTACAACTTTAGGGGGCGTTGTTGTAGACGCTGGTAAGTTTGATTGGACTAGCGGTCGATTCCCTGGTTTTACTGAACCAGATGCCTCTTACCATGGTCTACGTTATGGAATTGATACAGCTTCTGCTGCCTTTGCTACAAAGCTACGTGTACAATTATTACGTGATTTTGGTCCAACATTAAGTGCTGATGCTGCTTTTAATTTATTGCAAGGGTTAGAAACGCTTCATCTGCGTATCCCTAAACACAACGAAAATGCATTGGCAGTGGCTGAGTATTTACAAAACCACCCATTTGTGGAGTATGTAAATTATAATGGCCTAGAAGATTTTCCGACACATGAGTTAGCAAAAAAATATTTAAGAAATGGCTTCGGTTCAGTGCTTACATTTGGCATAAAGGGTGGACGAGAAGCTGGGCGAAAGCTTATTGATAGCGTGAAATTATTTTCACATGTAGCAAATGTAGGTGATGCAAAGTCATTAATTATTCATCCAGCTTCCACTACTCATCAGCAACTATCAGCAGACGAATTAGTTCAAGCTGGTGTAACCGAGTCGCTCATTCGCTTATCCATCGGTTTAGAGGCAGTAGAGGATATTATTGCTGATTTAGATCAAGCCATTACACAGGCTACAACAACTGAACAAACAGTAGAAGCTTAAAGTTTAAAGAAAATGGTAAGATGTTGTGACGTTAACGTATTTTCTCATTCGATTAGCCTCATTTGGTAATGCGTTAAACGTTGCTACATCAATCTATTACTGCATCCGTTAATTATCAGAACCTTATAAAAAATAATACCAAGTAATTTTATATGTATTATTGACTTTGTTAAATCCATGTTATATACTAGGAAATAAGTTAACAGTACGAAAATTTTTTTTAAAAGGTAAATGTTTCATAAGTGCTCCCCCACTTTTGAATATATAGAAGAGTAGTTGCCTAGCCAGTGACTACTCTTCCCAAAAACTGATGATAAAGGAGTGTTTAAAATGGGTAACATCTATAGTGCGCAAAACATTGTATCCTATCTAATATATGAGCTAAATGAAGGGCATGTATTTGTCAACAATAAATCCATTCAACACCTTCTTACATCAGTCGAAAGAAAATGGCAGGAAGTATTTGGTCATACAGCATTTCAAGAACATGTTTTTACTGAAAAGGACTTTACTGTAAAGGAAGTATTTGAGGCATATGAACAGTACGGTGTGAGCCATATCTCACTTCCTGCGACAGAGTTTTACTTGAAGTATGGTACATTTCAATTAGTGGAACGTACGTATGCAATACCAAATTTTACAGAAGAAGAGATTAGTCTTGTTCAACAAGCTTTAGCACAATATCGTTATCAATTGCTTTCAAAAGCAAGTTAAAACCCCCTCATATTTTTAAGCTCATTCTCTGCTGCTACAGGGAATGAGTTTTTTCTTTAAAGGGATTGTTATGAGTGTCTGAGCATACATATATATAATAGAAGAAAGACATTCATATATTGAAATGTAAATAGTCAATATTTGTTCAAATCTTATAGATTGATTAATAAAACGTATAATAAAGGGAATGAAACCGATTTCTTTTGCACATCTAGAGAAAACAAATGTCCTTCCTAGAAAGATTTTTCTTGTGCAAAGCGTGTATTTGCGATACAATTTTCTTTAAGTTAAATTTTGAATTATTTGAATTTGTATGTGTCCTAACACATATAGAAATAGCGAAACTCATACAAAGAGAGTTGTTGGCTAAAGACTGCGGTGGGTGTCAAATTGTCATGACACAACCCCATGGAAAATTAGCTTTAATGAAACTGCGGAATGTAAGTTGGAGGGAATAACAAGAATGGCAACTATAAAGGCAGCGATTTTAGGATTTGGAACGGTAGGTCAGGGGATTTACCATATTTTAAATGAAAAACGAGAAGAGCTAAAAAATAAATTAGGTATTGAATTAGAGGTAGCGAAGATTTTAGTGACAGATGCTAGTCGTGAACGTGTACCAGGTACAGCACATTTAATGACAACAAGTATGGATGAAGTCTTAGCAGAGCCAGGTATGCAGGTAGTGTTTGAAGCAATTGTGAACGAAGAACCTGCATACAGTTATTTAAAGCGAGCGGTGGAACATAAATGTCATGTTATTACTGCCAATAAAGTGATGTTTGCCAAACGAGGTTTGGAGTTGCAGGATCTTGCAAAAGCTAATGGCGTTTTTGTAGGCTATGAGGCTACTACCGCTGGTGGCGTACCTGTGATAAAAACAATGAAAAATATCTTACTTGTAAATGATGTAAGTCGTATACAAGGTGTCTTAAATGGTACATGTAATTATATTTTAACAAAAATGCGTGCACAGGGCTGGTCGTTCGAAACAGCTTTAAAAGAGGCACAAGGCTTAGGTTATGCCGAAGCAGATCCATATAATGATATATCTGGGCAGGATGCATTTAAAAAATTAATGATATTAAGTGCCTTAGCTTTTGGTGAGCAGCCTGACTGGTCAGATGTAGAGGTAATTGGGATCGATAGTATCTCTGCTGAACAGGTTCATGAAGCATGTGAAAAGGGTCTTCGTTACCGCCATGTTGCTGAGGTGGAAAAACTAGCTAACGGTAAGATTATTGCAAAAGTAGGTCCTCAACTAGTTGATAAAGAGCATCCACTTTATCCAGTCGATGATGTGTTCAATGCGGTGGCATTAGAGACTAACTATATTGGTACATTAACATTAATCGGTCCTGGAGCAGGGATGTATCCAACAGCGAGTGTCATGGTAGAAGATTATGCTGAAATCATTGGGAAAAGAGCAGGATTTGTTGTGACAATCTAATAAAAGCTTTAAAAAAGGCCCGCCATTCAACAATGTTCAATTGTATGAATGGTGGGCTTTTAGTCTTCATCTTTGACGTCTATGTCCTCTGGAATAGGAGTAGCACGCCAAATTTCAATTTCCTCTTTTATACGTTCCAATTGTTTAAAATAAGTGCTGAATTGTCCACTATTGATTAAAATTTGTTGGCCATCGTAAACAGAACGGATGCGTCCTTCGTAAATTAGACGCATTACTTGATCCTCAGGCATACCAAGATCAATAGCTGTCTCTTCAATTGATTTGTACATACGATTCGCTCCTTTTACTGTTTTTATTATAACGTCCATTCATGAGAAAACATACTATTGGAATTAAAAGAAA
Organism: Lysinibacillus sp. LK3; assembly: GCF_001043675.1. Lineage (NCBI taxonomy): Bacteria > Bacillati > Bacillota > Bacilli > Caryophanales > Bacillaceae > Lysinibacillus > Lysinibacillus sp. LK3. The sequence goes on from NZ_LDUJ01000017.1 coordinate 67,747, forward strand.
AGTAAAAATGATAATTGTTTGATTTTGGATAAATATGTATGATTAGTATGGAGAAAGATGTGAAGCGGGGATGAGCTGAAAAATGTTAAATTCATTGTTTGTATTACTAGCAGCTATTCTATGGGGAATGACAGGTACTGCCCAGACATATTTGGATGAAGGGGTATCTCCAATAGCTGTAGCCACGATTCGTTCTGCAATTGGTGGCAGTTTATTATTAGCTATTACGATTATAATGAGGAAAATTAATTTTTTAAGGTGGTCATGGAAATGGACAATTTTAGCTGCGGCTAGTATTGCGTTTTTCCAAGGTCTTTTCTTCTCATCCAGTCGTCTAACAGGTATAGCCATTGGAACTGTTGCTACTATTGGTAGTGCACCAGTGTTTTCTGGTGTATTAGAGTGGCTAGTATGGAAAACACGTCCCACAGCAGTATGGGGACTTGCTACATTGATGGCCATTATCGGATGTCTTTTATTGTTTATGAATAATGGAGAGGAGTCTGTTCACGTTGGCGGATTCACATTAGCGCTTTGTGCAGGTTTGTCCTTTGCATTTTACACAAGCATAAGTAAAAAATTAATGGCACAAGAAGAAGCATTACCCGCAGTTGCTATGACATTCTCCATTTGCGCTTTGTTTTTACTGCCGTTTTCTATACAAGATGGATTTTCCTGGTTAGTAGATGTGCACAACTTATGGACAATGTTATTTATGGGGATTATGTGTACAAGCGTAGCGTATTTCCTGTTTTTAAGTGGACTACAAAAAATTAGTTCATCCTCAGCTGTAACACTTTCATTAGCAGAACCATTGACTGCTGCAATTCTTGGTGTGTTTTTAATTGGAGAACACTTAAGTATAGTTTCCTGGCTTGGAGTAGCGATGCTTTTAGGTGGCATTGTTGTTTTAACATTGGGTGGGAGAAAAAAGCTAAAACCTTAAGAAATTCTTCATTTTTATAATAGCTGGTTTTTAAGATTTAAAAGATACACTTATATTTGAGAGCGAGGTGTATATCATGACGAAATTAACAGTTCTTGTTACAGATGACGATCAAGATATTCGTGATGGTATTGAAATCTATTTAAAAAATGAAGGCTATCATGTCATTAAAGCAGCAGATGGCTTAGATGCATTAAAAAAGCTAGAGAACAATGAAGTACATTTAATAATTTTAGATATCATGATGCCAAATATGGATGGAATTACAGCAACCTTTAAAATTAGGGAAGAGCGTAATATTCCGATTATCATGCTGAGTGCAAAGGCGGAGGATGGCGATAAGATTCATGGATTATCGGTTGGAGCAGATGATTATGTAACAAAGCCATTTCATCCATTAGAGCTGTTGGCACGTGTAAAATCTCAGCTGCGCCGTTATGTTCAGCTAGGAACGTATAGTGAGGGAGCTACAAAAGTGGAAATAGACGGACTTATTCTTGATGAAGAGGCAAAAGAGGTTGTACTAGAAGGAGAACCAGTTCGACTAACCCCGATAGAATATAAAATTACAGAACTATTAATGAAAAATGCAGGGCGTGTGTTTTCGATTCGTGAAATTTATGAACGTGTTTGGAATGAGGAAGCTTATAATGCTGAAAATATTGTAGCTGTTCACATTCGGAAAATACGTGAGAAAATTGAAGCTGATCCGAAAAATCCACGCTATCTAAAGGTGGTATGGGGCGTTGGCTATAAAATGGAAAAATAAATTAGAGAAGTATATGACTATTGCTGGATTTATTGCAGGTGTTATTGGGCTTATCTATTTTGGAATTTATGCCTATCAAATCGTCGATTCTCGCTCCTCAGAGGTTTTACAATTGTTAGAAAGAATTTTTTAGAGGAGTGTAAAAAGGAATGATAAAAAAATGGAAATCTCTTCTCGTATTAATGTGTTTAATCTGGACAATTTTCGGAGTTTTTACTTTTTATAATGTGGGCTATCAGTATATTGGTAAATCATATTTTGATTCGGAAAATTTCCAACATGAAATCGATAATTTCACGGCAGAACTAGGACCGTTAGTAATTAATGTACCAAATGCAGAAGAATTGAAAAATAAAATTGAGATTACTCAAACTGAAATAGAAGATCATCGTAATTATTATGGTACATTAGGACAGCAAATCGATAATATTAAGGCACAATACGAACAACGTATTCAGGAAGCTATAGATGCCAATGCAACAGAATTAAAGACAAAGCTAGTGTCTGAACGTGATAATAAAATTAAAGATATTACAGCAAATTTTGAAGATGATGAGCATGTAAGAAAAAAGATTCTTGCTGAAAAGGAAGCCCTCATTGATAAATATATTAAAGCAGCAAAAGGTGAATCCAAAAACTTTGGAAAAAACTATGACTATTGGTCTTATGAGTTGACCAATACAGAAACTGGTAAAACATACCGTGCAGGTGATGTTACCGAAAGTAGTGCCTATAAAATTAAGTATACTGATCGAAAACCGCTATATGCATGGAATATCAGTGAGAATTTAAGAGATATTTTTTACAATACCGAAACATACGTGAATGTAGATGATCTTTACGAAACAGCTGAATATACAGGTGTAATAGCTATTTCAAAAAAAGCAGCTATGTCAGAAGATGTTATACAGGGAGGGTATCAACAATTTCAACAGTTTCAACGTAATCAATATACTCACTACTTTATTTGGCTCACAAGTATTTTAATGGCCGTCTTTGTATGGAGGGGGCGTAAAGACTTATTACAGATAGTTACGAGTATGAAGGAAAAAGATCTTTTAACAAAGTATAAAATCGATGTACAAATTATTCTTTTGTTAATAACGAGCCTTATGTATTTCATTTCAGCCCAGGTTGTTTTTGAATCTATTGAATATAATTCTGTTTATAATTATAATTATGTCCGTTTTATACTCGATATTGGCTTTAAAATAGTTGTTTTAATGGTAATTGGTAGTGCTTTCTTCGTGCAATTAATTTGGTTGTATACAAGAGTAAATACTTTGAATAAGCTAGAGGAAAATGTGAAATCGAGCTATTTATGGTCACTTGGGGATTCGTTGACTGACTTATTTATTAATCGTTCGATCGCATTACATTCAATTGTAATGCTAGCCGCAGCCTTCTTTGGAGGTGGTAGCCTTGTTGCTACCATGATAGGAGGCGGAGCTTTTCCAGTCCTTGTACTTGGCATTTGTATGTTTATAGGATTTCCTGCTATGATTGTTTTCCTATCAAGAATGGGTTATTTAAACCGTATTATGAAAGATACGAAGGATATGGCTGAAGGACGTTTAAATCGTGATGTAAAGGTTAAAGGTAAATCTCCGCTTTCAGGTCATGCAGAAAACCTCAATCATTTACGAGAAGGTGTGCGTACGTCCATGCATGAGCAGGCGAAAAGTGAGCGGTTAAAAACAGAGCTGATTACAAATGTGAGTCATGATTTACGTACTCCTTTAACCTCTATAATTACGTATACCGATTTACTGAAGAAGCCAAATATTACAGAGGAAGAACGTAAACAATACATCCATATACTGGATAAAAAGTCTGAACGTTTAAAAGTGCTGATTGAAGACCTTTTTGAAGTATCGAAAATGGCTAGTGGTAATATTGAACTTCACCGCAGTCGAGTAGATTTAACACAGCTTATCCAACAAGCTGTAGGGGAGCATAAAGAGGATTTAACACAGTCACAACTAGATTTACGAATGACCATGCCTCATGATCCAATCTTTGCATATGTGGATGGTCAAAAATGGTGGAGACTTATTGATAATTTAATTGTCAATGTTTTGAAGTATGCGCTAGAGGGAACGCGTGTTTATGTGACATTTAAGCGTACGGCAGATGGCGATGCTGAATTTACGGTGAAAAATGTAGCAAAGTATGAAATTAGTGAAGATGCTGAGGAATTATTTGAACGCTTTAAACGTGCAGATGCCTCACGTCATACAGAGGGCTCAGGGCTTGGATTAGCCATTGCACAATCCATTGTCGATTTACATGGAGCAAGAATGAGCATTGATGTAGATGGCGATTTATTTAAAGTAATCGTTCGAATTCCAGCAGTTTAATGGTAAAAAGGCGGCAAACTTCTGCCGCCTTTTTTATTATAGGCCTAAATTTTTGGCGATAATAACCTTCATGACTTCATTAGTACCAGCATAGATCGACATAACAGGTATATCTCTATATCTTCTAGCAATCTTATATTCCTCCATATAGCCATAGCCACCATGCAATTGCATACATTGCGTAGCAAGGTCACGTGCATTTTCGGTAATCCAGTATTTTGCCATAGAAACTTTTGTCACAACATCATTGCCTGCAATATGCTCTTCAATCAATGATTCTAAAAAGGATTTACCAAGCTCGATTTTAGTAGCCATTTCAGCTATTTTAAATTGTGTATTTTGGAAGTCACCAATTGTTTTGCCAAAAGCCTGACGTGATTTCACATAGTCCAGCGTTAGTGTAAGCATATCCTCAGCGGCTGTTTGTGCGGCAATCGCTACTGCTAATCGCTCTTGCTGCAGTTTTTCCATCATATAATGAAAGCCCTTGCCTTCTTCGCCAAGTAGATTTTGAACAGGCACTCGACAATCTTCAAAATAGAGTTCAGCTGTATCTTGGGCATGCATACCAACTTTTTCGAGCTGTCTTCCTTTTGTAAAGCCAGGTGTGCCCTCTTCAATAACAAGTAGGCTAATACCACGATGTTTTTTATCAGCCTGAGGGTTTGTTTTTACTGCGACAACCGCTAAGTTTGTATGGATGCCATTTGTTATAAAGGTTTTTTGACCATTTACAATATAATGGTCCCCATCGCGAATGGCTGACGTTTTGATATTAGCCAAGTCTGAACCTGTGCCAGGCTCCGTCATTGCAATAGCTGTTATATAGTCGCCTGTGACACATTTTGGTAGCCAACGAGATTTTTGTTCGTGTGTCCCATATGCTTCGATATACGGGACAACAATATCATTATGCAGGCCAACCCCGATAAGACTTGAGCCTATACGTTCAAGTTCTTCTTGTATAATGACGCCAAAGCTGAAATCCAAGCCTAGCCCGCCATATTGTTCTTCTACTTGTGGACAAAGATAACCCATATCACCAAGCTTACGCCAAAAAGAAAGCGGAATAAGATGATCCTTTTCCCACTGGGCATAATGCGGTTCAGCTTCTTCAGCTAAAAACTTACGAAAGGTTTTGCGAAATAATTCATGCTCTGTTGTTTCAAATTTATAACGTGTCATTTGAAATAGCACCCCTTTTTCTTCGTAAATACGCGAATTTGCTCGTTCATCTACTATGTTACTGGAAGGAATGTGAAAATAAAAGTAGCGTTTAGTATGTAAATGACGAAAATGTCATCTATATACAGTGAAATGTCATGTAAAACGAGAGTAACGAATGAAATGAAAAGGTAAACTTAAATTTGTCATAGAATAAAGGGACAAGTTCCTACTTTCTTTAGAAGATTATTCAAGTGCTTTAAGCAATATGATTGATAAGTATAATGGTATAATCAATTAAATTATAGAAAGAAAGTAGAGGACTTGGTTATGCCAAAAGTAATCGGCGCTGTTCTTTTAATTAGTATTTATAGTGCTTTGACTTTCTATTTAGGGTGGGGAGTAAAGCAGTGGCTTGTAGCAATGGGGTGGTTTCGTTTTCCAGTATTATTTTGGATCGTGCTATATATGGTTGCTTTTAGTATTATAATCGGAAGATTACACGAGTCATTACGAGTGTTTTCTGTAATCGGTAATTATTGGATGTTTATCTTTGAATATGGCTTATTGCTATGTTTAGTTGCACAATTCATTATTTGGCTTACACCTTTTAAAAACGTGCAAATAATAGGTAGTATAGCAGTAGCAATCCTATTCTTGTTAAGTATCATTGGCTCCTATTTAGCCTACTCTCCAGTTGTTCGTCATTTAGAAATAACTGTTGATAAACAAGATAGTGACTTAAACACACTAAGAGCAGTTGTAGCATCTGATTTTCACTTAGGTGTTTTATCACATAAACGACATTTACAACGTTTTGTCAGCTTAGCTAATGAAGCACAACCAGATATTGTGTTGTTAGCTGGGGATATTGTGGACGATGACCCTAAATGGTTTGTTCAAGAGGGTATGGCAGATGTCATGAAACAATTAACATCTACATATGGAACATATGGTATATTAGGTAACCATGAATATTATGGCAAAAAAATTCCTGAATTTATTAAGGAAATGGAAAATGCCAATGTGAAAATGCTCCTAGATGAAACAATTCTTGTAGAAGATGCGTTTATATTAACAGGGCAAGAGGACAGAACGAATAAAGAAAGAAAACCACTTAAGGTGCTAAAGCCTTCTGCTAATTTACCATGGCTTGTAATGAATCATACACCTGACGATTTAAACACGCCTTCCCAAATGGGCGTTGATTTACATATGTCTGGTCATACACACAAGGGACAGCTGTGGCCGAATCAGTATATAACAGCTCGTGTATTTGAACTGGATTATGGTTATAAGTTGAAGGAACAGATGCATACACTTGTTTCATCAGGCTATGGCTTCTGGGGCCCACCGATGCGAATTGGCAGTAGATCAGAGCTTTGGGTAGTAGATATAACATTTAAATAGTATGTGATAATCTAACAATCGGCTTCTTAGGTGAAAAGGCAGTAGTATATAAAAACGTAGTATTTTATAATAAGTGGGTATTTGATTAAAAAAGGTAAGGTGACATGGTGGAAATTATAGAGTTATTAAAAGCATTAATATTAGGCTTTGTCGAGGGTATGACAGAATTTGCACCAGTATCTTCTACGGGACATATGATTATCGTGGATGATATGTGGTTAAAGACTGAGGAGTTTTTAGGGAAATATCCTGCCAACACATTTAAAATTGTTGTACAACTTGGTTCCATATTAGCGGTTATCGTAGTTATGTGGAAACGTATGCTAAGCTTAGTTGGTTTATATAAAATTGAAGGTCAAGCTAAGTCCATAAATGGCCGCTTTAACTTATTGCATGTTATTGTTGGTATGCTACCAGCAGTTGTCTTAGGTTTTGCATTCAAGGATTTTATTGACGACCATCTTTTTAAAGTAGAGCATGTTGTTTATGCACTAGTGGCAGGAGCAATTCTGATGATTGCTGCAGATAAGTTGGCACCGAGAAAACCAAAAGTTGATTCTTTAGATAAGATTTCTTATGGTTTAGCATTTAAGGTAGGACTTGTACAATGCCTATCACTATGGCCAGGTTTTTCTCGTTCAGGTGCAACGATTTCGGGTGGGGTACTATTTGGTATGAGTCACCGTGTTGCAGCCGATTTTACATTCATTATGGCTGTGCCAATCATGGCAGGAGCTAGCCTCGTATCCGTTTTGAAAAACTGGGATACTTTATCAATGGACTATTTTGGCTTTTATGCTGTAGGATTCATTAGTTCGTTCGTCTTTGCATTATTGTCCATTAAGTTTTTCTTAGCGCTTATTTCAAAGGTTAAATTAATGCCTTTTGCCATTTATCGTTTAGTTTTAGCAGCAGTTCTTTGCGTTATCATTTTCATGTAAACAATAAGTCACGCTTCTTCAAGAAGCAGTGGCTTTTTTTGCGTTAAGATTATTGAATCATATATCCATTTTTTCAATAAATTGAGAGAAAATGAGTATAAAGAATCATGTTAAAGCATAAATTAATAGCGAATTATAATAATATTAGACAACATTTACCTACATATTGTTCATTTAGATGTTTTGAGATTATAATTGATACATAAAGTGTCTAATTATTTGTTGTTTTTTTATAAAAAGTAGGAATATAGACTTATTAAGATATATGATTAAATATATGAGGTGGAGAAAATGTTTCAACTTATCAATAGATCTAAGAAAAATACAATTGAAATAAGCAATGAAACAACAATCGGTATTTTTATAGAAGATCCAGACCGTTTACTACAATTAAATCTTGTAGGGTTAAGTGTGCATGATCTTCAGCTGATTAATAGTTTAAAACCATATGTAGAAAGAAATGTAGTAGAAGTGGTAGCGGCATTTTATCATGCAATAGAAAGTGTTCCTGCCTTACAAAAGGTTATTCAATCACATAGCTCCAGCGAACGTTTACGACAGACATTACGTCACCATATTATTGAAATGTTTGAGGGGAGAATAGATGAAGCCTTTTTAGAAAAGCGAAGACGTGTGGCCAAAATGCATGTAAAGATTAATTTATATCCGAAGTGGTATTTAGCTGCTTTTCAAATTCTTGAGAAATCACTTCGCAAAATAGTCTATGAACTACGATTACCAAAGGGCGAAGAAGAGAAGTTTTGTGATGCTATCAGTAAAATATGTAATTTTGAACAACAAATCGTTTTAGAAGAATACGATAGCTATGCAAGTATACTAATTGAAACACAACGCAATAATGTTAGGGACCATGTAAAGGATGTTATCGGCGGAATTTCTACACAATTAGAGGTTCAATCACAAACTACAACTGAAACAGTAACAGAACTTGTATATAGCGCAAAGCGTGTCAACGCTTCTTTGAAGGAAAGTATGTATGAAGCAGAATCAATGCAAAAAGTGTCTAGTGAAGGCTATACTAAAATAATATCTATTAATGAGCAAACAGGGAAGATTCATCATAAGACCGTAGAAATGGCAAATATGGTGGAGCAATTAGATGCATCCTCTTCGAAAATAAATGCCGTTGTAGAAATTGTGAAAAGTATTTCTGGGCAAACAAATTTACTTGCGTTAAACTCTGCAATTGAGGCGGCACGTGCTGGTGAGCATGGTAAAGGCTTTGCAGTTGTTGCAAACGAAGTACGCAAGCTTGCCGATCAAACGAAAAGCTCTGTTGAACAGATTGCTGAGTTAATCATGACGTCAAATGGTATCACAACACAAGTTGTACAAGCAATTCAGAACATACAGGAGCTTGTAAATAGTAGTATCGAACGTAATGCTGAATCTCTAAAAGCTTTTGATGCGATTTCGGGTTCTGTAGAAGTTTCAATCTCAAATTTCCAAAAAGTTGATAATCAAGTATCTGAATTAGCTACTATTATTGAATCGATTGGTGAATCTTCGGAAGAATTAGCGAGGGTCGCTAATCGCTTAAATACAACAATAAGAGAGTTTTAAAAGAAATATAGCTATGCATACTATCTATGCATAGTTTTTTAGTATGTGAATTAGGATAAAAGGTCTTATTTTATGGATAAATCAACTAAGAGGCTGATGAATTAGCTAATAGCAAATTTTATAGAAAGAGGAAGATTACAAAAACCTAGAAAATGCTTGTTTTAAGTGTTACGCTATAGGCGAATTAGGGAATTGAGTAGAGGGGTGTTTGGAGCATGAAAAAGAAATTATTTATAACACGTAAGTTTCCTACACATATTGTTGAACTGCTACAGGAGTTTTATGAAATCTCACAATGGGATGAGGAAGAAATTGTGATTCCACGTGAAAAATTGCTCGCAGCTGTCGCTGACTGTGAGGTACTGTGGGTAACGATAGCTGACCAAGTAGATGAAGAATTACTTTCGCATGCACCCAACTTAAAATTAGTGACGAATTTAGCAGTTGGATATAATAATATCGATGTGAAGGCTTTAAAAAAACGAGGCATTATGGCGACAAATACGCCTGGAGTTTTAACTAATACAACTGCGGATTTAGTATTTGGCTTACTGCTTGCAACTGCTCGTAGAATTCCAGAAAGTGAAAGATATTTACGTGAGGGTAAATGGAAAAGCTGGTATCCAATGCAACTGGTTGGCAAGGATGTTTCAGGAGCCACAATTGGCATTATTGGCATGGGGAGAATTGGCCAAGCTGTTGCTAGAAGAGCAAAAGGGTTTGATATGAAAATCTTGTATAATAATCGCAGACGTCGTCATGAAGCAGAAGAAATGTATGGCTTCCAGTATGTTTCGCTGGAGGATCTATTAAAGCAATCTGATTTTGTTGTGATTATGACACCTTATAATAGTGATACGGAAGGACTCATTGGTGCAAAGGAACTTGCTTTGATGAAAGAAGATGCGGTATTAATTAATGCCTCACGTGGTGGAATTATTGATGAGGATGCGCTATACGATGTTCTTAAAAATGGGAAGCTTTGGGCTGCAGGACTAGATGTGTTTGAACAAGAGCCGATTGCGATGGATCATCCCTTATTAACACTTCCAAATGTAGTAGCTCTGCCACATATCGGTAGCGCGTCATTAGAAACGAGAACGGCTATGCTAATGTTAAATGTAAAAGCTTTGACTGCTTATGGACAAGGCAAGGCAATATCCAATCGAATTGATTAAAAAGAGGAGCATATCGGTGAAAGATATGCTCCATTTTTTTATCTATTGAATAAATCGAATAAGCCGCCGATACCGCCTTCACCTTTAGATTGACCGCCTCCACCTTGCGAAATAGGTGCAGCTGCAAAGACACGACTGGCTAAACGGCTAAATGGTAATGATTGTACCCACACTGTTCCAGGACCACGTAATGTAGCAAAGAAGATTCCTTCGCCTCCAAACAGGGCTGTTTTTACGCCTCCAACCATTTCAATATCGTAATCCACATTGGATGTCATTGCTACAAGACATCCTGTATCCACACGTAAAACTTCACCCGGTTGTAATGTTTTTTCATGAATGGCTCCTCCTGCATGAACAAATGCCATGCCGTCACCTTCTAGCTTTTGCATAATGAAGCCTTCACCACCGAAGAAGCCTACTCCAATTTTTTTCTGAAATTCAACGCCAACAGAGACCCCTTTAGCAGCAGCTAAGAATGCATCTTTTTGACAGATAATTTTACCGTTTAATTGGCTTAAATCCATCGGAATAATCTTCCCTGGGTATGGTGATGCGAAATAAACATGCTTCTTACCTGAGCCAACGTTTGTGAATGTTGTCATGAATAAACTCTCACCTGTTATTAGGCGTTTTCCGGCACCTAATAATTTACCCATTAGACCACTTTGTGAGCCACCTCGTGAGCCGTCACCAAAAATAGTTTCCATATGGATCGAATCATCCATCATCATTAACGCTCCTGCTTCTGCAACAACTGTTTCCTGAGGGTCAAGCTCAACTTGCACATATTGCATGTCGTCACCAAATAACTTGTAGTCAATTTCATGATTATTCATAAAGGGATTCCTCCAAAAATAAATTTAATGATATTGTATACGATTATAAGTTACATTGGTTTCAATAGAAAATTAAATATTTTAGAAAAAAAGGGAATTAGTTAGAAAATGTCGAATATAAAAAACTAGAATGTGTATTATTTATTTTCATTTAACTAAGGGTATTGTGAATATACATAACCTTAAGAGGCTTCTAAATTTAGAAGTCATCCTCTATATTGAGGTAAGGAAGTTAAGTGGAAATAAAGCCTCTGGCAGTTGTCACCGATTATTATTGAAATGCTAGTATTACAAGGTGTGGTGTATATTGAAAATTCGGAATTTTGACATATTTTATCTCCGCTCACTCCAAGATTCTTAATGAGACATTTTTTCTTTTGGTGGGGAGCAACTATTGATGTATGGAGATAAAGCCACTGGTAGCTGTCACGAATAGTGAAACGTGTAAGCACATTCCACTGCTCGGACGCAATTATTCCAAGGCGAAATGGATTCTGGTTAAATTCATAGACTTATACCTATGGAATACGACTGGTACAACAGCTGAGGCATCATAGAGTATTTCAGGGGGTGTATGTAGTGGAGATTAAAAACTATATCGGTGGTAAATGGATCACACATTCACATTTACAAAGTATAGCAGTGACGAACCCTGCAAACGGTGAGCAGCTTGCTACCATTCCACGCTCTACTTCGAATGAGGTAGGCGAGGCTGTAGCTGTTGCTAAACAAGCACAAAAGAGCTGGGCACTTATACCAGCACCAAAACGTGCAGATTATTTATATGCCATCGGTCAAAAAATGAAAGAGAAAAAAGAACATTTGGCGACCGTTTTAACAAAAGAAATGGGCAAGGTCATTGAAGAGGCTAGAGGAGAAGTCCAAGAAGGAATTGATATGGCATACTATATGGCTGGTGAAGGACGTAGATTGTTTGGTGAAACAACACCGTCTGAGCTTGCCAATAAATTTGCTATGAGTGTAAGGGCACCTATAGGCGTTGTAGCACTCATTACACCTTGGAATTTCCCTGTTGCTATCGCCACATGGAAGTCATTTCCTGCCATTGTTGCAGGGAATACATTCATTTGGAAACCGTCTAATGAGACTCCAATGATGGCCTATGAAATGGGTAAAATCTTTGAGGAAGTAGGCTTACCAGATGGTGTCGCTAATATCGTATTTGGTACAGGACCTACAGTAGGCACAGCATTAATTGAACATCCTGACGTCAAGGTTATTTCTTTTACAGGTTCTACAACAACGGGCAGTAAAGTAGCTGAGCTTGGCGGGAAGCATTTGAAAAAGGTTTCTTTAGAGATGGGTGGCAAAAATGCTGTTATTGTCATGAATGATGCTGATTTACAGCTAGCTACAGAAGGGATTTTATGGAGCGCATTTGGTACTGCTGGGCAAAGGTGTACAGCATGTAGTCGAGTCATTGTGCATAAAGATGTAAAAGAACAATTAGAGAAACGTCTCTTAGATGAAATGCAAAAGCTCACAATTGGGGATGGTCTAGATGAGGGAGTAAAAATCGGGCCAGTGATTAATAAAGCAGCATTGGAAAAAATTAATCACTATGTACAAATAGGTAAACAAGAGGGTGCTACATTATTAGCAGGTGGCAGGATACTAAATGAACCACCTTATGATAAAGGGTTCTATTATGAGCCAACATTGTTTACAAATGTGAAGCCTGACATGATTATTGCTCAAGAAGAAATCTTTGGTCCAGTCGTATCTCTAATTGAAGTGGCAAGTTTGGAAGAAGCAATTGAAGTAAATAATGGTGTGAAATTTGGCTTATCTAGCTCAATATTCTCCCAAGATGTCAATACAATTTTCCGCGCACAACGTGATTTAGATACAGGTATTGTTTATGTAAATGCTGGCACAACAGGTGCTGAAATCCATTTGCCATTCGGAGGTACTAAAGGGACAGGAAATGGACACCGTGATTCAGGTGTAGCAGCCCTAGATGTATACACAGAGTGGAAGAGTATTTATGTAGACTACAGCGGTAAATTACAAAGAGCACAAATCGATACAGAGTAACAGATCAACGAAAGGGGATGTTCTTGATGAAAGTTGTTGTATTAGGTGCAGGTTTAATGGGGAAAGAGGTAGCTCGTGATTTAATAAAAAACGATAAAGTGGAGCGTGTGTATTTAGGTGATATCGATGTAAAAGTTGCACAGGACTTTGTAGATACGCTAGATACAAATAAGGTAGAAGTGGTAGAGCTACACGCAGAACGTGACGATTCATTAATGAGTGTTATTTCGAAGGGGGATGTTGCCGTCAATGCATTGTTTTATTCGTTCAATGAACGAGTAGCAAGAGCAGCTATTGAGGCAGGCGTCCATTCCGTTGATTTAGGTGGTCATATCGGTGGCGTTACAGAGAAGATATTAGATTTACATGAGGAAGCAAAGGCAAAAGGTGTTACAATCATTCCTGACCTAGGTGTTGCTCCCGGCATGATCAATATTCTAGCGGGCTATGGTGCTTCAAAATTAGACGAAGTAGAATCTATTAAACTATTTGTTGGTGGTATTCCAACTGAGCCAAAGCCTCCGCTTCATTATACACGCGTATTTTCTTTAGATGGCGTTTTCGATCATTATACTGAGCCTTCAAAAACGATTCAGAAGGGCAAGCTTGAAGAAGTTCCATCCCTATCAGGCGTTGAACCTATTTATTTTGATGATTTCGGTGTGCTTGAGGCATTTTATACATCTGGTGGTATCTCCACATTGTATAAGACATTCCCGAATGTCCGCACATTAGAATATAAAACCATCCGTTATAAAGGCCATGCTGAGAAATTTAAACTTTTAGCAGACTTAGGCTTCCTTGATTCTGCGAATAAGGTAGAAGTGGATAATCAAGAAGTGCCTGTTCGTGCAGTCGTACGAGAGGCACTCAAAAAGAAGCTTGAATTGGGCTCAAAACCTGATGCTGTATTGTTACGTGTTATTGTAGCAGGTGAAAAGGCCCAACAGCAGGTGACATATGAATATGAAATGGTTGTACGAAAAGATATGACAATTAATGAAACAGCGATGGCCCGTGCTACGGCAAATACGATTTCAGTTGTTGCTCAGATGATTGGTGCCGGTGCTATTACAGAGCATGGTGTATTCCCGCCTGAAGCAATCGTGCCAGGTGATACGTATATTGAAGAGATGGCTAAACGAGGTGTGGTCATTAAAGAGACATCACATAAGTCTGCTATGATTGTGAAATGGTAGGTGCTGACCATGAACTTTGAAATGTCCACTGAGCAGGAAATGCTAAGAAAAACAGTAAGACAGTTTGTTGATGAAGAAATCATTCCCTATATTGCTAAATGGGATGCTGAAGGTGGCTTTGATGCTAAAATTTGGTCCAGACTTGCTGAGCTTGGCTTAATGGGTGTTTGTGTTCCTGAACAATACGGAGGTAGTGGCATGGATTATAATGCACTTGCTATCGTATGTGAGGAGCTTGAACGGGGAGATACGGCATTTCGCACAGCCGTATCTGTTCATACAGGTTTAAATAGCATGACCTTAATGCAGTGGGGGACTGAAGAGCAGAAGCAGCGATACCTTGTTCCGCAAGCTAAAGGTGTACGGATTGGAGCTTTTGGTCTCACAGAACCAGGGGCTGGGTCTGATGTAGCTGCCATGTCAACAACTGCCGTCCGTGATGGAGATCATTATATCCTCAATGGGCAAAAAACGTGGATCTCCTTATGTGATATTGCAGACCACTTTATCGTATTTGCCTATACAGACAAATCAAAAAAACATCATGGAATTAGTGCGTTTATTGTAGAACGTTCCATGGCTGGCTTTACATCTAAAGCGATAAAAGGAAAATATGGTATTCGTGCTGGTAATACAGGTGAGCTCTTTTTTGAAGATTTACGTGTGCCAATTGAAAACCGACTTGGTGAAGAGGGCGAGGGTTTCAAAATTGCCATGTCTGCGCTAGATAATGGTCGATTTACAGTAGCAGCAGGTGCTGTTGGTTTGATCCAAGCTTGCATAGAGGCTAGTGTGAAATACTGTCATGAACGAGAGACATTTGGTAAACCTATTGGTGAGCATCAGCTTGTCGGACGAATGATTGCTAATATGGAAGCAGGCTATCAAATGAGTCGTCTCCTTGTCTATCGTGTTGGAGAATTGAAAAATAAAGGTGTTCGAAATACTCGAGAGACATCATTGGCAAAATGGCAGTCTTGTGATTTTGCGAATAAGGCTGCGGATGATGCGGTCCAGATTCATGGAGCCTATGGCTATTCAGACGAGTATCCAGTTGCCCGTTATTTAAGAAACTCCAAAGCACCAGTCATTTATGAAGGGACTCGCGAAATTCATACTATTATGCAGGCAGATTATGTATTGGGAAGACGACAAGATAAGCCATTAAAAAATATGTTGCCTAAATGGCCATTTGAAGAATAGACGAGAGGGAAGTGTTTCCCTCTCGTTTTTTATTGTGCCTCAACTTACTTAGAAAATTTCAGAAAAATGTAACTTTCCTCTTTTTTACTAGTCTAATTAATAAACAAGTATATGAAGGAGAGGAAAAATGATGAAAAGTAAATGGTTCGCAATTATGCTGATTATCGTTCTAGCTATCGTGCCTGGAATTTTTACATTGATAGTGAATACAGATGTGACGGCAAAGGCGGCTAGCGCAAGTATGGCAACACAAAACTGGCAAGCATCTTTTTCAGTTGCTTTAAAGAAAAACAAAATAACTGAGGAATATGTCTATATCACTACGGAAAAAGGAAGCAAAGTACCTGCAACAATTGAATTGTTGGAAGATCAAAAAACGATAGTAGTGAAAAAGTTAGCACCAGGTAATTATCAATTGCATGTAAAAAAGGAGGCCTTTGCACAAGGCGGACTGAATGTAGCTTCACAGACAATTCCATTTACAATTATCGAGACATTAACAGCCGTTAAATCGGAGAAAGAGTTACAGCAGTATTTTAAAAAGTTGTTAACAACTCAAAGAGTAGAAATTAGAGAAGAAGAGAGCTTACAAAGTACAGCAAGTGAAGATAAAGCAACAGCTAATAATGAGTCTACAACTAATAATCAAGTAGAGGGGGTAGAAGAGGGTGACATTGTAGTAGTAAAAGATGACTTTATTTACACTGCAAAAGATCAGAGCATTACAGTGGTGAATGCTAAAGATCCTAAGAATTTAAAGATGGCTACAAGTATCAAATTAAAACATTCCCAATATATTTCTAAGCTTGCCCTATATGACAATCTATTAATTGCCATCGGGGATCAATATATTGAAAAAGCAGGCACAGCTATGGTAACAGCCTCAATTTATGATATTTCAAATCCAAGCAATCCAAAGCATGTACGTGATGTTGGGCAAGAAGGCTTCTTGCAGGATATTCGCATAACGAATGACACATTATATTTAATCGGTAATATGTATCCAAATTACTGGATGCTACAAGAAGACAATAAAACCGATTTAAAGCCTAAAACATTTGATAGTATGGCAGGAACAGAGTACCAAAGTCTGCCTTTAGAAAAAATCTCAATCTTACCAAATACGATGGATGGTACCTATAGTTTAATTACAGCTGTCGATTTAAAAAATGGAGCTAAGACAACTGCCAATACGAAAGGGTACTTAGGTGGAAGTAGTGGTCTTTATATGTCAGAGAATGCCCTGTATTTAACGACACCAATGTATGAAAGTAGTATTGATGTTTCATCAGAAAAGCGCGTTATGGATATGATTTGGTTACCGAGGTCAGCCGACACTCAAATTTTCAAGTGGAATGTAGATGGAACGACTTTGAACTTTGTCGGAAGTACGGAAGTAAAGGGAACTGTGTTAAATCAGTATTCAATGGATGAATATAAGGGGAACTTCCGGATCTTTACAACAGAAGGTAATGCGTTGAATGAGAAAAGTACTTCCTATAACCATCTCTTTATTTTGGATGAACATTTAAAACCGCTTGGTGCAGTAAAAGATATGGCGCCTGGAGAAAAGATATATTCAGCTAGATTTATGGGAGAAAAAGCATATGTGGTGACATTTAAACAAGTGGATCCACTATTTGTCATTGATGTAGCAAATCCGAAAAAGCCTGCTGTACTAGGGGAATTGAAGATTCCTGGCTTCAGTAATTACCTACATCCATTAGATGATACGCATTTAATTGGTATTGGTTATGATACGGAGCAACGCTATGATTCGTATACGAAACGTAATTTTACTGTGACAACCAATATGAAGATGTCCCTATTCGATGTATCAGACTTCCGAAATCCGAAAGAACAATCAACCGTAAAAATTGGTGGGAAAGGTTCTTCCTCTGAAGTGCAATACAATCCTAAAGCGCTATTCCGCAATAAGGAATACAACTATTTTGGCTTCCCTGTAGTACTGTATGAGGCAGGTAAGGGAGACGAAGTTGTCTATCAAGGTCAAGGTGCTCAAATTTATGAAATTACTGCAGAGAAAGGGATAGTATTGAAAGGAAATATAATCAATCGTAATAATAATGAGTCCTATGAAAATTGGGAGCAAGTTGTACAACGTGTTGTCTATATAGATGATACGCTGTATACAATAGCGCGTAACGAGATAAAAAGCTATGAGTTAAATGACTTCAAGCCTTTAGATACATTAACAATAAAATAATAAGAAAAACAAAACAGTCAATTGAAAGGTATCAAGTAGCCTTTACTCCAATACTGTATCTTTAGCAACGGTTTTCAAATATAGTGAAGGTGTTCATTATTCTTTATGAAGAGGTGTTGTCACCCATCATCCTCTGATAATGGGCTATTTGATCACTATGCTACTATGAAAAAGTAAAGACAATTGGCAGAATGGTTGATTGGAGTGGAGCCAGCGTCACTCCTAGGGGATTTAGCGTCACAGATGAGACCCTGGATGAACGTAGGTGAGTGAAGCGGCTCATCGGACGCCCTGGAAAGGACGCTGGCGGAACAGAAGTCAACCTCTCGCCTTGCAAAGTTGCTTTTTCTGCCGTTGACATCATCTTTTTCAACCAAAAAGAAAGTCCAATGAATATGGAGAAATTCATTGGACTTTTTGTTTATTACTATTGTCGATATGGCAGTATCTCGGATACAGTCACAAATTCATAGCCCTGCTCTTGTAAATAGGCAAGAACAGCGTCAAGTCCGTCTGCAGTGGATTGATGAATATCATGCATTAAGACAATGGCATTATTGTGTAAATTATTTTTTACGTGAGGCAATAGCTGCTGTGCATTTCGATGTTTCCAATCCAATGTATCAATTGTCCATAGCACAACAGGGATAGGAATCTCGGCATTAATTGTGTCATTAGTTGCACCGTATGGTGGTCTAAAAACTGTGGCACCTTGATTGATTGCCTTCTCAATTTCAGTGGCAGTCGTGTTATATTCTTTCATCACTTGTTCCTGCGTAAGCTTTGTTAAGACAGGGTGGTTCCACGAATGGTTTCCAATTTCATGACCGCGCGCAAGAACATCTTTTACGATGTCAGGATAGTATTGTACACGACTACCGAGCATGAAGAAAGTAGCCTTTGCGTGATACTTATCAAGAATATTTAAAATTTGCTCCGTGACTTTTGGATGTGGACCATCATCAAATGTTAAAGCAATACGTTTTTTATTCGGATCACCAGTTGGTGGTGGATTAATTGGTTTTACATTTTCCATTGCGATTTGAAATTCGGAGGCTAACAAAGGGTTAATAAGCGAAAGGGGTAGTTTCACTATTGGGGTACCTGCTGCTCCACTAGCAATCTCATATTCATCGAAATAGATTTGTAATGAATCATCAACAATAGCAAAGCGATTGAAGTTAGACCATTTTGGTTCGGTAGCTTTTAATAGTTCATCGTTGAAAAGCTCATCCTTTAATTGGAGGTTTTTTTGCAAATCTTTTCGGACGTTTACAGCCAACGTAGATAAGTTATTCTCATCATTTTGTAAGAGCGTTTGGATCGTAATTTGTTCGCCCGTTTCGTTGTTAATGAAGAATGTTTTTGTGGAGACTTCGTGATTGGCTCCACCTACATATAGCATTTTTGTTAGCACAAAGGAATAGTAATGCTCTCGGTACGGAAAAGTTTCTAGACTAATATTTAATTCACCCATAGCATCTGTATCTTTATTTTTCTTCATCGATGTTAGATAGTTTTCTTTTGAATCCGATATGTATTGTAATACGGCATCATTAAAAACCTCGTTATCTGTTTGTGGGTAATGTATAGCAAATGGTGTTCGTTTGTCATTTGAAACGTCTGTAACAATACGTATGCCTGGAAACGCAGAACTTTCGGTCGATAAATGACTATTCACCGATTCCGTCTCGGATTCTTTTGAAGCACTAATCTTTTGAAACTTAAAGTCATCCTTTGAAAGGATAATAAAAAGTATAATAGTTGTTAAGGTCACAATAAGGCTAAGTAATAAGAAATCAATTATTGGACCGCGTCTTTTTCTACGTTCCTGCATGGTTTTGGATACGCTCCCCTCTTTTTTTATTTTCTATACAATCAGACGTGCCAGTCATTAAAAAAGTTATACAAATCTAGAATCTTTTTATGTAATTTTGTGGAAAATTATTAAGATCACTTTTTCTTCAAAAATCAGCGAATTAATTGTAGTTGTACTTCTATTTAAGAGGTTGTAAAATACCTACTAAAATAGAAAAAACACATGCGTAATATTAGTGTAACTGTAAAAATAAATTGAAAGATAATCCATTGCTTAAGAAAAAAATTTTCAGTTGAGTTTTTATTGGCAGTTCGTTAATATTGGCAAGGAACCTTTTGAAGGAGGCAGATAGCTGCAATGGTCTTACAAGATGCGGATAATGAACTTACGATTGACTGTTTGTTGCTTGCAGGACGCATTATGATTGAAAGTGGTGCCGAAACATACCGTGTTGAGGATACGATGCTGCGTATGGCACATTCTCAAAATATGCCAAATGCTCAATGTTATGCCACACCAACGGGCATCATTTTTTCGTTAGGCAAGACACAGCCAACAAGAATTACATCAATTCCCAGTAGGGTTACAGATTTGCAAAAAATCGCCTTGGTAAATTCAGTATCTCGTAGACTCACATCTCAAATCATAACATTAGAAGAAGCTTATGACGAGTTAAAGTCGATACAAAAAACAAATTATTTTTTACCAACTTATTTGCAAGTTTTGGCAGCTGCGCTTGCTAGTGGTTGTTTCCTTATTATGTTTAAGGGTGGATGGTCGGATTTTCCGATAGCTTTTTTGGCAGGCGGGCTCGGTTTCCTAGTATTGGTAATCATTAATCATTTAACAAGGGTAAAGTTTTTTTCTGAATTTACTGCATCACTCGTCCTCGGCTTTGTTGCCTTCTTTGCAGTAAAGTATGGTTATGGTACTGAACTTGATAAAATTATTATTAGTTCCGTCATGCCACTAGTACCAGGTATTTTGATTACAAATGCTGTACGTGATTTAATGGCAGGTCATTTTATGTCAGGGATGGCAAAGGGAGCAGAGGCCTTTTTAACAGCCTTTGCTATTGGTGCAGCAATCGCCGTCACACTAGGATTTTAGGAGGCGGATAATATGCAGATGATGGACATTATTATACAATTAATAGTTAGTTTTTTTGCGACAGCTGGGATTGCCATTATTTTTAATGTTCCTAGAAAAACACTACTTCATTGCGGACTCGTTGGGGTAATTGGCTGGATTATATACTATGTTCTAACAGAGCAAGGCATGGATGTTGTCAAAGCTTCTTTCTTTGGCTCATTTGTCATTGCCATCGTTGCTCATTTATATGCCCGACGCTTTAAAATACCCATGATTATTTTTATTGTTGGGGGAATTATACCATTAGTACCAGGGGGCATGGCTTATAATGCAATGAGAAATGTGGTAGAAGATGATTACTTACAAGGCTTGCAATATGGCTTAAAGGCATTTTTAATTACAGGTGCTATTGTTATTGGACTAGTTTTTGCAGAAGTAATTATCCAACTCATATTCCGCTCAGTTCGTTCCAGTAAAGTAAAATTACAAAAGGTTTATAAAAAATAGAAGGAGACTGCGTGCAAAATAAACGCAGCCTCCTTCTTCATTATTGTTATTTTGTCAGTAATAGTTCAATCTCTTCAGGTGTAACAGGTTTACTAATATAATAGCCCTGAATGGCATCGCAGCCGTAAGTGATTAATAGATCTGCTTGTTCAGCTGTTTCTACACCTTCAGCGACCACTTTCAATTCCATGGATTTACCTAGTTGTACCATACCATTCATAAGCTTTTGGCTCTTTTCGGATTTCAAGAGTGAATTTGTAAACGTTTGATCGATTTTTAATGTACTTATTGGTAAAATTTGCATATATCTAAATGAGCCGTAGCCAGTACCGAAATCATCTAATACAAAAGAAATGCCTTCGTTTTCAAGCTTACGCATTTGCTGTGCAATAGACGTTGCGGCTTCAGCTTCTAAAGCAAATTTTTCAGTAATCTCAATTTGTAATAGGTTCGCTGGACAACCTGTTTTTGTAATCATTTCAAGTATAGATTTTGCCATATTCTTATCACGGAATTCGCGTACAGAAGAGTTAATAGATACTTTTAAATCATAGCCAGCCTTTTTCCAAAGTAATGCTTGTTCACATGCCTTTTCCAGCATGAAGGACCCAATATTATTAATTAGACCTGTTTCTTCAGCGATAGGAATTAACTCATCAGGCGTTACGACACCTATTACCTCATCTTCCCAACGTACAAGTGCTTCAACAGCAGTAACTTTTCCAGAATACACATCGATTTGTGGTTGATAGAGTACCTTCAAGTTCTTTTGGTCAAGTGCTTGGAGTAAGCGCTTTTCAATTAATGCTTTACGATTTAAAGCTTTATGTGTTGCTGTTGATAAAGAAACAATTTTATCTCCGCCAGCCTCACGGACTGTTGAAATAGTAGCAATGGATGCCTTCATAAGCTGAGAGAATGTTGATTGATCCTCAGGATATCTAGTTATGCCACCACTAATAGAAATTGGTACAGCAATATTGCCGCTATAAATCGGATGTTGTTGTAAGTAAGATAAAAAGCCTTGAATAAACCATTCACTTAAAGGCGTAATGACAACAAAATCATTTTCATTTATACGAGCCATCGTGCTATCTTGGAAATACATTTTTATACGATTTGTAAATTCAACAATAAGGCTTTGATCGATTTGTTGATCATGTAATTCTTTAAGTGTATAAAATTTATCAATACTTAGATAAACAAATGAAAAGTGTCTCTCATCGTCAATCATATTGGTGATTACTTTTTCAAGTCGATGTGCATTCATCAAACCGGTTTCTGTATCGATGTAAGCAATTTTTTCAAGTTGGTGTTGAATCGTTTTTGATTTAGTTACATCCTTTTCAATTAGGATAAACTGTTGTTCATTTGTTTCAAGATTAACGAGGGGAATAGCCGTTAGTAGCACCCAATAGGATTGCCCCGTTTTTGTAATTTTTTCAACTTCTCCTTGCCATGTATGACCATTATTTAAATTACGCCAGATCGTATGTGTAATTTTTTCACTCACTTCATTATCAGGGAACAGTTGCCAAAAGGTTTTGCCGATAACACGCTTTGGTGTCCATTGGCTTGTTTTTAGAAATTCATTATTACATTCCAAGATAAATCCATCGTGATCGAGTGTAACGGTCATAAAGGTTGCATCTAAACCTTGCTTAAGGTTTACAAAGGTATTGCATTGAGAGATAGCCTGCGTCATTAATTCTGGGAGCATAAAAATCAATAGAATAAAACGTTCTCCCTCATCTGTAAAAGGTTTAGCTAGCAGAGCTGTTGTTATTTCTGCATTTGAAGTTGTGTGTACTTGAATTTTTTCTAGATACGTACTGTCCTCATTTTGTAAAATAGATTGAAGTGTTTCGACAGGAAGCTGACGCAGTAGATTTTCGTGTATAGATGGAGTAGTATTTCCTTTAATATCATTAGCTAATAAGCCAATCAGATGTTCAGCACTCTTTCCCCAGACTGTTGCTTGTCCATCTTGATTAATGATAATTGCAGGAAAAGGAAGTGAATTTAAATAATGTTCATCAATCGTAAATGATTTATGCATATGACTCATGATTATTCGATCTCCTTGGGTAATCAATATATACTAATATTATAGATAATAATCGGGAATTAGTCATTATGAATATATTTGTAAATATTTGATAGTAAAAATTAATAGGACTTTTCTAGTGAAATATAAGAAATGATTTGAAGAAAAGTAACAATTTTTAGTACGTATATAGGAAGCAGGATTGGTATGAAACGTTTAAAAGGAATAATATTTATCGTCTCGGGTGCTATGTTATGGGGAGCAACTGGCCCTTTAATGGAGTGGTTGCTTAATCATACACCTTTGACTGTATCCTTTATGTTAACAATCCGTTTATCGGTTGCAGGTATATTACTACTTACATATTTATTGTTAACAGGAAAAAATATTTTTGGAATTTGGCAGCACAAGCTATGGGGGAGACAACTCATAGTTTTTGGTATTGCAGGTATGCTTGGTGTCCAATTTACATTTGTTGCTGCAATTAATGAAAGTAATGCTGTGCTTGCTACCTTACTACAGTTTTTAGCGCCAATATTTGTTGTCGCGTATGTCTCTCTTAGTTTAAAGAAATGGCCACCAAAATATCAAGTGTTAGGTATTATTGGTACCCTTATAGGGTTGTTTCTGTTACTAACGAATGCATCATTTGAAAGTTTACTTATTAGTCCAAAAGCCTTGTTATGGGGAATAGGAGTAGGCTTAACATTTGCATTTTACACCTTGTATCCTGCACGCTTAATGAAGGAGTGGAGTGTGCTTTTAGTAGTGGGCTGGGGGATGCTGGTGGGTGGCTTCACTTTGGGCTTAGTAAGCCGTGTTTGGCAGCAGTCCACTCAATGGGTTGTTCTAGTAGATTTTAAAATTTTAATGTTATTAGTTGCTTTAATATTTTTTGGAACAGTAGCTTTTATATTGTTTTTAAGTAGTATGAAATACATTACGGCAGTTGAAACGAGCATTCTTTCTAGTATTGAACCATTAACAGCAATGGTGATCTCTGTTATTATTTTCGGTACTTCTTTAGGTTTTTGGCAATTAATAGGAGTATTCGTTATGCTTGTTTGTGTAACCTGGCTTTCTATAGCAGGAGAAAAAGCATAAATATACTATAGTGTTAGTAGTTTTTAACTATCATTAAATTTTATCTACCAACAAGGGGGAAAGAATATGAAAGAAGTTTTTTCCTATGTAAAGCCATATAAATGGACAGCTATTTTTGCTTTATGTTTAATGCTTTTAGAGTTATTTGTAGAGCTTGTGCAGCCACTCATTATGGCAAAAATAATCGACGAGGGAGTAAGGGCACAAAATCAAGGAATGGTTTTGCAATGGGGGGCTGTTTTACTTGGGCTATCTTTTGTTGCCTTTCTGGCGGGCGTTATCAATTCTTATTTTTCTTCACATACAGCTCAAAGCTTTTCATATGATCTTCGAAATGCCCTGTTTGATAGGATTCAATCCTTTACGCTAGCAACCTATCAAAAATTCTCCACTGCATCGCTTATTACTCGATTAACAAATGATGTTACACAGGTACAAACGGTGCTGTTTATGAGCTTACGTATTATGCTTCGAGCGCCACTTGCTGTGATAGGAAGCATTATTATGGCTTTTGTCGTAAATCCGAAATTAGCTTTATTTTTAGTTATTGGTGCACCGATCATTTTTATTTTTCTTCTTTTTATGGTGGCAAAAGGTGTGACTTATTTTGGGCGTGTACAAAAGAGGGTCGATCGTTTAAACAGAGTTTTACAGGAGAATTTACAGGCGATACGATTAGTAAAGGCTTACTTAAGAGGGGCATATGAGGCTACACGCTTTGATGAAGTTGCATCACGGTTAAAGGTTGATACTGTGAAGGCCTTACGCATAATGGAATATATTATGCCGGTTCTTTTGTTCATTATGAATATGAGCCTGCTCGCAGTTTTATGGTTTGGTACAAAACAAATTGCTACAGGAACAACGCCACTTGGTGATATTGTGGCTATTGTGAATTATGCAATGCGTATGACAGGCTCATTTTCAATGTTCGCTTTTATTATTATCTTCTACGCACGTGCAAAGGCATCTGCAGAACGTATGGCAGAAATCCTTTCCGTTGAAAATGAGGTTGAAGATACATCTCTTTTAGAAGAAGTAGGTCATGCCACACAATATGGAGAATTAACCTTTGACCATGTTAGTTTTACTTATCCAGGAGGAGATGTTCCTGTTCTGTCAGATGTGAGCTTTCAAGTTAAGTCTGGCGAGAAACTAGCGATCATGGGGGCAACTGGTGCAGGAAAATCAACATTATTACAGCTCATTCCTCGGTTCTATGAAGTAACGCAAGGCAGAATACTTGTGGAAGGTCAGGATGTGCAACATTGGGATTTACAAGAGTTGCGGGAAGTGATTGGCTATGTCCCCCAGCAGTCATTGTTATTTACAGGAAGTATTGCAGATAATGTGCGTTGGGGAGATACACAGGCTGAAATGGATGCTGTATTACAGGCTACAATGCAGGCGCAAATTCATGCATCTGTTGAAGATTTTCCAAATGGTTATGATACCAAGGTTGGGCAAAAAGGTGTCAATTTATCGGGGGGGCAAAAACAGAGGTTATCTATAGCTAGAGCTCTATTGAGAAAGGGACATATTTTAATGCTTGATGATAGTACTAGTGCTTTAGATGTGAAAACTGAACAGTCTTTGTGGGCGGCACTGAGTGAAGAAAAAGCAACGATGCTTGTTGTTACGCAAAAAATACGTACAGCTAAAGGTGCAGATCGCATTTTACTGATTGATGCTGGAAAAGTAGTTGCTTATGGCACACATGAAGAGCTTTTAGAGACTTCCTCGCTTTATAAAAAAATAGCTATCTCTCAACAGGAGGTGGAGGATTAATGGGATTTTTCCAGAAACCTTTTGGCTATGAACCGCTTTTGACAAAAGATGATCTGAAACAGGGTGTGAAGAAAAAGAAGGGGCCACGTGCAGCTGATTGGAGAAGTACATTGCTGCGGTTATGGAAAATTGTCGACGAACAACGCGCACTGCTTATTGTGGTGCTCTTATTAGTGATGATTAGCTCCATATTAGCTTTAGTTGGTCCTTATGTAATCGGTCAAATGATTGATCACTATGTTATGCATGGCGAGCTTTCAGGCTTAGATAAAGGGATTGGCTTATTAATTGGTATTTATGTGTTATTAGCCGTTTCACTTTTCCTACAAAACTATTGGATGATTGGCATCGCCCAGCAAACGATCTATAGATTAAGGACAAGTGTATTCACTCATTTTCAAAGACTGCCAGTGGCATTCTTTGATCGTCGTCAGCATGGAGAATTAATGAGTAGAATGACGAATGATATTGAAGCTGTCAGCTCAACATTGAACAGTTCCTTTATTCAGGTATTTTCAAGTGTACTTACGCTTGGTGGAACCGTCATTATTATGCTCAGTTTAAGCCCATTGCTGACAGTTCTGACGATGATCATTATTCCACTGATGTTTTGGGCGATGCGATGGATTACACGTCGTACAGCACCACTGTTTAAAGAACAACAGGTAGCTATTGGCGCCTTAAATGGGATGATCGAAGAAACAATTTCAGGACAGCGGATTGTGAAGGCATTTTCACAAGAGGAGCGAATGAAAGCAGAATTTCGTGAAAAAAGTTTGCGCTTAAAAAGAACTGGTTTTTGGGCACAGACATACTCAGGTTATATTCCTAAAGTTATGAACTTCTTAAATAATATGAGCTTTACCATTGTAGCAGGTGTAGGAGGAGTCCTTGCGTTATATGGACATGTATCGATAGGGGTAATTGTTATATTCACTGAATATGCACGACAATTTACACGTCCTTTAAATGATTTAGCAAACCAGTTTAATACGGTACTGTCAGCCCTTGCTGGTGCAGAACGTGTATTTTCCTTGCTTGATGAACAACCAGAGGCAGAAAATGTGTCAGCACAAAAGCATCAGCTATTGGGACATGTAACGTTTAAGCAGGTGTACTTCAAATATGAACTAGAAGAAGAGGGGTACACACTAAAAAATGTAGACTTTAAAGTGGAACCTGGTCAAACGGTAGCCCTTGTTGGTGCAACTGGGGCTGGTAAAACGACAATCCTTCAACTTATTGCAAGATTTTATGACGTCTCAAAGGGAGAGGTATTATTTGATGGTATAAATGTACAGCAAATTGATCGACAATCCCTTCGTTCACAAATGGCCTTTGTCTTACAGGATCCATTTTTGTTTGAGGCTTCTGTTCGCGAGAATATCCGATATGGCAGACTGGATGCGAGTGATGCAGAGATTGAGGAAGCGGCCAAGCAAGCTAATGCACATGAATTCATTATGAAACTAAAGGATGGGTATGATACTATTCTTGCAGCGGATGGACGCGAGATTTCCCAAGGCCAAAAGCAATTACTTTCTATAGCAAGGGCACTTATAGCTGATCCGAAAATTTTACTATTGGATGAAGCGACAAGCAGTATCGATACTGTGACAGAACTGGCGATACAAGAGGCACTCGATACGTTAATGCAAGGGCGCACGAGCTTTGTGATCGCACATCGTTTAAATACTGTCCATAATGCCGATATGGTCTTAGTGATGCATAAAGGGGAATTAGTGGAGGCTGGACCTCAGCAAAAGCTCATCGAATCAGGTGGTCTTTATGCACAAATGCTGTATTCATCCTCACACCATCTTGAGGAATAGATGGAAAAAGAGCAATTTCATTTGAAGTTGCTCTTTTTTATTGAATTAAAATGTTATTAATTTGAATAAATGGTATAATTATTATATAACATTATTAAAATATGAAGCAGTAGATAGTTTAAAAGTAATGGGTTGTGAAAAAATAAATATCTCTATTTTAGAAAAATTAGTATATTATTTCTAGTAAATTTCAGTCATTTTACTGAATTTTTATAGTATAAATCCTTTTATTTTTCTAATATTTGAAGTAAAATTCTGATTAATAGCGGGTATTAATATATTTTGTTGCCAGCTTATTTTCATTCTTGCTACAATAGGGCAATAGTCTGTTACAGGAACGGAGTAAATGATGAATATTTCAGTGATGACAGTGTCTTTTCCATTAGATGGAGAAACATTGAAAGAAGTAAAGTTATTATGTGAAGAAGCAACAGTTCAAGATTATCGAGTATATGAAACCATTATGAATGTACCAATGGCTAGCTCTTTCGAGAATAAAGGCTTCATGGTACTAGCGTATGAGGATGAAAAGGATTTACTAGTTGGTGCTGCTAGTGCTATCGACTTAATGGGACTTCATACATATGAGTGGTCATTAGTGGTGACACCTGCATATCGACAAAAGGGTATTGGAACTGCCTTAGTTGAGGGTATACAAGTAGGGCTAAAAGAAAGAGGGGCAGAGGGGCAATTAGCTGTAGTAATTGATGGTTCCCCTTGTGGGCATACATTTATTGAAAACAAAGGGTTTACCTATAGTTTTTCAGAAACGACCCTAGAAACAAAAGCAGAGCCCGTTACATTACGAAGTGATATAAATATTCAAGCCTATAACGGAGAGCAAGCTGAACTGATTACTATTTATTGTGAGGCTTTTGGAGATCTACCCGAAGAATCAGAAGAGCTTATTGCTTTTAATACATCAACAAATGGAAGAGAGCTTTGGGTTGCTTACAGAGATGGTGCAGTTGTTGGCACAGTGACTACAGCTAAGGAAAATGAAATCCAGTGGGTAACTGCACTTGCTGTACATCCAAATTGTGAAGGACAAGGTATTGGGACAGCCCTTCTTTCCTTTTCAAAGGATTATGCGAGTAAGGTTGGTGCAGCGTTTGTCATGCTAGATGTAGAAGTAGACAATAAAAAAGCACTTTCTGTCTATGAAAAAGCAGGCTTTATGAAAGCACAGCAAATTGATTATTATGTAAAACAATAGAAAAAAGGGTGATGAGAGGTATTTAATATCAACTCATCGCCCTTTTTTATCATAATCACCTACTATCTTCATATAATATTAATAAGCTTTAAGAAAGGAGTCGTGATCATGCGCATGCCAGCATTGCCAAAGAAGAAGTCTCCTCCGAAGGAAGCCCCTAATTCATGGTGGAAAGTTGTGAAAGCTTATTTATCCAAAGGGAAGTTTTATAAATTACCCCCAAGAAATTAATGATGCAAAGAAAAAAGTCGCCTTTTAGCGACTTTTTAATTTTCTAATAAAAATGTCTTTTTGGATGGACCGATTAAGTATAGCTCGTGCATGGCTCGTGTAAGAGCTACATAAAGTAGCTTTCGGTCAATGGGTGTATCGTAAAATGGTGTATCGTAGGCAGCTACAATGACAGCATCAAATTCAAGTCCCTTAGCTAAGTGACTTGGCACAACAAGTAACATTTCTTGATTAATAGATTCATTTTCCGTTAGTAGTTGTGAAGCAATATCATTGTCTTTTAATGCCTGTTGCATAGTAATGGCTTCTGCAGTAGTTTTGCAAATTAAAGCGATGGATCGATGGCCATTTTGACGAATAGCTTCAAAAATCTCTTTAACTTTGAAGGCATCGAATTGCTCTGCTTGAATAAAACTTGGTACTTTACCGTGACGCACAACGGGTTCTACTAAAGGTAGCTGTTCATTCATTTGCGCTAGAATTTGATTCGCGACTTCCATAATTTCAATTGTTGTTCGATAGCTTTTTTGCAAAGTGCGGAAGCTTGCACGAGGAAATAAGCTTTGGACAGGTTCCCAGGCTGTTAATGAGCGATAGCTATGGATACCTTGTGCTAAATCACCGACCATAGTAAACATATCTGTATCAAGACCTGCTTTTAAAGCAGCAAGCTGAAATAAACTGTAATCTTGGACCTCATCGATAAAGACAACACGCATCTTCCATTCATCTGCAATGCCTTTTAAACGTGCTTGTAAATAGTATAGTGCAGCTAAATCTTCGAGTGCCCATTGTTCTTTACGATGTGCCTGCAAAAATTGTTGCTGTTCAAGGTAATGCCATTCAGGGGCGAGTTCTGCTAATAATTCTGCATCGGTGAGAAGGGTACGATAGAGTGTTTTAATATTATGTTTGGGAAAGCGACGCATATAAGCTGATGCCGTTGTCTTCGTTTCTTTTTCAATGGCAGGAATTCGTTCATCACGCTCATCAATGAATTTTGTGACAACACGTCGCCGTTTTTCATCATCTCGAATTCCATTTAAGGCTTTACCCAATGCTTCATCATACTTTTTATGGAGTGTAGCTAAAACAGCCTGTTTTTTTTGACGTACATGGCTTGCTAAGACCTTTTTAATATGTTCAAGTCGCTTTTCGATAGGCATATATGAGAATTCATATAAAAACAGCTTCTTCAGGTGGGAAGCACGCATGATACAGTATTTTTCAATATAGACATCTTCGAATTGCTCTGCGATCTTTTGTTCCAGCTTTTGTACGTAGCGTTCGATGACATCACGATAGTAAAGTGAACCTTTCATTTCAGCAATCCAGGCAGTAGGCTGACTACCTCCAGCAACGAGCAATTCTAATTGTTCATTTGGATTTTGAAGCTTAAGCTTTAATTTAGTGGCAGAAAGAACGTAGTCTGTAAAAGTAGTTTGGCATATTTTATCGACGCCAAGCTCTGGTAAAACATCGCCTATATAATCAATAAATAACTTATTCGGTGCTAAAATCATGAGCTGCTCAGGATTAAAATGTTCACCCATTGTATAAAGGAAATAGGATATTCTGTGTAGAGCAATGGTTGTTTTTCCACTACCAGCAGCACCTTGCACAATAATTGGTTGACGAAGATGTGCTCGAATAATTTCATTTTGTTCCTTTTGAATGGTTGAAACAATTTCAGTTAGACGGACATCAGCTTTTCCAGCTAATGCTTCTTGTAGTAGTTCATCATTTGTTGTTAGATCAATATCTCGTATATCGAGTAATTCGCCATTTTCGATCTTGTATTGCCTTTTAGCAAAGAGATGTCCTTTATGAACTTCACCACGGACATCGTACTCCATGTCACCAAGACGTCCATCATAATAAACATTAGCTACGGGTGAGCGCCAGTCAACAATAATGGGCTCATGGGTTTCACGATGAAATAGTGATGTTTTCCCAATATAAAGGAATTCTTCTGGGTCACCGGTTTTTTGGAAATGGATTCTAGCGAAATAGGGCTTCTTGCGAACGGCCTCTAGACCTTCTTTTTGATTACGTGCCATTTCAAAAAATCTGGCATTTGTTAAGATATTTAAATAACTTAAACTCGAATCTAAGTAATCAAGATCGGCCATAGATTTGCGGATATTTTCTTGAGCAGATTTTAAATCTCGTTGTGATTCGTCTAATATTTGTTGCATATAGCCTTGGGTATACGCTAACCGCTCTACTTCAGCCTGAAAATCTGGATGTTGTACAGTCATTTTTTAGCACCTCCTAGGTACTTACAATTTCAAAGTAGATTATCATACTACTATATATAATATTTACCAGCAAGTGAAAGCTAAAATGTTAATTATGCTACTATTACATGGGGCTGGAAGGTTTTTCTTTGAATAATAATAGAGGAGGTTATTGAATTTGGACATATTTGCACATAGAGGTGTTTCGATAAACTATCCAGAAAATACGATGGCTGCCTTTCAAGCAGCATCAAAGCTTCCTATAGCAGGGGTAGAGCTAGACGTTCATTTAACCGCAGATAAAGAGGTAGTGGTGATTCATGATGAGACCATTGATCGTACCTCCAATGGCTCAGGCTATGTAAAAGATTTTACATTACAACAATTACGTACATTTGATTTTGGCTCGTGGTTTTCACGGGAGTTCGGAGATGAAGTAATTCCAACCTTAGGGGAAGTGTTGGAGTTATTTGCAGGTACCAATCACCGTATCAATATTGAACTGAAAACAGACATTATTGCATATGAAGGAATCGAAGCGCTCGTGCTCAAAGAAGTAGCAGCACAGCAAATGACAGAGCGGGTGATCATTTCATCTTTCAATCATGAATCATTGCAAACAATATCAAAAATAGCGCCTTATATAGAAAGTGCAGCATTGTTTGCAGAGGTGCTGGTGGATTTCCCGACTTACATTGCTCTTATACCAGCTAAGGCGTTACATGTAAGTTTGCCAACTTCCTTCCGTAAATCAGTTAAACTAGCTCTCGCTGAAGGTGCAACTGTACGTGTGTATACCGTCAATGAACAACGCGATGCTCGAAGTTTACAACAGCTCGGTGTACAGGCGATATTTACAGATGATCCAGAAAAAATATTAAGAGCCCTTAGTTAGAGCAAAAGTGGACAGTTAGGAGACAAAAGCTTCCGTGGAATCATTTGCATTTTCAAAATACCCACGGAAAGCAACGTCTTCTAGAGGATTTTTACCATTTTGCACGATGTTCCTCAATACATCCGAGCATTTGTTGAATAACCAGTGTTTCACCATTGTCGAGTAAAATAGAACCGTCGTAATAGCCAAATAGTTGATGTACCTCTGATTTAACTAGTTTGGCATTCGTTTGGGCTATACGTTCAAAAAAGGGTGAAAAGGTTAAGGAGACCTGATTGGAAAATTTTGTTTTTACTTCCCAACGCTGCATATAATCTTCGGAATCATATTGAAATAATAAATCCTCATGTATTTTTGTCATTTTACCATCAACAAAAACAGCATTTTCGGTCATGCCTGTACCATCTGTCCATTTACCTCCTAAATTAAGTCCGATGCGTCGTCCACGTACTCGTTGAGAGGCCATTCCCCAATTCCATAATGCTTCACGTGGCCATACACCTCGTCCATAATCCAACACAGCAAAATTCTCCTCAGCTGAGAAATTAAAACGCCGAGTACCAATTGTGACAACACCTGATGTTGGCAATATGTGATGCTTGCCTGTGAACTGAAATGTTTTGCGATTCCAAGGAATGACTACATTTAAGGTTTCGTCCGCTGGTGGGTGCTGAATGATAAGCTTTGCTCGTAAAACATCTCCGTCAAAGTTTGGTATGGAAACAGATAGATGTGTTTCATTTTGTATATATAATAAATCAATCATCATTTCACTATTTTTAAATGAAACAGATTCTAAAACCTGTGTAGGCATTTTTAGTTTACCACCAAAGGGGATTGTGATCGTTTTTTCAAAATAGCGCTGTGTTTCATATTCAAGGAAATAAACGAAGCAGACTGCTGCGTAATCTAGATGACTAATCGTAGCTGAAAACAAGATTTCATCACCGTAGACACACCAATAGTTCCATTTCTTTTTGCGCATGAGATGGCCGCTTAAATTGCTATTAATAAGTGGTTTGCGTGCAAATCCGATGGCTGCTGGATTTAAATTACCTTTTTTATCGCATAAAAGAGTTGGCTGTAAAATCTCTTTTTCAGCATGCTGCCTCACATTCAACATCCCTTCTGGTCATAAAATAAAATTGACATATCTTTAATCCTTATTGTAGCAAAAATGTTCTTGAAATTGGAAAGGAACATGCTGAATATAATGGATTTCAATAAGAATTATGAGGAAGGACCTAACTAATAGAAATGCTTAAATAGACATATGATGGCATGAGGAGGTTATGTATGGCAAAAATGTATAATAGGCAGGCTGCAGTTCAATATGCTAATTTGTGGTGGAACAGACGCAATCCTGCTTTTCCAAATTTTGATGTAGATTGCACGAACTATATATCTCAGTGTTTACTTGCAGGAGGGGCACCGATGCGAGGTGCACCAAGTAGAGAGAAAGGCTGGTGGATTCAGCAAGGGAATTGGAGCTTTAGCTGGTCTGTTGCCCATTCATTACGATGGTATTTAGAAGGATCTACAACAGGATTGAAGGGCAGACGTGTTCAATATGCAGAGGAACTAGAGCTTGGAGATGTCATTTTTTATGATTTTCAAGGGAATGGTAGAATTGACCACTCCGTTATTGTTACAAGTATTCAAAATGGTATTCCTTATGTGAATGCCCACACCTCAGATAGTATTAATCGACCTTATTTTTACGAGGATTCCACCGCCTATACGCCAAGCATGACCTACTTTTTCTATCATATAGATGACAGCTTTGCTTAGGAACAGGTAGTTTTAAAGCATACAAATATATGATAATGTGAAAGATAGAAGAGATAAACTCTAATATGTTGTCTTATGGTAGAAGGAGAATTGATATATGAGCGAACAAATTTTATCTGTTAGAGATGCAATTATTCAACGTCGTTCCATTAAAAAGTTTAATGGCCAGCCTGTAGAGCGTGAGGATTTAATGGCTATTATTGACGATGCAGTATGGGCTCCCAATCATGGTAATCGTGAGCCGTGGCGATTAGTTGTTGCCTGTGGAAAGGAATTAACAAATCTTCACCAGCTATTACGTGACTTAACAATTCCTAAATGGCAGGAGCTTTCAAGCGAAGATTTAGCGAAGCAGATGTTGAAATTTACATTACCAGGTGGCTATGCCTTTGTTATCGTTCCAGAGGATGCGCGTCAAAAAGAACGTTTAGAAGATTATGCAGCAGCAAGTACATTTATTCAAAACATGCAGTTACTGGCATGGGATAGAGGCATAGGCTCTTGCTGGAAAACACCAGGCTTCCTAGATAATCCAAAATTCCGTGAAGCTTTAAAGGTACAACCAGGTGAGCGTGTCATTGCTATGCTACAAGTTGGTTATTTTGATGAAGTGCCAAAAGGTAAAGAGCGCAAACAAGCAGCTGATATCGTTACGATTTTTGGTGAGTAATCAAATAAAAAAATCCCTTCACTTTGACAGTGAGGGGATTTTTTAATTAATCGATATTTACTTTTGTAATCCTGAAACCTCATATAAATAATCACTAAGAACACGTAAGCCTTTATCAAAGTTTTCTAAATGGAAGTGTTCATTTGGTGCATGGAAGTTTTCACTTGATAGACCGAAGCCCATTAGCACTACAGGTAAATCTAAAATTTCATCAAACGCAGCGACGATAGGGATGGATCCACCGCCACGTGTGTATGCTGTTGGTACATTATACACTTTTTCATAGGAGCGTCCAGCAGCCTGGATAAATGGATGATCGAAAGGCGTTAGGAATGGACGGCCTTTATCGAATTCAGAAATGTTGATTTCCACACCAGCAGGTTTGTGCTTTTCAACATGTGCTTTTAAAAGTGCTACAATTTCATCGGGCTCTTGATTTGGTACAAGACGACATGTGATTTTAGCGCCAGCTTCAGCGGGCAGCACTGTTTTGATACCTTCACCTGAGAAACCACCAAATACACCGTTAACCTCTAGGGTTGGGCGGGCCCAAGTACGTTCTAAATAAGAATACCCTTGTTCACCGAATAATTCTTTTACGCCAACTTCCTGTTTAACAGACTCTTCATCGAAGCCAAGCGCAAGATAAGCCTCACGTTCCTCTTCTGTTAATGGCAACACTTTGTCGTAGAAACCTTCAACTTGAATCGTACCATGCTCATCACGGAAGGATGCTAAAATTTCAGCTAATGCGTGAATAGCATTTTGTACGCCACCACCATAAAGACCGGAGTGTAAATCTCCCTTAGCTCCACGCACATCAATTTGAATGCCCGTTAAGCCCCGTAAACCATAGCATACCGCAGGCTTCCCAGGACCATAAAGACCTGTATCGGAAATTAAAATTAAATCTGCCGCTAGTTTTTCTTTATATTGTTCAACATAGGCAGGTAGATGTGGACTACCAATTTCTTCTTCACCTTCATAAATGAACTTAACATTGACAGGTAATGTCCCTGTTGTAGCAAACAATGCCTCAATCATTTTTAAGTGCATAAAGACTTGTCCTTTATCATCACTCGCACCACGAGCAAATAATTTATTGTCTCGAATTGTAGGATTAAAAGGCTCACTGTCCCATAAATTTAATGGATCAACAGGTTGAACATCATAATGACCATAAAATAAAATAGTTGGTTTACCCTCTGCATGTAGCCAGTCTGCATAAACAACAGGGTGCCCAGCTGTTTGTGTAATGGAGATATTTTCAAGATTTAGTTTTTCAAACGCACTGGCTAGCCACTCAGCTGCATGTTGAATATCCTCTTTATGCTCGGATAAAGAACTGATACTTGGAATTCGTAAAAATTCATTCAATTCATTTAAATGTGCCTCACGGTGTTTTGCAAAATAAGCATCAATTTGCTGTAAATTAGTCATTAAGCATCCCTCTTTCTAATATTTCGATAATAGAAATAGTATAGCACAATTTGCTTTTAGGAATCTTAAATTGAATTGAAAGATTACACATAGCACCTACAAAATAAACCACAAGAGCTAAATAGCAATTGTGGTTGAGTCTTACTTGAGTGGATTATAAATTCGTCATTTTTCAGTGAAGGGTTCAGATACAACAGCTAGATCGCTTCGCACTTTTAACGGCTAGAATGGCATCATTAAATGCACTAGCTTTCAGGCGAGTCTATTCAAAGCCTCATTAGTGAGCAGTATAACCACCATCAACAAGAAGCGTTGTACCATTAACAAAGCTTGCGTCATCGCTTGCTAAAAAGAGAACGGCTTTAGCGATTTCTTCTGGTTTACCAAGTCGACCTTGTGGGTGAAGGGATGCTAAATATTCTTTCTTCTGAGCATCGACCTCAGCTAATAGAGGAGTGTCGATATAGCCAGGACACACCGCATTTACACGAATACCCTGTTTAGCGTAAGCAGTACATAGGTTTTGTGTTAATAATTTAACGCCACCTTTTGCAGATGAGTAGGCTGTAGGGTTTGGTAAGGCAACGAAGCTATGAATTGAACCAGCGTTAACAATGACGCCACCTGTTCCTTGGGCAAGGAATTGTTCAATGGCATATTTATCCGATAGAAATACACCTGATAAATTAATATCAATTGTTCTTTTCCATTTTTCAAAAGAAAGCTCGTGTGCTGGTGCATCGTCAGCTACGCCTGCATTTGCATACATAATATCAAGTTTACCGTATTTAGTAACGGTTTCCTTTATCATGTTTTGAATGTCCGCTTCATTTGTTACGTCTGTTTTTACGAAAAGTGTATCAAAACCATTGTTATTTAATTCTTCAGAAACGCTTTGTCCACGATCAGAAAAATCGGCAATAACGACTTTAGCGCCTTCTTCTACAAAGAGACGAACTGTGGCTTCACCGATACCACTAGCCCCACCTGTAACAATTGCTACTTTATCTTTTAGTTTCATATAAATGACCACCTTTAATGTTATTTTGCTGTTGCTCCGCCATCAATAACGAATTCTGCACCTGTTGAAAAGGAAGATTCATCAGAAGCTAAAAACAATACAGTTTGCGCTACTTCCTTTACAGAGCCTAAACGTCCTAATGGGAATAAGTTTTTGCCTAATTCATCTTTTGAGCTTCCTGTTGTTGCTGATGCATAGTCTGCCATACCTGTATCAATGTAGCCAGGATGAATGGAGTTGACACGTACGCCGTATGGAGCATACTCCATAGCAGCATCTTTTGTCATAATGCGAACAGCCCCTTTACTAGCGCCGTATAATACGTGACCAGCAGCACCTGTTAAGCCTGCAATAGAGGAAGCATTAATAACAGAACCATTATGTTGTTTAGCCATAAGCGGCATAATATGTTTCATGCCTAAGAACACACCTGTCACATTGATGGACATTAAGCGGTTCCAGTCAGAAAGCTCGATTTCTGCAAGGGGTTTTATGATATAGATACCTGCATTATTGAAAAGAATATCCACTTTCTTAAATGTTTTTATTGATTCATCTGCAACCTTTTTCCAGTCTTCTTCATTACTAACATCGTGGCGGATAAATACTGCCTCACCGCCGATAGTTTGAATATCACGGACTGTATCGTTCCCAGATTGTTCATTTATATCAGTAATAACTATTTTTGCTCCCTCTTTAGCAAATAATAGTGCAGTTTCTTTCCCGATTCCTGTACCTCCACCTGTAATAATGGCCACTTTGTTTTCTAATCTCATTTCAAGCACGCACCTTTCATTATTTCTGGTTATATGGTTGCCTTAGGATTCAAAAGTATTCGCATTGTTTAGCGATACCTTCATCTTACTCCTTTCAATTTGAAATACTATCCTATAAGATGCTGTATAATATAGTGAGTGAATATCCTCCATTTATAGGGGTATTTTTAGTGTGAAGGAGAAGAATTTCCTATGACGCATCCATTTCAATCAATTGAAGAAGTAACACTTCAAGAGTTTGTGTTGTTTATTAAAATCCATCATCAGCAAATTGAAGAGAATACAATTATTTACCTTAATCTAGAACCTTCTATAACTGGGGCAGATCGAAAAAGAACAGCAATGCTATTAGATTCATTTTTGCGTTTAATGACACATGCAAATATCGATGAATTAAATAATGATGAGAAGAGTTTTTTCAACACATGGCTTCAATCACAGTTGTCCATTATTGATAGGAAGAGCTTTAATTTATTTCAATTAATATTTGAGAAATCGTTGATTACTTTTATGATTCAACAGAAGAGTAGTCGAACGAACGCCATCTTCATGTATGTATTATCGACATTTACGTTACTTGTAGAGCTTTATTATGACTGTGAGGGAGATAACCAAACTAGTAACATAGCTAGCGAAAATCAGAAAATTAGGCACTTACAATTATTAGATAGGCTTGATAAATTGCTTATTAGTTCCTCAGGTTATCAGGATTTAGCGCTGATTTTAAAAAAATGTGAAGAGTATTTTAGTTATAAAAGATGTGTATTTTACGCATATGTCCCATGGTCCAATCAATTTTATGGAGTTATTGGCGCAGAGCTGCCTAAGGTGCAAAGCATGAAAGGGGAGTTGACTGGGGAAAACACGATACTTAGTTCAAGAAAGCCCATTTATTTAAAAAATCCTAAAAATTACGTGAAAGAAGAGCATATCCAATTATTTAATTTATCCTCGATTATTTTTATTCCCATTTTGCGTCAAGAGCAATTATTTGGATGGCTAACATTTGATCAGCTAGGGGAGGAGTTTGATTGTACAAAGGAAGAATTAACACTCCTTGAGGAAGTAGGGAAGCGTTTAGGTTTATTTTTATCACGTAAGGGCGAGAAGGTAGAAAAGAATACAGTGCTTCATTTAACTGAAAGGGAATCGATGATACTTGGCCTGCTTGCCGAAGGATATGATAATAAAAAAATTGCTGGTTTATTATTTTTAAGTGAGCATACTGTCAGGGATTATGTAAGCAGTCTTATGACAAAGCTCAAAGCAAAGAATCGAACACAGGTCGTTGCCTCAGCCTTTCGTCTAGGACTGTTAAGCTAAAACACCCAATGCACTTCTATTAGGAGTGCATTTTTTGTTTCTTCAAATGCTAATTAATATTCTGACAATAAATACTATTAAAAATATAGTTTAAATAATAGGTAACTATTGTCATCAAAAGCTTTTTTGGAGGGAAAGCAGTATAGTAGTAAAACAATTTTTACGAATATTACAAGTGAAAGCGATTAAGCTTACACGATTGTAATGAAATTGAAAGCCAATGCGATAGAGTGTAATACATTATTTTGCGAGAATGTGTATAGAAGCAAGAACAAGAAGCGGAGGCATACACAATGAATGAAAAATTAGAAGGCGTATACGAGGAATACAATCGTTATATATATCATTTATGTTTAAAACTAACTCGCAATAATATAGAAGCTGAAGATTTAATGCAAGAAGTTTGGGTTAAGGTTGTACGCTATGAAGATAGCGTGGCCGAAGTAGAGCATATTAAAGCTTGGCTGACAACTATTACAATGAATACATTTAGAGATCGCTATCGTAAAAAAGTACGACGTAGCAAATATATGATGAACCAACCTGAAACATTAGACGTGCCGATTCTAGATTTGGTTCCCAATAACGATATTTCTACAGAAGAAAAAATTGAAAAGGACATTGTAACAAAACTAGTCCAGGATAAAATGGAGCAATTAGATGCTATTTATAGAAAGACTTTATGGTATTTCTACATAGACCAATACTCACTTGCAGAAATCTCTACAATTATGAAAGTTTCCATTGGTACTGTGAAATCTCGTTTATTCCGTGCAAAGGCTCGATTAAAAGAAATGCTCATGTCAGATACAGCTATTGTGGAATCTGTGCTACCAGCGTAATAAAGCAGATTGGTCGCACATCACAGTACTTAGACGGAAGTATTTGGTCGACTAATCAAAAAAGATGCATTCGCAAACAGTTGCAAATGCATCTTTTTATTGTGCTTTAATCTGGTCGATTTGTCTCCACATCCAATAAACATTTAGAGAAAATAGTTCGTAAGGTTTGCAGTTCCTCCGCTGTTAGCATACCAAACATATTATTAATGATTTCGCTCACTTGTTGACGAGATTCTTTTAATATGTTTTCACCGTCAGCCGTAATGACTAGTTGAGAAGCACGGCGGTCTGTGGCATGCTGTGTTTTTTCAATAAAGCCACCATTTATCAGCTTGGTTGTTAAAACAGTGACACCACCAGTAGTTACTTTTAACCGCTCAGCAATAGCAGAAGGGCGTTTTGGGCCCTCCTGCGATAAGTAGTCTAAAATTAAAATATGGGATTTTGAAAAGCCGAGTACATTATGATTATTCCACTCGTTTGCCCACTTACGCTCAATAGATGAAACGACTTCAAACAACGAGGTAATGGCTTTTTGTTTTTCTTGGTCCATAGAAGGTCATCTCCAAAACTGTTTTAACTTTCTTGTGCCAATCTTGTCATCGCATTTAATTCGTAAGCACGTACTTTACGTGGGATAAAACGACGGATGTCCATCTCATTGTAACCAACTTGAATACGTTTTTCATCTATTATAATAGGGCTACGCAACATTCTTGGGTGTGCCTGAATGATAGCAAATAGCTCTTGAATAGAAAGTTGGTCGATGTCGATATTTAAGTTTTTAAAGTCATTTGAGTTTGTTGCAATGATTTCATCTGTGCCATCTTCAGTCATACTTAGAATTTCTTTGAATTCTGCAAGTGTAAGTGGGTGAGATGTAATAC
This sequence comes from Lysinibacillus sp. LK3, assembly GCF_001043675.1. Taxonomy (NCBI): domain Bacteria; kingdom Bacillati; phylum Bacillota; class Bacilli; order Caryophanales; family Bacillaceae; genus Lysinibacillus; species Lysinibacillus sp. LK3. The sequence goes on from NZ_LDUJ01000017.1 coordinate 109,146, forward strand.
GTTTTTCTTTATATTCTATGTTGTGATCTTTTAACCATTTAAGTGCTTTTCTGGATGAAGAACAGCTCGCTTGTGAGTAAATTGTAACTGTCATTCTTCATTCCTCGCTTTCTTTTTTAGATTATATTTTACAAATAGCTTATTAGTAAGTTAATAGTTTATATATATATCTTACTAGTAAGCTATATATAAATCAATAGTTAATTGAAAAAATTTCTCAACCGAATTATTATTTTTTCAGTTATATTAAAATATACGAAGATAAGCGTAAAAAGTTTCGTTTATTCAGCTTACAATGATGTAAGTTTATGTTAACTCTATAGAAAATGTCTTTTTAAGCTATAAAATCGATGTTGAATTGATAGGGACTACTAGAATTCTAAGTTGTCTCGTAGGAGAGAGTTAGATGGAAGTAGGGGTAAAATTGTTAGTCCACTGATTATAGTATGTTTAAATGAGGCTATTTATACATAGAACTTAAAAAAATTTAAAAGAGCAGCCCCATAACATGTTGGAGCTGCCCTTGAAATAATTAGTCTTGGCCTTGTTGTCCAGAAGTAAACCAATCTTGAACATTCCAGACTTTTGTTACGAGTCCTTCATAGAAATCAGGTTCGTGACTTACTAGCACAATGGTACCTTTAAATTCTTTCATGGCACGTTTTAATTCATTTTTTGCATCTACATCTAAATGGTTTGTCGGTTCATCGAAGAGAAGCCAGTTAGCTTCCTCCATCATTAATTTACATAAACGCACTTTAGCTTGCTCGCCACCAGATAAAGAATTAAGCGGACGTGTAATATGGTCAGTTTTTAGGCCAGCTCTTGCTAAAGCTGCACGTACTTGGGCTTGTTCCATAGAAGGGAATGCATTCCAAACATCATCAATTGGCGTGATTTTCTCAGCTTTTACTTCCTGTTCAAAATAGGAAGGATATAGGTAGTCACCACGGACTACTTTCCCACCAAGCGCATTAATTTTACCTAACATTGTTTTTAATAATGTGGATTTACCAACACCATTCATACCGACTAAAGCAATTTTTTCTCCTCGTTCAATCGCAAAAGAAAGTGGAGGAAGTAATGGCTTGTCTTTATCGTAACCAATCACTAAGTTCTCAGCCTCTACAACATAGCGGCTAGATGAACGGGCTTCTTTAAAACCGAATTCTGGTTTTACAGCTGTTTCTGGGCGATCAATTCGCTCTAAACGATCAAGTTGCTTAGCGCGTGATTTTGCACGACCAGTAGTGGAGTAACGAGCCTTGTTTTTGGCTATAAAATCTTCTTGCTTCTTGATGAACTCCTGTTGCTTTTCATAGGCTTCAATATGCTGACGTTTATTGATTTCAGCAAGTTCAAGGAATTTTTCGTATGTTGCAGTATAACGAGTTAATTTAGAAAATTCCAATTGGAAGATGACATCCACTGTTTCGTTCATAAATTCTGTATCATGTGAGATTAGAAGGAAAGCATATGGATAGTTCTTTAAATAAATTTTCAACCAAGTAATATGTTCCTCATCAAGATAGTTCGTCGGCTCATCTAATAAAAGTACTTTTGGCTTTTCTAATAAAAGCTTAGCGAGTAGTACTTTTGTGCGTTGTCCACCAGAAAGAGCAGCTACATCACGTTCTAAGCCAATGGCATCCAAGCCAAGTCCACGTGCCACCTCTTCAATTTTCATATCTAATGAATAAAAATCTCCTGCATCTAATGCATCCTGCACTTCTGCCATTTGTTCTAAAAGTACTTCTAATTCTTCAGGCGTTGCGTCTGCCATCTTGCCCGTAATTTCATTCAGTTCTTCTTCTTTTTTATATAATGGTAAAAAGGCATCGCGTAACACTTCACGCATTGTTCTACCAGCCGTTAGTACGGTATGCTGGTCTAGATAACCATAGTGTGTACCAGGCAGCCACTCAACTTTTCCTGTATCGTGGATCGTTTGACCTGTAATGATGCCCATTAATGTAGACTTACCGACACCATTAGCCCCTACAAGTCCAATATGATCACCTTCCACTAAGCGAAACGATACATCTTTAAAGAGTGTACGATCACCGAAAGAATGACCTAAATTATCTACTGTTAATATTGCCATATCTGTTCCTCCAACTATCTTTCTTGTTTACATTTTATAGTTCTGCAAGCTGCTTGTTAAGTTCTGCTAATTGAGCTTCCATATTCGCAAGACGTTGCTCTGCCTTAGCTACCTGATCGTTGTGTCCAGTAGACTCCAACTTTTCTATATCACCTTGTAAATTCATATAGTCCATTTTTAACTCTCTAATTTGGTATTCAATATCACTTTTTGTTGGCATGAAGACTACTCCTTTTGAGAATATTTTTATAGTGAATGCGTGTAAAAGCGATGGAGGTTTTAAGAATCCCCCACCGCTTATTCTTTAAAATCAATCGGGTACTTGTTGAATTTATTTATGTCCCAACTACTGTAAGAGCTGTTGGAGTGAAAAATTCTTATATATTGTATCATAATCATCTTCGAAGTAGCACTAAGTAGAAGCGATATTATGACGATCGTAAGCAAAATCTAAGAGTAAAGCTTGAAGTGTTTCATTATTACCAGCAAGATTGAGTTGTCGCTGTTTTCTCACTGCTCGTTCACTGCGAGCTTCGTGTAAAAGAAATTCCATGACAGCATTTTGGATTTGTGATTGCTTCATTTTACGACCAAGTCCTAGATGGATAAAGCCATTATGCTCACGAGGAAAAGCATGTAAAAGCTCAGCTTCAGTTTGCGCAAGTGTAATGCATGGCACGCCATAAGAGGCAATTTTATAAGGTGTATAGTTAGCATTACAAATAATGACATCTGCTTTAGGTAGTAGTTTGAGGAGTGCATCTTTATCTCGAAGAATAGCAGTATTGCGACGACTAAGTACCATCATTTGCAAGTCATCCGTTGCATGGCGATAGCTGTCGTCAATCATAACTGTAATTTGTAGTGGTATTTGTAGCTGAGTTAGGTGTCGAAGTGTTCGATACGTTAAATTATGCTCGTCCCCATCCTCGAAAGCGACAACGATATGAGGCGGATTTTCAGGTGTTTTACTATCAGGTATATTATCGAAATGTTGATAGGCATCTGGAAGAGCAAAAACAAAGCTTCCACCAATATAATGCGATGGTAAATAATCTTTCACTTCTTGATAGAGTGCTAGTAATACACAATCACAGGCTTGGCCACCTTCACCAAAATCATCAAAATGAATAATTGTTTTGCAGAAAGGTCGTAATTCCTCTACTTGCCAGCCTTCAGAATTTCGCCCATCTCTAACAATTAAATCAGGTTGAAGTCCTTTGATTTGCTTAGGTAATTCGTTAAAGTGATCAAATAGAATAGGAGTAACTCCTTCATTCATTAAAATTTGGATTCCGTCATTTGAAGGAGTCTTTACAAAGATAAAAACCTTCTCATTCGAAAGTAGTTTAGCTAATGTTGAAACCCGTTCAAAAGGATACAGCCCTTTATCAATACAGCTTTCAATAATGAAAACAATCGTTTTTTTTGGTTCAATTGCGTGTGTTTCGTTTTGCAAATGTATCCCATCCTTTCCTCTGTCTCTTTAAATTATGGCGAAGAAAGAGCAAGTATGTGTAAAATTTAGGATTTGATCATGATTGTCTCTAGCGGTATCTTCTAAAATAGCTATCTTTAATCAGTTTTAATCATCAAAAAAATGGTCGATATATATAGTAAGGCGAATTGTAGGAATATACATAACAATTGGAAGTTCTTTATCTTGGTTCGAAAAATCCCTCTACAAATGGAGATGATGGGATGTTTTGTTTAACTCCGATGTGTCAAGATAAGCGTAATTGATATACTATCAATAAGTAGAAGGACGGGAGAAAAAATGAGTATGCGTGCAGCGATTGTTGTAGGGGCGACTGGTTTAACCGGCTCCGCTCTAGTTGAACAATTATGTGAACATGATGAGTATATTTCAGTAACAGTTATTGCACGAAGAAAGCTAACTTATACGCATCCAAAGTTAGAAGTGAAAATTCGTGATTTTGATAGAATAGAAGAAAACGATATAGGATTTGCTCATGAATTGTATTGTTGCTTAGGTACAACCATTAAAAAGGCAGGCTCTCGTGAAATGTTTGAAAAGGTAGATTTTGAATACCCGTTAGCAATTGCCTCTTTAGCAAAAAAACGGGGAATCCCTCATTTTCTTGTGATTACTGCAATGGGAGCTAATGAAAATTCTCCATTTTACTATAATCGAGTTAAAGGTAAACTTGAGCGTGATTTAGAGGAACTAGGCTTACAAAGGCTTTCCATTATTCGCCCATCACTCTTAGTAGGGAACCGTGATGAATTTCGATTAGGAGAAAAGGCAGGAGAAAAATTATTAAAGCTTGCACAGCCTTTATTAATTGGACCTTTAAAACGTTCTAGAGCAATTGAAGCCACACAAGTGGCAAAGGCTATGATTATCATTGCCCTATATGGTAAACAACAGCCAGTCACTATTTATCCATCAGATGAGTTAGCAACATTAGAGTATCCGGAAGTACCAGAAGAGGACATTTCAAGAGAGATATTATTTAATTGGGATAAGCTGAATGAAGGCGAGAAAGTTAATCGTGAGGTTGTCATTAATCGAGATAAATATAAGCTTGAGGAAACGGTCATTGATAAGGAAGTCCATTTCCGACAACGTGATCAGGATAATTAATTTAGGGATTAAATTTGTCGTTCCGTCTAAAGACTGAATTTATATCAATTGTCATGACAATCCTTTCCGAGCCACTTTTCATTTGTTACAATATTATTGTAGAAGATGAATGTGGAGGCAAAGTAAAGATGAAAATTTTACTCGTAGATGGCACGATGTTTGGTCGTAAAACTGGTGCTATTTTAGAGCAAGTAGAGCAATATATTAAAGAATTAGATGCTAGTTTCGAGTTAGAAATGATGCATTTTAGTCAATATAAGCATCAAATTGTGGATGGTTCTCCATTAAATGATGATATGAAAAAAATGATTCAACAATTTGAGGAGGCAGATGCTTACATTATTGCAACGCCTATTTTCCAAGCGTCTATTCCAGGCGTTTTGAAAAATGCCTTTGACTTCTTACACCCTAAAACAATGCGCTATAAGCCCGTATCCATTGTTGCAAATGGAGGCACATATCAGCATCACCTTGTAGTCGAAAATCAGCTAAAACCTATTTTAGACTACTTCCGAGCGCTTGTTACGCCAAACTATGTGTATACACATACATCACATTTCGATGCAAATAATTCTATTGTAGATGCAGACGTTCATAGTCGTTTACGTGAATTAGCTCGTGTATTTGTTCAATACTGTGAAATGAGCAAGAACTTGCCCAAAGAAACAATTGACCAACATTAAGATAGCCCTTGTACGGTGGTAAGAAATCACTGTGCAGGGGATTTTTCTTTGTAAGTATTGTTTTAGTATGTGATAAAATAAAACTTTAGTGACTCAGGAAGGAGGGCTGCTCATGCAGGACATCGCTTTACTAGAAAAACAACGCTGTAATCTTATTTTGACCAATAAGGCGAAGGAAGCGGTAGAGGAATGCTCAGCAAACGAGCATGCCTTTTTTGCGTTACAAAGATCTTTTACTGTCTATATTGAAAAACGAAAAGCAAAAACAGTTGGTGAAACCTTTTTATCCATCTATTTTAATGAGGAGGACAATGAAAAATTAAGCGATATTCTTACTGAGAAAACGGTTATTATGGATTGTGTGCTAAAGGTGGAAGGATTGCTGGCAACCAATATTCGATTTGTCCATATGCGTGGACCTATTAACACAAATCGTCGCTTAGCAGCCGCATTACAATTTGTGACGAAGCCTAATAATGGAGCAGGTATTCCACTTGAGCTTCACACCAAAATAAGACAGCTACCGATTGCAGAGGAACGTACAGAGTATGTAAAAAAACGTATAGCCAGCTGGGAAGGCTATTTAAAAATACAAGAACGAGATGCAACCATTGATGATATTCATACAGAATTTAAGCAAAGCTATTTCAATGAAGATTTTACACGCTTAACCATTGTATGTCCCTACATAAAGAGTAAAGAATGGAAAAAGCTAGAGGGGTTAAGTGTTAGCATTCAAGGAATTCGAGGCGAGATAGGACAGGTTATTAAGGCTAATGCAGGAAAGCAAACGGTAGAAATTGATGTAAAGCCTTTTATACAGGATTTGGCTCGCAAGGACCAGCTGAATCTTCGTTCCAAACAAGCGAGCTTTAGTAATTTTGCAACATTAAGCCAAATTCGACGACTACGTAATGGTTTTACAAAGCTAGAAAAGGGTGAGGCAGTAAACCCTAATTTAGAAACCATACTGTTTGAGCGGCGTCCTGTAGTTCGGGCATCAAAGCTACGCGAAGATATTGAGTTTCATAATAATTTAAATGAATATCAACGACGAGCCGTTTTAGGTGCACTATCTGTTGAGGATTTGTATGTCATTCAGGGTCCACCTGGTACGGGGAAAACAACTGTCATTTCAGAGATTTGTCAGCAAAATGTTAAAGCAGGCTTAAAAACACTTGTTGCCTCACAGTCTAATTTAGCTGTAGATAATGCATTAGGACGCTTACTGTCCAATCAAGAAATTCGAATTTTACGCTATGGTAGAACGGAAAGTATTGAGGAAGAGGGTAAAAAATTCATAGAGGAAAATGTTGCGCTTCAATGGCGTGAGCAGACACTTGCTGCGATTGAAGAAGCAATTACAATATTTCCAGAACGTCAGCAAGAGCTAGAAGCAAACCTTGTAAAAGCAAAAGATGAGCTAGAGAAATTAGAGCAATGGCTAGAGCAATTAACACAGGAAATTGCTGCAAAAGAGCAGGCAGCTATGGAAGAACCCGTTTTACAGCAAGAGATTCAAGCATTAAAAAAAGAATTGAAGGCTGCTAAAACAGAGCAACAAACATGTGAGACTCAAAAAGAGCATTATGAAAAACAGCTCGCACAAATTGAGCCAATTGTACAGCAGCTTGAACAGACACTTGCTGATTACCCTTCAGTCGAGCAACTACAGCGTACGATTGAGGAAACTACTGAAAAAGTGAAACATCTAGAGGCTGCTGCTCAATATAAAGAACTACAAGAACAAAAGCACCAGTTAACACAGCAATTTGAAGAGATACAGCAGAAATATGAAATCGAAAGTAATCGTCTAGTAATCATGAAGGAAGCGCAAAAATATATATACACCTTAACCTCATTTGAGCTTATTCAGCGTTTTTTACAACATTATCAAATTCGCCCTTCTCATGTACTTTCGCAACAAATAGGTCGCTTGCAGCATTTAGAGGATGCGAAAGATTTAGAGGCATGGTCAACGATTAATGCTCGTTTACAAAAAGCAATTGTGAAGCTAGAGGCTTTGGTTACGCATGAAGTCAAGGAGCGTGCCCTTGCTAAAAGTAGACTACAACCAGTACAATCGTTTTCTTTGCAAAACCTTACTGGTGTATTTGCACAATTAAACACGGCTTTTCAAGATGGTCAAGCACCAGCAAGTGATGTTATTGAAAGCTATTTGCTCGGGCTATATATGCGTCGTGATTTTGTTTGGCAAAAGGGAATAGCACTAAAGCAACAGCAAGAGCATAAAGATCAGGAATACGAAACTTTTCGTAAAAATCTAGTAACTTTAATTCATCAGGAGTGTGCAATAACTAGCTTCGATGTGCAAAGTTACCAGCGGCAGCTCCAACCATTTATACAGCATACTGAGCGGTTACAACAATTAGCAAACGCCTTTCAAATTACTGAAGAACCAGAAGAATCTGTAGAATATTTAAAAATTCTTGCCTCACAAGCTAGAGAGTCTCTTCTACAAGCAAAGCAGCAACTGGAGGCAGTGGAACAGGCTAAAGTACAACTCATTCCTAAAAAAGCCTCTTTACAGACTGTCCAAACAAACTTGCAGGAAGTAGAACAGCAGCTAACGCTTATAGAAGAACAAATAAAAGATATTAATATAGCAGGATTGAAGAAAGAAAAGCAACTAGCTACCTATACCAAGCTCTTACAATCTATGCCAGAACGAACGGCTGAAGAGGTGAAGGAAGCTATTCAAACTGCAAAGCAATCAATCGAAGCATTCCAACGTCAGGAAAAACAGCTACCTCTTCACAAAAAACTACAAGAACAATGGCGTGAAAAATTACAAAACGCAACAGAGTATGATTTAGATGAAATTCGAAAATTGTATGTGCGTCATGCGAACGTTATTGGTACAACATGCGTAGCTTCTGCCAGTAAGGAGTTTATGGAAAATTATCCGACCTTTGATGTGGTTATTATTGATGAAGTTTCAAAGGCAACACCACCAGAATTGCTCTTACCAATGCTAAAGGGGAAGAAAGTAATTTTAGTAGGTGATCATCATCAGCTACCACCATTACTTGGGGATGATACGCTGGAGGAAACATTAAAGGCAATGCTAGAAGAAAATCCAAACTTTGAAGGCGCACAGGAATTAAAAAATCTGTTGCGTGAATCATTATTTGAGCGTTTATTTAATAATTTGCCACCAACACATAAGCAAATGCTAGCATTGCAATACCGCATGCATGAGAAAATCATGCAAAGTATCACGCCGTTTTATGCGGAAGAAGAAAATGGCTTGCAATGTGGCTTACCAGATTCGGATGCAGCAAGAGATCATGGCTTAGAAGGGCAGTTTATAAAACGTGATGACCATTTACTGTGGATTGATATTCCAACAGAAAAACCTTATTTAGAGGAGCAAGTAAAAGGGGGAACGAGTCGTTTTAATGAAGGAGAATTGCTCACAATTAGACGTATTTTACTAGATCTCAATGAAGCTGTGAAGGCAGCAAAAGAAGCAGGGCGTATGCCGCAGGATGCTCAAAAAAGCGTTGGTGTCATAAGTTTCTACGGTGAGCAGGTAAAGAAAATTAATCGCCTTCTTCAGCGAGAATTACAGCTACCACATCTGCAATTTAGAACAGGGACTGTTGATAAATTCCAAGGGATGGAAATGGATGTCATTTTAGTGAGCATGGTTCGTAATACACCTAAAGGCGGGGATATTGGCTTTGCCAGAGATTATCGTCGATTAAATGTCGCGCTATCTCGTGCCCGTGAGTTACTACTGCTTGTTGGAAGTGCAGAAATGTTTGCAAAACGTGCAAAACATCAAGAGACAAGAGAGATGTATGCGAATTTGTTAAAAACAGTAAAATCCTACGATGGCTTACGTAATCATGAAGGATTGGTGATATAGATTGTCAAAATTACAACAACGACTAATGCGTGAGCTTCAGCAGAATCGTAATATTAAGATTGTCAAAACGGCTGAATGGTGTATTCCCATTCGAACAGTTGATGTGACCTATGAGCCTGTTCGTCGTTCAACAATGGATGTCTTAATGACAATGCTTCTGCTTAGTATTCAAGAGGCAGATTTTAGCAACGCACAGGAATTGAGCGAGCTATTGCTTGTAGACCCGTTATTTATTGAAGACTTGGTTTCTTTAATGATTCGAGTAAACCTTGTGAGGAATGAAGATGATTTCTATAGGCTAACTGAAAAAGGACAGAGGCAGCTAGAAAGAGGTATTTTTGAAGAAGAACTAGAGGAAGAAACCTCCACGCTTTACTTTAGTCCTTGCCATCAATCGTTTCTCACTATCGATACGAGGAATGATGAATATGATGAATTGCCAGAGCTTTATCGTTATATTGACAAAGAGGCAGAACAACAGGAACAATTTGAGGAGTCCATGGTGATTGCAGCTTTGCAGGAAGCGGATGAAGAAGAGGAAGGTAGCTCTCAGAAAGTCATCGCAAAAATTGTTCAAACAGAAGCTCAACAAATTAATGATAGCCCATGTTTAGAGTTTGTTCTTTATGATAAGGAACAGGATATAGTATTTGTACGAGTATGGAATACATTACTCAATCAATGGGATCATCATTTAGAGCAACAGCTTACAGACAAAGAACAATTAACATGGCGTGAGCAATATTTATCTTGATTCAATAGGATTTCAATTGCTAGAAAAAACGAACGTAAATCGCGTTCGTTTTTTTTGTTTTACATTATAAATTTACAGAGTTAGGTGATAATCGAAAAATTTTTTCGATAAAATACTACATTAGCATAAATTAAACCATTGCTAAGGAGGGGACAGATGTTAACGATTAGTTTATGTATGATTGTTAGAAATGCACAATGTACGATTGAAAGATGCTTAGATTCGGTTCAGCACCTCGTGGATGAGATTAATATTATTGATACTGGTTCAACTGATCGTACAAAAGAGATTGTTCAAAATTTTACCTCTCGAATTTATGACTTTTCCTGGTGTAATCATTTTGCCAAAGCACGAAATTTTTCATTTCAGCAGGCAACAAAAGACTATATTTTATGGCTTGATGCTGATGATATTATGACAAAGGAAAATCAGCACAAGTTCAGCCAACTAAAGCAAACATTATTTCCTTCTATTGATGCTGTAACAATGGACTATTATTTGACGCTTGATTGTGATGGGGAAGTGGAGTGTAGTGAACGAAAGTTTCGTCTAGTAAAAAGGGCGAATCATTTTCAATGGGAGGGTGCTGTTCATGAGAATTTAAAGGTGTCAGGGCAGCTCTTTCATAGTGATATAGCTGTCACACATTTACCGTTAACGAAAGATATTCATCGCAATATAAATATTTATGAGGGATTAATAAAGAATGGACATTCTCTTTCAGCAATTGAGAAATTTCATTATGCCAATGAACTAAAATTGCATCACCGTTACCTAGAAGCTATTAATCAATACAACCTATTTTTGGATAGCAACTTAGGCACTACAGATAATCGCATTGAGGCTTGTTTACATCTAGGGGAATGCTATAGACGTTTACATGATGATCAACAAGCACAGCAAGCTGTTTTGCAATCTTTCTTACATGATCGACCAAAGCCAGAAGCATGTTGCCGAATGGGCCAATTTTTTATGGAGCAATTAAAACATAAAGAGGCTATTTACTGGTACTCTCAAGCCTTGCAACAAGCTCCTGCCGATACAATGACTATCCAAAAGCGTGCTTATTCAACATGGATTCCTCATTTACAATTAAGCCTTTTATACAGGGAGTTACGGTTATTTGAAAATGCCTATCAGCATAATCTAGAGGCACAAAAATGGAAACCGAATCATCAGGAAATAATCAATAATGGGAAATATTTACTTAGTCAATTAAAGATATAAATCTTTCTTATGGAAAAGGTACATCAATAAACAAGACATAAATAGCTTGGCCAATTAACACAGAGACACCTACAACAACCGTCATAAAAATTACATTACGTGGCCTAAAATTTTTTGCTTCCATTAAAAACCTCCCTCGATATAGAATATTCAGTCAATTCAAGATATGTTTAGATGGGGTGAGTATGCATAATAAAAGAGCAAATTCACATATAGAGTGAATTTGCCCTTTTAATTAATCGAACTTTAACCCCTTCAATGCTTCAGCAAGTGCATTGTTCACAGGCTCCTCGTTGTTTTGCTGCTTTAAGTACTTTTGTACGGAGCGCTTGTCGACCTTGCCTCCGCCTTCTTTTTTACGTCTTGCTTCAAAGGCTGATAATTTTTCGCGATAGCCACATTTACAAACGAAAATTTGACCATCACCTTCTCCGCGAAGCTCTAATTTTTTATGACATTGTGGACAACGTGCATTTGTGGTACGTGAGACATTTTTCCGATGACCACATTCGCGATCTTGGCAGACAAGCATTTTTCCTTTCTTGCCATTCACTTCAAGCATTGGTTTACCGCAATCAGGACATGTTTTGGTAGAGATATTATCATGCTTATACTTTTTGTCACTACCCTTAATCTCTGTAACAATTTCCTTTGTGTAATTTTTCATCTCGCTAATAAATACATCTTTTTTTAGCTTGCCCTTTGCAATAAGTTCAAGCTTTTGCTCCCAATCTGCTGTCAGGGCAGGGGATTTTAATTCCTCTGGCACTAGGTCGAGTAGTTGACGACCTTTGGAGGTAATATAAATATCTTTGCCACCACGCTTTTCTATTAAGAAGGAATTGAAAAGCTTTTCAATAATATCTGCACGTGTAGCGACTGTGCCAAGACCGCCCGTAGATTTTAATGTATCGGCTAATTTTTTATCATTCGTTGCCATATACTTTGTTGGGTTTTCCATGGCTGATAAAAGAGTAGCTTCATTAAATCGAGCAGGTGGCTTTGTTTGACCAGAAGTTTGGGCAATAAGCTTTACTTTTAATATATCGCCCTTATCAATGCGTGGTAGTATTTGTTCCTTTACGTCATCTGTTGTGTCCTCATCATCAAAGCGATGCTCATAAACTTCCTTCCAGCCAGATGATAAAATCGTTTTTCCACGAGCAATAAAGCTTTCATCGCCAATTTTTGCACGCAGTGTTAGTTGTTCATATTCAAAAGCAGGCAGTAGAACAGCTAGGAAACGCTTTACAACAAGATCATAAATTTTACGTTCCTTATCTGTGAAAGCTGAATAATTTACATAGCCCTCTGTTGGAATAATCGCATGATGATCTGATACTTTACTATCATCGACAAAGGCCTTTGTTGGCTTGATTGGTTTAGTAAGCAGTTTATTGGCGATGGAGCGATATTCACCAATACCACAGGCCTTTAAGCGTTCTGGTAGTGTAGCAACGATATCCTGTGAAATAAAGCGAGAATCCGTACGTGGATAAGTTAACACTTTATGTTGCTCATAGAGTTTTTGCATGATATTCAATGTTTCTTTCGCTGAGTAGCCGAAGATTTTATTGGCATCTCGCTGCAATTCAGTTAAATCATAAAGACCAGGTGCAAATGATTTTTTAGGTTTCTTTTCAATGTCCGCAACGATGGCATTGTTATTTCCTATTTTTTTCACCAGTGTATTGATTTTATCTTTATCAAAGCTACGACTATTACCATTTTGGTCTTGCCATGTAAGCTTTAAGTTATCAGTTGTTTGCGCTTCAATACCATAATAAGTTTGTGCCTTAAAGTTTTTAATTTCATCTTCACGTGCAGCAATTATTGCTACTGTTGGTGTTTGTACACGTCCGCAATTCAACTGTGCGTTAAAGCGGGTAGTTAAAGCACGAGTAGCATTAAGCCCGATATACCAATCTGCCTCTGAGCGAGCTACAGCAGAGGCATAGAGATTATCATATGCATTGCCTGGCTTTAGATTGGCAAACCCATCTTTTATTGCCTTATCTGTAACAGAGGAAATCCATAAGCGTTTCAAAGGCTTTTTAATTTTCACTTTATCAAGTATCCAGCGTGCTACTAATTCACCTTCACGTCCAGCATCTGTAGCAATGATGATTTCATTAACATCATTACGTGTAAGCTGACTTTTGACTGCATTAAATTGCTTTCCAGTTTGCTTTATAACCGTTAATTTTAAGCGTTCAGGTAACATGGGGAGATCTTCAAGATTCCATGTTTTATATTTCACATCATAGCTTTCTGGGTCAGCCAGTGTTACAAGATGTCCAAGCGCCCAAGTCACAATATATTTATCTCCTTCAAGGAAGCCATTTCCTTTTTTATTACACTTCAGCACACGTGCAATATCACGTGCTACAGAAGGTTTTTCAGCAATTACTACGCTCTTTGCCATTGTTAACACCCTTTCATAGTTCCATGGTTTTAAATATAGCATAGGTTGAGTGGGTTCGCAGTTTAACTGAAGCGAATTTATTAAATGTCGGAGGATGATTTAGGCAGGTAACAGTTAAGAAAGTATAAATTTCAGAAAAAATATTGAATTCTGAAAATTATTATGTTAGTCTAGTTTACATGAAAATGAAGTAACGGCTTCATAGTATAAATAAAAAAAGGATGAGCTTCTTTTATGAGAGATCAAACAATTCAGCAAATGATTCAAGAGAAATATCAAGAGTTGTCTAAAAGTCAACAAAAGGTAGCTACATTCATATTAAAAAATTTACAGACAGTAGGAATCCACTCTGCTTCATATGTAGGGGAAAAGGCCGGAGTAAGTGAAACGACAGTTATCCGTTTTTGTTACGCATTAGGCTTATCTGGTTATGCACAATTGCAACGTCAGGTAACCATGCATTTATTTAATGAAGGGAATGCAAGTAGTTTGCAGAATTATTTGCAATCGAAGCAAGCTCTTTTTGAAAATCCACGTTTTTATGTAAAGACGATGGAAAAGGATGCATCTCGCATTTTAAATATGGCTAAAAACATTAACGAGGAAGACTTTAATCGAGCTTCAGTATTGCTCCATGAGAAGAAAAAAATATATATTGCAGGGAATGGCTCTTCCCATTTAGCTGCACAGTGGCTTCATTTTACATTAAATCTTTTGCGACCGAATGTTGTTTTATTAAATTTTGAAACAAGTGAGGTCATACGTGCTATTCAAGAGATTGATGAAAATAGTGTAGTAATTATTTTATCATTCCACCGTTACTTTAAAGAGCCGATCCAATTTGCAGCCGAATTACAAGAAAAAAAATGTGAGATTATTGGCATAACCGATTCTCAAATTGCACCTATTACTCAATATGCAACTATCACCTTTGTGAATGAACAACAACAAGAAGTTTCAACAATTGATGCTATGCCAGCACTCATAGCATTTTTAAATACACTAATAGCAGGAATGACTGCTCAAGATCATGACTATTATGAAAATCAGCGCGTAAAATATGACGATTTTCAAAATAGCTTTTTAGCAAACCGATGGAGTTGACTAATATGAACCAAATTTTACAAGAGTTACAGCCACTTCTTACAGATATTTTTAAACATTTACATGAACATCCAGAAGTTAGTTGGCAAGAGCACAATACAACTCAATATATAGCAAATTTATTAAGAGAGGCCCAAATGGAGCCACACCTTTTTGAAGATATGACAGGACTTTATGTTGATATAGGGGATGGAACACCTAGAGTAGGGTTCCGCACTGATATAGATGCACTTTGGCAGGAGGTTAATGGTGTCTTTCAAGCTAACCATTCTTGTGGACATGATGGTCATATGACGATGGCTATTGGAACTGCATTGCTGTTAAAGGACATGGAGCATTTACTGTCAGGTGCTGTACGCATACTATTTCAGCCTGCTGAGGAAAAGGCCCAAGGAGCACGCGCATTTGTCGAAAAAGGTATTATAGATGATTTAGATTATTTATTTGGTGTTCATGTTCGCCCATTAAAGGAATTACAGGATGGGTCATATGCGCCAGCGTTATACCACGGAGCAGCAAAGCTTTTTACAGGGACCATTATTGGGGAAGAGGCACATGGCTCACGACCAGAACTTGGCGTTAATGCAATTGAGGTTGGAGCAGCTATTGTCGAAGGTCTTCAAAAAATTTGGACTGATCCAACTATCTCTGCCTCTGTCAAAATGACACAGTTTAATGCGGGAGGCACCTCTACAAATATTATTCCTGGTAAAGCAACCTTTAGCATTGATGCAAGGGCCCAAACAAATGAAGTGATGCAGGTAATCACAGAGGGGGTGGAGCGTGTAAAAGCCTCTGTTGAAGCGATGTATGGTGCCAAGATTACCTTACAGGTAGATGCTCATATAGTGGCAGCATTGGTGAATGATGAAGCCTTACAACATATGAAGGCAGCTATTATTGATGTAGTTGGGGAAAAGGCTTGCGCTCCATCAGTTGTTACACCAGGAGGGGAGGATTTTCATTTTTATACCTATGAACGTCCGAAGCTTAAAGCTACAATGCTTGGATTAGGCTGTGGGGTTACTCCTGGCTTACATCATCCGCAAATGACCTTTAATCAAGACCGGCTGTTAGTAGGAGTAAATATTATTACAAGGGCTATTTTGAGAGCATTATAAAGATATAGAAAGAAGAGATAGCTATGATAGAGATAAGAGAAATCAAAACAATAGAACAACTTGAGCAGGTTCAGCAATTAGAGTTGAATGTATGGGGAATGTCTGCTATTCCTCTTCATCAAACGCTGACAGCAGTGAAAAATGGGGGCATCGTTGTAGGTGCCTATCAAGAAGATAAATTAGTCGGATTTAGTTATGGTTTTGCGGGTTTTCGAGAAGGAAAAAGCTATCTATGCTCTCATATGCTAGGGATTGATGAAAAATATCGATCACTAGGCATAGGAGAAAAGTTAAAGTACGAACAGCGAGCTATTGCTATTGAACGTGGCTATGACTTAATGGTATGGACATTTGACCCTCTTGAAACCCGAAATGCTTATCTTAATTTATCTAAATTAAAGGGTATTTGCTATACCTATATAGAAAATTGCTACGGTGAAATGCAGGATGGTTTCAATAAAGGGCTACCCTCTGATCGATTTGAGGTGAGCTGGCATTTAACTTCAGATTATGTGGTGAACGACATTACAATAGAAGTAGCGGATGCAAAACCAGTGGCAAGCTGTGAACTTACAAAGCAGGGCTTATTATGTTTAAAAATGACTGAAAATTTTGAATTTGTAGAAGAGTTGTATACGCTACCTGTTCCTAAGGACTTTCAAGCCTTAAAAGCACAAAATCCTAGCTTAGCATTGGATTGGCGTTTCAAAACAAGAACTATACTAAAGCAACTATTTTCAGCAGGGTATGCAGCAATTTCACTGCAACAACGAGAATGCTATAACGAATATGTTTTAGTGAAAAAAGCAGCTTTAAATTTGGAAGGAGCATTTTAATATGAAAATTACAGAAATCACAATACGACAATTGAAGATGAAATTAAAAGCACCGTTTACAACAAGCTTTGGCACGTTTGATGAGAGGGACTTTTTAGTCCTCGAGGCAAAAGATGAGACAGGCTTAATTGGTTGGGGAGAATCAGTTGCCTTTCATTCACCTTGGTACAATGAAGAAACACTTCAAACAAACTGGCATATGCTTGAAGACTTCCTCATTCCTCTTATTTTAAATAAAGAGATTCATCACCCCGATGAAGTGAGTCAATTATTTGAGCCGATTCGCAAAAATAATATGGCGAAATCGACGATAGAAGGAGCTATTTGGGATATATATGCACAGCAAACTGGCCAATCCCTAGCAACAGCACTTGGTGGTAAAAAGGATAAAATTGAAGTAGGTATTAGTATCGGCATACAAAATTCAATCGAGGAGTTAGTTACATTAGTTGACGGCTATGTAAAGGAAGGCTATAAGCGCATGAAAATCAAAATAAAACCGGGCTGGGATATAGAGGTTATGCGTACATTAAGGGAAACATTTCCTGATGTAGCCTTTATGGCGGATGCCAATTCAGCCTATCGTCTAGAGGATACTGAGACATTGAAACAACTTGATGCATTTAACTTAACAATGATTGAGCAACCATTGGCTTCAGATGACATTATCGACCATGCTTTATTACAAAAATTAATGGAAACACCAATTTGTTTGGACGAAAGTATCCATTCGTTAGAAGATGCACGAAAGGCTATAGAACTAGGGAGCACCAAAATTATAAACATAAAAATTGGTCGTGTTGGTGGCCTAACAGAAGCAAAAAAAATACATGATTATTGTGAGACACATAACATCCCAGTATGGTGCGGCGGCATGTTGGAATCTGGTATTGGTCGTGCGCACAATGTAGCCTTAACAACGTTGTCAAATTTTATATTACCGGGAGATACTGCTGGCTCTAATCGATATTGGGAAAAGGATATTATCGAACCAGAAGTAGTTGTAAAAGATGGTTATATTGAAGTACCACAACAAGTAGGAATTGGTTATGAAATAAATAGGGAAACGGTAAATTCCTTCACAGTCGCACAGAAAACATATCAATAAATAGACTTAAATTTCTTATATTAGAATAGTAGGTGGGCTATGAAAAAAAGTTGGCAGATAGGTGGAGCATTTGTAGGCTTAATTGTTGGAGCAGGGTTTGCATCGGGTCAGGAAATAATGCAGTACTTTACTAGCTTTGGCTTGTACAGTATGGTAGGTGCCATTGTTGCTACCCTTGCCTTCGCATTTTTAGGAATGAGTTTAGCTCAATTAGGAACAGATTTACAAACAACATCACATAAAGAGGTGATCTATCATATAGGAGGGCGATATGTTGGCATTATTTTAGATATCGTTATCACGTTTTTCTTATTTGGCGTTGCTGTTGTCATGTTTGCTGGATCAGGCTCAACATTTCATCAGATGTTTGGCATCAATCCAGTAGTTGGTAGTATTTTTATGGTTGTTATAACTATACTAACCTTACTATTAAATGTTAATAATATTATTAATTTAATAGCATTGGTTACCCCTTATTTAATGGGTATCATTTTTATTATTTTGATTTATTCTATCTTTACGATGGATATATCTATTGCAGAGCAAAATACTTTAGCGAAAGCACAATCATCTGCAGCATCTAATTGGTTAATGGGAGCGTTACTTTATGTTTCCTATAATATCGCTGCTGGTGCAGCAATGTTAATTGTAATGGGTGGAACAGTAAAGGACCGCAAAGTTGCTGGCAGAGGTGGACTACTTGGCGGTTTAATGCTTGGTATCTTAATTGTATTAATCAATATAGCCATGTTTGCTAAAATAAATGTTATTGATGGAGTAGCAATGCCAACATTAGAATTAGCAAAACAAATTCACCCTATAGTAGGTGTCTTAATGTCTATTGCTTTATTAGGCATGATGTACAATACTGCGGTGGGGATGTTCTATTCATTTACAGTTCGATTTATTGCGCCAGACCATCAATATTTTAAAGTAGCTATTGTAGTTATAGGATTAATAGGTTTTGCTGCAAGCCTAGTAGGATTTACTACATTAGTTGGTAAAGTCTATTCAACAATGGGCTACTTAGGTTTCGCCTTAATTGTTGCTGTTATTATTTCGTGGCTACGTAAACTACCAAAAACTTTATAAAGTAAAAATTTCCCTTTTGTGAACGTAAGGGAAATTTTTTTGTTTTTTGTGATGAAAGCAAGATATATATCATACAGTTAATTTGTGTTTGCGAAATCTGTCCATGCTGTTTTAAGTAAAAATTATGCTCGAAACTATAGAAAAAAGCTATTCGGTGCTAGACACCAATTTTTGAGAATGTTATATTTGTATTGTCATAGTATTTTTATAATTAGGAAAAAATAGAATACTTTATGGGTTTAATGGTTTTTCCTGATTATAAGGAGTGATGAAGTATAGAGCTAGATGAAGGATGATAGGGCCTATGGTAAAGAAAACGTTAAAACAAAGAATTGTAGACGCTTCAGTTGAATTGTTTCAACAAGATGGTTATCACAATGTAACCGTGGATCGTATTGTGGAATATATTGGGGCATCAAAGGGTGGATTTTATCATAATTTTAAATCAAAAGATGAACTGTTGTATGAAATTCATGATGTCTTTATTTCATATGTCATTCAACAATCGCAAGCTGCATATGACAAATTCGATACACCCATCACACGTTTGTGTGCCATGCTGCAAACACTGACACAAGTATTTGATATGTATCAAGCACATATTACGATTTTTTATGAAGAAAGTCGTTCACTCTCAGATGAATATAGTGACATCATCCATAAAAAGCGAGATCACTATCGTGATATTTTACAAAGAGTGATAGCAGAGGGTCAGGAAGCAAAGGTTTTTCGTACCGAATTACCTTGTACAATTGTAACAATGGCAATTGTCGGGATGATTAACTGGACGTACAAATGGTTTAAGCAATCAGGACCATTAACGATGGAGCAAATCACAGATGTTTTTACCGATATGGTATTACGGGCAATTGTGACAGAGCAAGCCATGGGAGAAGCGAAGCAATTTATAATAAAGGGGTAGCCAGTAGGAAACACTGGTTTTATTATTTGTTTTTACAAACCGACTAGTCGGTATTTCACTGTAAGCAATTGTTCTTGAGCTACATCTACTATGGCAAATTCAACAATAGGGGGATTAGGGATGAATTTTGAATTAACAAAAGAGCAAGAAATGATTCGAGACATGGTGCGTGATTTTGCTGAGAAGGAGATTAAACCGTATGCTCGTGAGGTTGATGAGACATCAACAATGAGAATAGAGAGCTTTAAGAAAATGGCAGAACTAGGCTTATTGGGTATCCCGTTTCCTGAGGAATATGGTGGATCAGGTGGTGATACGGTGTCCTACGCTTTAGCTGTAGAGGAGATTGGTCGAGCATGTGGGGGCACAGGGTTAAGCTATGCAGCTGCTGTTAGCTTAGGAGCCTCACCAATTTACAACTTCGGCACAGAGGAGCAAAAGCAAGAGTGGCTAGTTCCATTAGCTAAGGGTGAGACATTAGGATCATTCGGTTTAACAGAGCCAAATGCAGGTTCAGATGCAGGGGGCACACGTACTACAGCTGTTATTGATGGTGATGACTACATTATTAATGGAGAGAAATGCTGGATCACTAATGCAGGATATGCTCGACAAATTATTGTAACGGCGGTAACAGGTAAACGTGAGGATGGTAAAAAGATTATTTCTTCTATTATTGTGCCAACAAACACACCAGGCGTAACAATCAACTGTAATTATGACAAAATGGGTGTACGTGGCTCCAATACATGTGAAATTGTGTTAGAAAATGTCCGTGTCCCAAGAACAAATCTATTAGGGGATGAAAAACGTGGCTTTAGCCAGTTTTTAAATACATTGGATGGTGGTCGTATTTCCATCGCTGCTCTTTCTGTTGGAATTGCCCAGGCTGCTTATGAAAAGGCACTAAAATTCGCGAAGGAACGTGAGCAATTTGGTGCACCTATTTCGAAGCTACAAGCGATCCAATTTAAATTAGCGGATATGGCGATGGAAATAGAGCTTGCTCGTACGCTAGTACATAAAGCGGCATGGTTAAAAGATCAAAAGAAGCCATTTGGCAAAGAAGCTGCGATGGCTAAACTATTTGCTTCTGAAATGGGCTTCCGTACATGTAATCAAGCAATCCAAATTCATGGTGGTTCTGGATATATGAAAGAATATGATGTAGAACGTCATTTACGTGACATTAAATTAATGGAAATCGGTGAAGGAACATCTGAAATTCAACGTCTTGTTATTTCTCGTCTAATTGGCTGTTAATCATCATCAGTTAAGTTAAATAGCATAAATAAGGGGGATCTTCATGGCAGAACTTGTGTATCAAACTATTGGTCAATTGCTAGATGAACAATCAAAAAAGTACCCGCAGAATGAAGCATTAGTCTATGCTGACAGAAATTTACGCATGACTTATGAACAGCTAAATCGTCAAGCACGATACGTAGCGAGAGGTTTAATGGCTCTAGGAATTGAAAAGGGAGACCATATCGCAGTATGGACGACGAATGTTCCTGAGTGGGTACAGCTTCAATTTGGTACAGGGAAGATGGGTGCTCCAATTGTAACGGTAAATACGAATTACCGTGCGAGTGAGTTGGAGTATTTATTGAAGCAATCTGATGCTAAAACGATTTTTTTAATTGAAAATTATCGAGACCATTCTTTTATCAATACACTGCAAGAGTTATGTCCAGAGCTTGAACATTGTGAACCAGGTAATTTGCAATCAAAGCGACTACCTTTATTAAAAAATGTTATTTTAATCGGTGAAACCAAATACCCCGGCGTACTTAATTGGTCAGACGTTTTAACTGCTGCCGAGCAAGTAACCGAGGAACAGTTAGATCAGAGAGAGCAGTCTCTTCATTATGATGATGTCATTAATATTCAATATACTTCTGGTACAACAGGCTTTCCTAAGGGAGTCATGCTAACGCATTTTAACTTAGTCAACAATGCTGTTAACATTGCAGAATGTATGCGTTTAACGGCAGAGGATCGTCTATGTATCCCAGTCCCTTTCTTCCATTGCTTTGGTTGTGTCATAGGAACATTAGCCATTACAACAAGTGGTGGAACAATGGTACCAGTACAGGAGTTCTCACCTGAAGAGGTACTAAGAACCGTTCAACAAGAGAAATGCACTGCATTACATGGCGTGCCAACGATGTTCATTAGTGAACTGAATTTATCGAATTTTGCATCTTTCGATCTTTCAACTTTACGTACAGGAGTCATGGCAGGATCAAACTGTCCAATTGAGGTTATGAAAGCGGTCATTGAGAAGATGGGCATGAAAGATATAACAATATGCTACGGTCAAACAGAATCATCACCTGTTATTACACAGACAAGAACGGATGACCCGCTAGTGTTAAAGGTGGAGACGGTTGGCCGCGCTTTACCTAACCTAGAAGTAAAGATTGTTGTTCCTGGAACTACCGAGGAAGCTCCGACAAATGAACAGGGAGAGCTGTGTACAAGGGGCTATCATGTGATGAAGGGCTATTATAAAAACCAGGAGGAAACAGATCTGGCGATTGACGAGGATGGTTGGTTGCATACAGGTGATTTAGCAACGATGGATGAAGCAGGTTATGTTCGTGTAACAGGTCGTTTAAAGGATATGATTATCCGTGGTGGCGAAAACCTATATCCTCGTGAAATTGAGGAGTTCCTTTATACACATCCGAAAATTTCAGATGTTCAGGTTGCAGGTGTCCCTGATCCTGTTTATGGCGAGGAGGCGGCAGCTTGGATTGTTTTAAAAGAAGGAGAGCAGGCCACAACGGAAGAAATCCGAGATTATTGTCGGGATAAAATTTCAAGACATAAAATTCCACGACATATTTTCTTTATTGATAACTATCCAATGACTGCATCTGGAAAAGTTCAAAAATATAAATTACGAGAAGATTTCGTTATGACCGTAAAGTAAGGAGGGGCAGTGAATATGTTCAACAAGGTATTAATTGCAAATCGTGGGGAGATTGCTAGACGTGTGATCAGAACATGCAAGCGCCTAAATATTCATACGGTTGCTATCTATTCAGAGGCAGATGCTGAAAGCTTACATGTGAAAGATGCAGATGAGGCTTTCTGTGTAGGGAAGTCACCTGTTGCACAGAGCTATTTAAACATCGACCGCATTCTTGAAATTGCACTAGAAAGTGGGGCAGAGGCTATTCATCCTGGCTATGGTTTACTATCAGAGAATGCAAATTTTGCGAAACGTTGTACAGAGGCAGGTTTAGTGTTTATCGGGCCAAGTGCTGATGTGATCGCTTCAATGGGCAGTAAATTAGAGGCTCGTAAAACAATGAAAGCTGCTAGTGTACCGATTGTAGAGGGTGTAGAAGCGCCAGTGAAGGATGTAGAAGAAGCCACTGCCATAGCGGAGCGTTTAGGCTATCCAATTATGTTAAAGGCATCGGCAGGCGGAGGCGGTATCGGTATGCAGCTAGTTGAAAATGCTGAGGAACTAGCCAAAGCTTTCGAGGGCAATCAAAAGCGTGCACAATCATTCTTTGGTGATGGCACGATGTATATGGAGCGATTCATTGCTAACCCTCACCATGTCGAAGTGCAAATTATTGCTGATCATCAAGGTAATGTCGTTCCATTATTTGAACGAGAATGCTCTATTCAACGAAGAAATCAAAAAGTAGTAGAAGAAGCACCATCACCGTTTATCTCACAAGAGACAAGAGAAAAAATGCTAGAAGCGTCAGTTAAGGCGGCGAAGCATATTGGTTATGTCAATGCTGGAACAATCGAATACTTGGTTGATGAAGATCAAAACTTTTATTTTTTAGAAATGAATACAAGACTACAGGTAGAGCATCCCGTTACGGAGGAAATTACGAAGCTTGATTTAGTAGAAGAGCAATTAAAAATTGCGGCAAAACAACCTCTTACGTTTACTAGAGAAAGTATTACTAAAGAAGGGCACGCAATTGAAGTACGCATATACGCTGAAAATCCTTCGACATTTTTCCCGTCTCCAGGTACCATTACGACTCTTGAATTACCGACAGGTGAAGGCATTCGACATGAGTGTGGTGTAGAGTCTGGTTCAGTGGTAACACCATTCTATGATCCAATGATTAGTAAATTGGTGGTGTGGGGGGAAACAAGAGAAATTGCCTGTGAAAGATTAGCACAAGCGCTAAAGGCGTATAAAGTGGAGGGGATTCAAACGAATATCCCGATGCTGTTAAAAACCGTCACACATGAGCAATTTTTAAAAGGCTATACGACGACAAAATTTGTAGAGCAATATTATTTACCGCAATTAGCAGAAACAAAATAACAATTATCATGTATTCGTGCTTCTATAGAGGGACGAATACATGATAAAAAATAGGAGTGAATGATTATGGCAACAGTAAAAGCAAGCATGGCAGGGACAGTATGGAAAATCGTCGTAACAGAGGGCGAGAAAGTGACAGCAGGTCAAGATGTAGCTATTTTAGAATCGATGAAAATGGAAATTCCAATTGCAGCAGAAGAGGATGGCGTAGTGACGAAAATCATTGCCAATGAGGGAGACTTCATTAACGTTGATGATGATATTTTAGAAATTGAATAAGAGGAGGCTTGTTTATGCAGCTACCTAAGCAAGTCGCAATCAAAGAAGTTGGTCCCCGTGATGGCTTACAAAATGAAAAAACGCATATTTCAACAGCTGATAAAGTGCAATTAGTAAATTTATTAGGTCAAACAGGATTAAATTATATTGAAGTGACATCTTTTGTGCATCCCAAATGGATTCCTCAATTGGCAGATGCAGTCGAGGTTCTGCAAGCCATTAAAAGACATAAGGATATTACCTATGCGGCACTTGTACCCAATATGAGGGGCTTAGAACGCGCATTACAGGCTGAAGTAGATGAAGTAAGTATTTTTATGTCTGCTAGTGAAAGCCATAACCAAAGTAATATTAATAAAACCATAGAAGATACATTTCCCATATTAGAGGAAGTTGTAGTAGGAGCTCAGGCTGCAAAAAAACATGTTCGAGGTTATATCTCAACGGTTATTGGTTGTCCCTATGAGGGGTATATACACCCTGACAAGGTATTACGAGTAACGGAAAAATTATTGGAGATGGGTGTGACTGAAATATCGCTTGGTGACACAATTGGTGTTGGTGTACCGACGCAGGTTGAGTTTCTTTTAGAGGAATTGCTAAAAAGGTATCCTGCTGAAAAATTTGCCATGCATTTTCATGATACACGTGGGACAGCATTAGCCAATATTATGAAATCCTTAGAGATGGGTATTACCAAGTTTGATAGTGCGCTTGGTGGGCTAGGGGGCTGCCCATATGCGAAAGGTGCCTCAGGTAATGTAGCCACAGAAGATTTATTGTATTTATTCGATGAGATGGGCATTGAAACAGGCGTAGATCGACAAAAGGTGCTAGAGGCAGCACTCTTTATTGAAGAGAAGTTAGGCAAAGCGGTTGCATCAAAGCAAATGGCTATTGTCCGCAATGAAAGGAGTGCAAATCAAGGATGACACAACTCGTTCGATTTGAATTACTAGAGGGTAGTATTGGACTTATTACTCTTTCAAGACCAGAAGCTGCTAACGCTATGTCGGTTCAATTACTGCATGAGCTGTCTGCCACACTTGATCAAATCAATGGTGATCCAGCAGTGCGTGTAGTCCTTCTAACAGGTGCAGGCGAAAAGGCATTTTGTGCAGGTGCTGATTTAAAGGAACGTAAAGGAATGTCTGATCGACAAGTGAAGCAGATCGTGCAGCTGATTGGTGCCACTGTGGCAAAAGTTGAAACGCTTGCACAGCCTGTCATTGCTGTCTTAAATGGTGTTGCCTTTGGTGGAGGCTTGGAGTTGGCACTAGCTTGTGATTTACGAATTGCGGCTACACATGTAAAGCTTGGCTTAACAGAAACATCACTCGGTATTATTCCAGGAGCTGGGGGAACACAGCGGCTTCCACGTCTAATTGGTCTTGGTAAAGCAAAGGAATTAATTTATACAGCACGTAGGCTCAGTGCTAAAGAAGCTGAAAATTATGGCATTATCGAGTATGTTTATGAAGGACATGAGGTATTAGATAAGGCACAACAGCTTGCACTGGAAATGGCAAAAAATGCACCACTCTCTCTAGTGCAGGCCAAAGTTGCGATCAATCAAGGTGTTGAGGTAGATTTAGCTACCGGTTTAAAAATTGAATCACTTGCATATAGTGCACTGATCCCAACAGAAGACCGATTAGAGGGCTTACTTGCCTTCCAAGAGAAGCGAGCGCCACAATATTCAGGGAAATAAAACGCCAAGAAATAATTTTGGTGTAATCGATTGGGCAAAGGGAGGAAATAAACATGAGCAATATCTCGACAGAAAATACACCACCTACAATGAAAGATAAAATTTTAGCAGGTGGATTACCAAAATATCATGACAAAAATGCACAACAAGGCAAGCTATTTGTACGTGAGCGTCTTGAACTATTACTTGATGATGGTCTTCAATCAGAGGATGGACTCTATGCGAACTGTTTAGCAGGGGATTTACCAGCAGATGGCGTTATCACTGGTATTGGTAAAATCCATGGTCGCACAGTTTGTGTGCTAGCGAACGATTCAACGATTAAAGCTGGTTCTTGGGGAAAACGCACGGTTGAAAAAATGATTCGCATTCAAGAAACCGCTGAAAAGTTGAATTGTCCATTACTTTATTTAGTGGATTCAGCGGGTGCGCGTATTACAGATCAGCTTGAAATGTTCCCAGGGCGCCGAGGTGCAGGGCGCATTTTCTACAATCAAGTCAAACTGTCAGGAAAAGTTCCGCAAATTTGCTTATTATTTGGTCCTTCCGCAGCGGGTGGCGCCTATATTCCTGCATTTTGCGATATTGTGGTGATGGTAGAAGGGAATGCTTCTATGTATTTAGGATCTCCTCGAATGGCCGAAATGGTTATCGGTGAAAAAGTAGATTTAGAAACAATGGGTGGCGCAAAAATGCACTGTTCTGTTTCTGGTTGTGGAGATGTGCTTGTTAAATCCGAACAGGAGGCTATTACTTATGCGCGCAAATATTTAGGATATTTCCCGAATAACTATGCAGAGCGTAGCAATGTAGAGGCTCCTAAACCACCAGCTTCATTTGATAAATCTATTGAAGAATTAATTCCTCAAAATCAAAATGTACCATTTGATATGTATAAGCTAATTGATCGTATTATTGATGAAGATTCGTTTTGTGAGGTTAAGAAATTATTTGCACCAGAATTAATTACAGGCCTTGCACGAATTAATGGACAATCCGTTGGGATCATCGCTAACCAACCACGTGTTAAGGGAGGCGTGCTATTCCACGATTCTGCTGATAAAGCGGCGAAATTTATTTCACTTTGTGATGCATTCAATATCCCACTGTTATTCCTAGCAGACGTTCCAGGCTTTATGATTGGTACTCAGGTAGAAAAAGCAGGAATCATCCGTCATGGTGCTAAAATGATTTTTGCCATGAGTGAGGCAACTGTTCCTAAGCTAACGGTCATTGTGCGTAAAGCGTATGGTGCAGGATTATATGCAATGGCTGGCCCTGCGTTTGAACCAGACTGCTGTATTGCCTTATCAAATGCACAAATTGCCGTAATGGGACCAGAAGCTGCTGTCAATGCCGTCTATGCCAATAAAATTGCAGAACTTCCAAAAGAAGAGCAAGCAAGCTTCATTGCCGAGAAACGTAAAGAATATCAAGAGGAAATTGATGTGTATCGCTTAGCTTCAGAGCTTATCATTGATGATGTGATTGAGCCTAATGAGCTGCGTAAGGTACTAGAAAATCGCTTAGAACTTTATATGTCAAAATACTTATTATTCTCACAACGTAAGCATGGGGTAAACCCAGTTTAAACATACTTATTATAAGGCTGTCTCTGCTGGTAGGAGACAGCCTTTTTGGATGATAATTTTTTCAGCTACTTGCAAGCTATAGTTGAGCATATTAAAATATGGGAAGGAATAAAAGGGAAGTGGGTGTTAAGCTTGTCTAAAAACAACATAGCGGATGTTCAAAATAATGCCAAGCTCCCATTACCATATCGGGATGTCATTGATACATATCATTTGCCGCTAAAGATCGCAGGTTGGATTTTATTTAGTATCTATTCATTTATGGCTTTTTATAAATTGGTTATTGATCGCTTAGTAGATGTAGTCGTCATTTTATTAAGGGGAGATTATTCTATAGGTGACTTAGGATTGTTTGATTATAGTAGCTGGCGATTAACTACTAATTTTATTCCCTTCGAGACGATTCTCCGTTATATAAACTACTCTCAATATTTTAATTGGGAAATTATAATCGTTAACTTACTTGGCAACTTATTAATTTTTACTCCCATGGGCTTTTTACTGCCATTGCTATCGAAGAAATTCCGAAAAGCGTGGGTTATTATTTGTTTAGGCTTTATTTCTAGTCTTGCTGTCGAAACCGTTCAATTTATTTTTACCGTTGGTTCTGCGGATATTGATGATTTAATTTTGAATACAATTGGTGCATGGCTTGGTTACTTAGCCTATAAAGGGATATTGATTAGACCCAAAAAATAAGAAAAGCAGTCCAGTATGAAGGGCTGTTTTTTTACGTTGATTAACACTATTTGTGTAGTGTATATGGTAATAAATTTTATTGAAAAGGGTATGGAGCTAATAAATGAATATGAAAACATTAATTAGATGAGATTCTTTATACCTATTTTTGAAAATAATTAGTATCTCTTTAGGAGGTTAGTAGTAATTAGTGCTTGAATTTAATAGTGAAAATTCCGATAATGAGTGTACAGAAACTTATAAAATGGTATAGATAGAGTGTGAGGAAGAATGTTCATATCTATTAACTTATTAGCATATGTAGATAGAAGGGCGAGGTGAAAACTATGAAAATATCAAATTTAATGGAACAAGAAAGAATTTCATCCCAGCATAATCGTAAAAAAATACTTCAGCGTAAAGAGGCAGGAGATGCCTATAGAAAAAATGCGATGTATTTTCAGCCAAAGAAAAACCCATTATTGATTGAACTTGAAAATTTATTATTAGGACGTACTGACCAAGATTTGTATGACCAGCAGCAAGAAGAGTCAAAAGAAGTAACTCCTCAGCAGAAAGCCATTATGGAAGATTTACAGCAAACAGAAAAGAGTGTACGGGCACATGAGCAAACCTATAAAGTAGGAATGAATGATAACGCTGATCCCTCGAATATATCCGATTCAGAACTAGGTGACACACTACACATTTTAGAGCAGGTACGTAATGCAGCATTGACATCAGCAGAGCCTTCTCCTCAAGATTTACGTGTGGCGCAAAGCGTTGATGCTCAAATACAGCATATGTTAAATAATTCAAATGTTGACGAGGTTGCCACAAATGAAAGCGAACCATCTTTTGTACGTGACATCATTGAAGTGAAGGTTCCTGAACGTTACTCGAAGGAATTGAAATTGGACCCATTTGCAGATACAATTTTCGGTAAGAACTATGAGACTGCATTCAAGTTAAGAGCATTTAAACAGGCATCGGAAAGATATGCGGCTCACGTTCAAATGACGAAAAATGGCTATCGTCCAGACAAGGATTCTATGTTCTCTTTGATAGCCTGATGCTGTAGATAGGAGATTGTTGACATGGCAAAGGCAAAGCACGCGAAAACGAATGCGATTCGTTTATTAGAACAACAAAAAATTCATTTTGATGTGATGGAATATGAAACAGGGGACGGTCAAGTTGATGGTGTTTCTGTAGCTGAGAAAATAGGACAGCCTGTTGCTAGGGTATTTAAAACATTAGTAGCAAAAGCAAGTGCACAAAGGTTATTTGTATTTGTTATTCCAGTGGCTGAAGAGCTGGACTTAAAAGCAGCCGCGAAGGTAGTTGGGGAAAAGAAAATTGAAATGTTAGCGGTAAAAGATCTACTTAGCCATACTGGTTATGTTCGTGGTGGATGTTCACCAGTAGGGATGAAGAAGTTATATCCAACGGTCATCGATGTATCTGCTCAAGAACAAGGTAGTATAATCGTTAGTGCTGGGAAAATTGGTATGCAAATTCATGTACAAATAGATGATTTGAAGAATATAACAAAGGCACAACTTGCCTCAATTACAACTACCCATGAGTGAGAGAATGGGTAGTTTTTTATGTGGTAAGATAAACGGTTTAGTTTAAGCACTATAGCTTAATTTTGGTTGAAAGTATGATAAAGTAATAGCAATATTATTCATAGAGAGAAGGATAAGGAATGCGTAGAATAATGGGGTGGCGTTGGACCTTTTTTATTGGTGGCTTAATGGTGATGTCACTTGGAATCACGATGTCGATAAAGGGGAAAATCGTTGGCACAAGCCCATGGGATGTTTTACATGTAGGTCTCTTTCAAAATTTTGGGTTAAGTATCGGCACATGGTCTATTGTAACAGGACTCTTTATAGTTGCTTCAACATCCATTGTATTACGTCAATGGCCAAAGATAGGTACTTGGCTCAATATGCTGCTAATCGGCTCGTTCATTGATGTATTTAACTGGCTGTTGCCCTCAACGGATGTATATGGCTTACAAATTACATATTTTATAATTGGTTTATTTGTTTTGAGCTTTGGCTGTGGGATGTATATTGCACCGAATATGGGCGCAGGACCAAGGGATACCTTAATGATGATACTTGTTGAAAAATTTGGCGGATCTATTAAGACAGCAAGAATGGGAATTGAAGTACTTGTAACCATTGTTGGCTGGCTTCTAGGAGGACCAGTTGGAGTAGGGACGGTATTGATCGCCTTAACCTCAGGCTATATTGTGCAATATTCATTACCGTATTGTCGTAAAATATTGATGAAATGTATTGGAAATATGGAGGGCATGAAGCCATTCTATTAAACCAAGAAGCTACTTAGATCTGTAAAGGATAGAAGTAGCTTTTCATTTTTTTTAGCGTTCTTTCATATAATGCAGGGCATAAGCTAAAGGAGGAACGACATTTGAACGGAAATGTAACGTATTATTTTGGACACGCATTGACTGGCCAAGGTGTGAAGCATTTATATAAAGAAATGATGGAAGAGGCGTCTCTCGTTTATTTTTTGCAAGGGCCTGCCACATTTAAAGGTTCAGAACTGTTAAAAGAACTAGGATACTTCTATGTGAAACAGGGCTTTGCTGTCGAGTGGTTTAAGCATGCTTTATTAGAGGAGGTTGTTGAGGCCGTTTATATAAAAGGCTGTAACAGACTTTTTGTATGGGCATCTGAGTGGAATATCGAGCCAACTTTACTCGGTACAAAGCATCGTGTCATGTCTTTCTATGAATGCTTAGAAGACATACAGCTTAAAAAGGTTGGAGAACAGCTTGCAGAGGCGATGCAAGAGCGTGCAACATGGCGTGAAAAATGCATAGCGAAACTGGATCAAGCAATCAAGCTACATGATGACTGGGAGGTTATCACACAAAGCTGTATGAACTGGCAGGCATTAAATGAACAGGTGGAAAATTTAAAGTCGGAAGTGTTCCAATCTATTATTCTGAATAAAACAGGTATGCGGACACATCGTTTACTGGGAACGCTAACTCCTAGAGGTGCGGAAAATACAGTGGATAGTATCACCAAAAGTATCACGACTCGCTTCATGATTAAAGGTAAGCCAGGTACAGGCAAATCTTCACTAATGAAAAGCTTAGCCGATGAAGCAAATGCAAGAGGGCTTGATGCACAAATTGTTTGGTGTGGCTTAGATGCGGAATCTGTAGATATGGTCATTATCCCAGAGCTTAATTTCTGTATTTTTGATAGCACAGAGCCTCATATCTTTGATCCAGAGGATGGTAGGTTAGGGGATAAGATATTTGATATTGGTCAACATTGTGCGCTGTCAGAGGAAGCAGAAACTGCGATCGAGGCAGTGCGAGCACAATACAAAGAAGCTATACAGGATGCGATGGGCCATTCCAAACGATATGCAGAAGCTGAATATACCGTTCGTCGTTTATTAGATAATTGTCTATCGGCTTCTTTATGGCGCGAAAAAACAGCGCCACTATTCGAAAGATTAACAAAGTAATGTAGCTAATGGCTTGCATGTGCTAAACTAGGAGCGAGAACAGTTTTCCTAGGAAAGGATGATACGCTTGTCAAAAGTATTGAATGCATTTTTAGATGAAAACCTACAAGCCTTACATGAACAAGGCTTATACAATGAAATCGATCCAGTAGAGGGAGCAAATGGCCCAATTATTCAGGTCCGTGGCAAAAATCTTGTTAACTTATCCTCTAACAACTATCTTGGTTTAGCAACAAATGAAGAATTAAAGCGTATTGCCAAAGAGACAATTGATAAATACGGTGTTGGAGCAGGTGCTGTTCGTACAATCAACGGGACACTTGACTTGCACGTAAAATTAGAAGAAAAGCTTGCTGAATTTAAAGGAACAGAAGCGGCTATTTCTTATCAATCTGGATTTAATTGTAATATGGCAGCTATTTCGGCTGTAATGGATAAAAATGATGCCATTCTATCTGATCAATTAAACCATGCCTCTATTATTGATGGATGTCGCTTATCAAAGGCAAAAATCATCGCGTTTAATCACTCTGATATGGAGGATTTACGTGCAAAGGCAAAGGCAGCAAAGGAATCAGGTTTATACAATAAAATCATGGTTATCACAGATGGTGTCTTCTCAATGGATGGTGATATTGCTAAATTACCTGAAATTGTGGAAATAGCTAAAGAGTTTGATTTAATCACGTATGTGGATGATGCACATGGTTCGGGTGTAACAGGTAAAGGAAAAGGAACTGTGAAGCATTTTGGATTAGAAAAAGAAATTGATTTCCAAATTGGTACATTATCAAAAGCCATTGGTGTAGTAGGTGGCTATGTAGCAGGTAAGAAAAATTTAATTGATTGGCTAAAAGTTCGCTCACGCCCATTCCTATTCTCAACAGCATTACCACCAGGTGATGTAGCCGCTATTACAGCAGCCGTGCAAATGCTGATTGATTCAACAGAGCTACACGATAAACTGTGGGATAATGGTAATTATTTAAAAGCGGGGCTTGAGAAGCTTGGCTTTAATATTGGTGCGTCTGAGACACCAATTACACCATGCATCATTGGGGATGAAAAATTAACACAGGAATTTTCAAAACGTTTATTTGAAGAAGGCGTTTATGCAAAATCAATTGTCTTCCCAACAGTTCCAAAAGGTACAGGTCGCGTTCGGAATATGCCAACAGCGGCACATACAAAAGAAATGCTTGATGATGCAATTGCGATTTACGAGAAGGTTGGTCGTGAATTAGGCGTTATTCAATAAGAAAAAGGCTTCCTCATGAATGGGGAAGCCTTTTTTGCATGATAGAAAAGAAAAAGTGAAGGATAGAATCAAAAAAGTGACCGATAGAAGCTTAAATCTAACTGATAGGGCGATCTAAAAATAGACAATCACTTTATTTTGACCCAATTATTTTGCCTGCTTTGAGCTGTTGAATAGCTTGATCAGAAATATTTAATGCCTGTAAAATTTCTTCATTATGTTGTCCTAAAGTGGGTGCTGCACTTGTTAGCTGTCCAGGTGTTTGTGAAAACTTAGCTGGGAAGCCCAATGTTCTCATTGGTCCAGCAGTCGGATGCTCATAGGACAGTACCATGCCACGCTCTAGTATATGAGGGTCATTCAATGTTTGGTCATAAGAATAGATTGGACTAGATGGTACACCATGCTTATCTAATAGTTCGAGCCAGTAGATAGCCTTATGCTTAATTAGCTCGCTTTCAATTTCTGCTTCCAGCTCCCTCACATGTTGGGCACGTGAATAGTTGGTAGCAAAGAGAGGATTGTCTAACCAATCAGGTCGATTGACAACCTTTGCCGCAAAAATCTCCCATAGCTTTTGATTGCCAGCACCTACTAGAATATAGTCATCCTGTGTTTTGAAACCTTGATAGGGCGCAGACACACGATGGGCGGTTCCTGTTCGCTCAGGTAACTCACCCTTTCCGAAGTAAGCAGCGGCCTCCCAAACAGTCCACGCAAGACCTGACTCCACTAAGGACACATCAATATATTGACCTTCACCACTACGAAGCTTATAAATATAGGCCATTAAAATCGATTGTAAGGCTGTTTGTGCAGCAGCAATATCATTCACCGCAAAGCCAACTTTTACAGGTCGTCCATCTGCTTCACCTGTCATATGCATTAAGCCACTCAGACCCTGAGCCATAATATCATAGCCACCCTTTTGACTATAAGGACCTGTTTGACCATAACCGGAAATAGAGCAGTAAATTAGGCCAGGATTGATGGCTTTTAATGTGTCATAATCAATACCAAGCTTTTTCGTGACACCTGGTCGATAATTTTCCACAAGTACATCAACAGATTGAATCAATTCTTTAAATAAAGTCAGTCCTTCAGTCGTTTTTAAATTGATGCAGACACCTTTTTTATTACGATTAACCATCATATACATATGACTTTCTTCATTAACGAATGGACCCATTGTACGGGTATCGTCTCCATTTGGGTATTTTTCAATTTTGATAACTTCTGCACCCATATCTGCTAATACCATGGTGCAATAGGGACCTGCTAAGACTTGTGATAAATCGATAACCTTTAATCCTTGTAATGCTTGTTTCATTTACCCTCAGTCCCATCCTGTTTGACTAATGTGATGTTGCGTAATCCTTTGACAGAGGTAGCACCGGCTAATGCGATAGAAACCTTTAATTCATCATAAAGATTGGTCATCACCTTTTCGACACCTTGTTGTCCCTCAAGGGCTAGTCCATAGACGAAAGGACGTCCAATTGCAACTGCATTCGCTCCTAAAGCAAGTGCTTTTAAGGCATCCATGCCACGATATACACCACTATCTAATATAATAGGAATTTGTCCATTCACAACTTTCACAATAGCAGGAAGGGCATCAAGTGAACCAATTACACCATCTAATTGACGGCCACCATGGTTTGATACAATAATGCCATCAATACCATTGTCGATAGCATGCTTTGCATCTTCAGGATGTAAAATTCCCTTCAATAATATAGGAAGGTTGGTATGTTTTTTTAGCTCTCGAACATGCTCCCAATTAAGTGTTGGGTGGAAGACATTTTGCAAGACACCTTGTACGTAGGACTCGAATGAATCATCAGGTAAAGTGGCTGTAAAAACGGGATCATTCATATAATTTCCTCTTGCATAGCCTAGCTTCAATGGTGAAAATTGATTGCGTACATCTTCTTCACGCCAGCCTAGCATTACGGTGTCGACAGTTAAAACGATCGCTTCAAATCCAGCTTCCTCCGCACGTGCAGCCATGCTAAAAGCAATTTCTTCATTAGTAGACCAATATAATTGAAACCATTTTGTTGCAGAAGGCGCAGCTTGAGCAACTTCTTCAAGAGCAAAAGTGGACACAGTGCTTTGTATATAAGGGATATTTAAAAACTGGGCGGCACGTGCAACGGCAAGCTCACCTTCATCGTGAACCATTCCGTTCATGCCCACAGGAGCAAAAAGCAAAGGAGTTGGATATGTTTTACCAAACAAATGAACCGATGTATCAACGTTTGACACATCATTTAAAAATCGGGGAACAATGGAATACTTCTCAAAAGCTGCACGATTATTGCGCAGTGTTTGTTCACCGCCAGCACCTGAACGGATGTAGCCAAAAGGGCCAGCTTCGATTTTTTCCGCTACGGCCTTTTCTAAATCTGCAAAGCAAATGGGGAAGGGGGCTTGTGCAGTTATATTTTTTAAGAGTAGATCGCCATCAGTTATGTTTGTCATCGTTACTACCTCACTTATTTATTGAAAATAGGCTTTCTTTTATTTAAAAAGGCTTGAATACCTTCGTTATAATCGTCTGAACTAAATGAATCCAAAACTAACTGTGCCAGCTCATCGTTTTCTTCAATTTCACCATCAACAATTGCTTGGATAATTTTTTTGATGCCTGCGTTTGCAATGGATGATTTACTTAATAAATGTTCAGCGAATTGCAATGTCGCCTCATCAATTTCCTCTGGTTCGTGTAGGGCCGTGATTAAACCAATATTTTTTCCTTCTTCAGCTGTAAAAATAGTAGCTGTGTACAAAATTTCCTTTGCCTTAGCGACACCAACAATATTGATGAGACGTTTCGTGCTTTCTAAATTATAGACAATACCTATGTTTGCAGCGGTAATGCCTAGCTTACTCTTAGGCGTTGCTATTCTAAAATCACAAGCATTTGCTAACTCTAAGCCACCACCAATTGCTAAGCCCTGAATCATAGCAATTGTCGGGTGTGGAAATTTATAGAGAGCATCGATCGCCTTTAGAGCCAATTCATTATAGGCTTTAGCATTGTCTGTAGCATAACGAACATCTAAAAACTCGCTAATATCTGCACCGGAAGAAAAGGCTACTTCATTGACACCGCGAACAATTAAAAGTTTGATGGAAGAATCTATCCGGAGCAGCTCTAGTTGGTCTACTATGGCTTGAAACATTGCCCTTGATAAAGAATTCCGTTTATCCGGGCGGTTTAATACTAACGTTGCAATATAGCCATTTTTCTCTACATAAATTTCGTTTGTCATCTTCATTCTCCTCTTAATCTTTTTTCAACTTCGCGGCGAAGCGGTTACCAATGGATTGAATGCTCTGCACAAGGATGATTAAGATAAAGACAGTTGCATACATCACATCAACCTCATAGCGCAAATGACCATAACGGTAGGCAAGGTCACCTAAACCGCCAGCACCAACCATTCCTGCCATTGCTGTTGCACCAATTAATCCTATTGTGGCAATTGTTAAGCCTAAAATAATAGATGGTCGCGCTTCACGTAATAGGACATGCCAAATGATATGGCGACGTTTAATACCCATGGCTGTGTAGGCTTCTACTACTCCGGAATCCACTTCTAAAAGCGCAGATTCCATCAGCCGTGCAATATAAGGAGCTGTGTAAACAACTAGTGGAACGATTACACCTTTAACACCAATTGTTGTACCTACAATTAACTTGGTAAAAGGTAAGATGAAGAATAATAAAATGATAAATGGAACAGAGCGAACAATATTGATAAATAGATTAAAAAACTGATAGAAAAATTTATTTTCAAAGGATTGTCCTGGTCGTGTTAAAACGATTAATAGCCCTAATGGAATGCCAATCAGAATGGAGAAAAATAATGAAATTCCGACCATTTGAAATGTTTCGATAATTGCTTTGCCAATAACATCTGACCAATCTGTAAAGAAGCTTTGGATACTACTCATTGAACACACCTCCTAATTCTTCCACTGCCACGCCATTTTCTGAAAAATACGTTAACGCCTTTTGGACAATCTGCGTTTCGCCATGTAAATGCACCACAATATTGCCGACAATACCGTTTTTTAATTCAATAATATTAGCTGTTAAAATATTTGGTTGCACATCATATACCTTAGTGACTTCTGCTAATAATGGCTTACCAGTACTTTCACCAAGGAATGTTAAACGGATTACACTTCCTGAAACATTTAATTGCTCAATAAGAGAAGGGGATAAATTACGTTGTGAAATTGTATTCAAAAACTTTCGCGTTGTAGGGTGCTTCGGTTTCGCAAAAAGTTCAATCGCTGTGCCAAATTCCACAACTTTCCCTGATTCTAGAACAGAAACCTCATCGCAAATTTTTTGAATTACATTCATTTCATGTGTGATGAGCAGAATCGTAATGCCTAATTCACGATTAATTTTTAACAACAATTCAAGAATGGCTTCCGTTGTCTCAGGATCAAGTGCACTTGTTGCTTCGTCACTAAGTAAAATCTCTGGTTCCTGTGCTAAGGCACGTGCAATAGCCACACGCTGTTTTTGACCACCTGAAAGTTGATTTGGGTAACTATCTAGTTTATCTGTTAAACCGACAATTTCAGCATACTTAGCTACTCGGTTTTTTACTTCCGCCTCTTTATAGCCTAGTAGCTTTAAGGGAACTGCAATATTATTGTAAACTGTTGCTGTTTTTAAGAGATTAAAGTGCTGGAAGATCATCCCGATTTTTTGGCGTGTTTGACGTAATTCGTGAAGAGAAAGGGTCGTAATGTCTACATTGTCTATCACTACTTTTCCTGCTGTAGGACGTTCTAGTAGATTAACGCAACGAATGAGTGTACTTTTACCAGCACCACTATAGCCGATTACACCATGAATTTGTCCCTTTTTTACGTGAAGGTTGATGCCATCCACAGCTTTTATGATGCCTTTTTTCGATTTAAATTCTTTTGAGATATTTTGTAATTGAATCATGCGATTGTTTGCTCCTTTCTCAACCTTCTAAAAAGCAAGAATCTGCTCGTCTTCCCATTGGGGAATTTCAGCAGATTCTTCGGCTTTATAGAAGCTTTCTGAACATATTACCAGCTAGGGATTACAGAACCTTTGAATTCCTCTTCGATGAATTGACGCACTTCGTCAGATTGGTAAGCCTCAACGAACTTTTTAATTGTTGGATCATTTTCATTTTCAGCACGTACAACAATATAGTTCACGTATGGAGAATCAGTAGATTCCAATAAAATAGAGTCATCTTTAGGGTTAATGCCAGCCTCTAGTGCAAAGTTTGTATTAATAGCTGCTACATCTACTTCACTAAGTTGTTTAGGAATTTGAGCTGCCTCTAATTCAATGAATTTTAAATTCTTTTTGTTTTCTTCTACATCACGGATCGAGGCTGTTAAGTCTGCACCCTCTTTTAACTTAATATAGCCAGCTTCCTGTAAAACAAAGAGGGCACGTGCTCCATTCGTTGGGTCATTTGGTAGGCCAAACGTTGCACCGTCAGGAATGTCATCAAAGGATTTATATTTTTCTGAGTAGATACCCATTGGATTTAAAATCGTCTTGCCCACTGGTACTAAATCTGTATCATGGTCTTTATTAAATGTATCTAGGAAAGGCTCGTGTTGATAGCTGTTCGCATCAAGATCACCTTCAGCTAAGGATGTATTAGGTAAAACATAGTCAGAAAATGATTTTAGTTCTACTTCTAGCCCGTTCTCTTTTGCTACTTTAGCGGCTACTTCTGCAATTTGTTCGTGTGGACCAGAAGTGACGCCTACAACGATTTTCTTTTCATCAATTCCTTCAGCTTGGCTTTTACTATCTTCTTTAGAGCCACAGCCTGCTAAAGCTGCTACTAATGTTAAACTTGCTAAACCTACTAAAAATTTATTTTTCTTTTTCATGAAAATACCTCCAAGATTGTTTTTATCGGTTTTTTGAAAATAAAAAAACTCTCTTACAAATTAAGAGAGGCTCATGAAAAGATGTCCTCTCTTATCTATCAAACGAAGATCGTTTGCAGGATTTAGCACCTTCCTATAAAAGGAGGTTGCCGAGCTTCATAGGGCCAGTCCCTCAGCTACTCTTGATAAGAGATTTATAATATTTTTTTGTAATTCCGATAGAACTAATATAATTTATAGGGTATAGTAAGTCAATAAATAATTTTTAAATTTTTTATATAATTATAATATTTCGACGCAAAAGAGGGATAACAATGTCTGTAAGAGTTAATTATGGTATAGGTTCATTTGGTAAGGTTATTAGTGCTCGTTTTCTAACGGGAACAGATATCATTGAAGGAATTGAAGCGCTTTGCGAAGAGAATAGTATAGAGTCAGCAACAATTGTAAGCTGTATTGGCAGCTTTCAAAAAAGTAGCTTTGTTTATTTAGTGCCAGATGCAACAGTTCAAATTCAAGTTCGTTTTAGTGATGTGATTGAAAAAGAGGGACCATTAGAATTTATTCAAGGTTCAGGTGTGGTGTGTAAGCGAGATGGTGGATATGAGACACATTTCCATGGTTCTATGAGCGATCAATGGGGTGTTGTATCAGGTGGGCATTTAATAAAAGGGGGCAACCCTGTTATTACTGCTGACATCGTGTTGGCAGAGGTACAAGGGATTCAACATATTCGAAAATGGGATGATGAAACAGGTCATGTTCAATTTTATCCATTAGAAAATGGTTTAGGGCAACCAAGGAAAATTGAAAAATAGTAATAATCCTGTAGCTAGGGATAGCTACAGGATATGGCGTCATTATCTTATAAACAATTGTAATTGCTCGATTCTATGGATTGCTTCACGTAAGCGCTCCTCACTAACCAGCAATCCTACGCGAACATAGCCTTCACCATATTGACCGAAGCCATTACCTGCTGCTACAGCGATATCAGCTTTTTCGAGCAAAAGATCAGCAAACTGTTCACTTGTATAGCCTAGTGGTACAGGGAGCCATGCGAAGAAGGAGCCACTTGGAGCCGTAACATGCCAGCCAATTCTTCGAGCTTCTTCAATGAGTACATTGCGGCGACGCTCATAAGTAGCTCGTAGTTCATCCGCACATTGCTGGGAAGCCGTCAGTGCTACTGCTGCGGCTTGTTGAATGGCAGGGAATTGACTACAAAACAGATGATCCTGAATTAGATTAATAGCAGCAATAATCTCGGCATTCCCTACAGCGAAGCCTATACGCCAGCCAGCCATATTATAGGTTTTCGATAATGTATACATTTCAACTCCTACTTCTTTTGCACCCTTTGCTTGAAGGAAGCTAACTGGTTTATTACCGTCAAATCCTATTGCCCCATAAGCAAAATCATGTGATACGATAATATTGTGCTCCTTCGCAAAGCGAACGGTCTCTTCAAAAAACGCAAGTGATGCTGTACCACCTGTAGGGTTGTTCGGGTAATTTAAGTAAAGAAGCTTTGCTTTTTCTTTCACTTCATCAGGTAATGCATGATAATCAGGTAAGAAATCATTTTCAGCAAAAAGGGGCATTACTTCAAAATTGACGTCTCCTAGTACAACACCTGATAGGTAATCTGGATAGCCAGGATCTGGTAAGAGCATCGTGTCACCAGGGTTTAACACAGCTAAAGGTAGCTCAACTAGACCAATTTTTGTTCCACCAAGAATCGCTACCTCTGTATCTGGATTTAGTTCTACCTGATATTCACGTTGATAAAAGTCCGCAGCAGCTTGGCGTAATTCAGCGAGACCTCTAAATGGTGAATATTTGTGGTTTTGAGGATTTTCAGCTGCTTCCTGTAATGCTTGAATGATGTGAATAGGCGTTGGCTGATCGGGATTTCCTTGCCCAAGGTTAATGACATCACGCCCTTCTTCTAGAGCCAAGTTTACTTTTTGAACGAGTGCTGCAAAAAATTGAGTGGGTAGTTGCTGTAGTTTTTTAGAGAATTCCATGCATGATCACCTTTTTCAGAATATAATAATTATTATTGAAGAATATGAAGCAAATAGTATTACTTTTTCTGTTAATTGTCTAGAGGAGGAATAGAGATGAAAATCGGTTGTATTCAATTAAATGTTGGCTTTGGCAAAGTTGAAGAAAATTTTGAACGTGCCGAGGATAAGATTCGTGAAGCTGCAAAAAATGGGGCAGAAATCATAGTGTTACCTGAAATGTGGAATACAGGCTATGCTTTAGAGAAACTGCCTGAGCTAGCAGATATCAATGGTGAGCGGACAAAGGCCTTTTTGGCTAAACTTGCTAAGGAACTTGATGTACATATTGTAGGGGGCTCTGTTTCAACAAAGAAAGGCGATAAATTTTATAATACGATGTATACCTTTGATCGTAATGGAGAACTTGTTGGGGAATATAGCAAGGCACATCTTTTCCGTTTAATGGACGAGCATCTTTACTTGGAAGCAGGGGATGAAATGAATCGTTTTGCTTTAGATGATATTGAAGCTGCTGGTGTCATTTGCTATGATATTCGCTTCCCAGAATGGTTACGTGCACATGCATTACAAGGAGCAAAGGTATTATTTGTACCAGCGCAGTGGCCAACTCCAAGGATTGACCATTGGAAAACGTTGCTACAGGCTCGTGCAATTGAAAATCAATGCTTTGTCATTGCAGTAAATCGTATTTCGAAAAAGGTAGAAAATTTTAATGGGCAGTCTATGATTATTCAGCCTTGGGGAGAAGTATTATGGGTAGGTGCTGAGGACGAGGAAGTAGCAGTGATCGATGTAGACTTTTCTATTGTCGATGAAGTACGTGGAAGAATTCCTGTTTACGATGATCGTAGACCAGGACTGTATCACGATGTAGTTGTGAAAGGGTAATAAAGGGCACGCTTAGGAGGGGAGTTAACCTTTTAAGCGTGCCAACTTTTTTCTAGCTCTTATCCTCGATTAATGAATTGGCTAGTAGCATAAATTCAAGTGTAATGCGGTTATGCCCGTTCATAAAATTTTTACCAAGTAAACTTTCAAGCTTTTTTAGGCGGTGATAGAGTGTTTGACGAACAATAAACAATTGATTCGCTGTTTGCTGTTTAGAGCCATTTGTTTGTAAATACACCTGCAATGTTTCGAGAAGCTTACTATTATATTTTTCATCGTATTCAATAACGGGCTGTAAATAGTCGAAAATCACTTCCTGTAAATCCACCTGCATTTGTAATTTATAGATTAAATGATATAAATGCAGATCATCATAAAAGAACGAGGACGTTTGTACTTTTCGACAAATATATAAGGTTTCCAGTGCAGTTTGATAGCTTTTGGGAATTTCATCCACATCACAAACGACCTTCCCAATAGCTATCTGATAACCTTGTGCCTGCTGCTTTTTATAAAATTCAGTTTTGACCAAAGAGGAAAACATGTTGTTTAGCATATCACGAATGGCTTTACTATCTTTTGTATGCAGTAAAATAAAAATAACATAGCTTTTTCTTTCAAATAAAAATGGAATAAAGCCATGTTGCTCAAAGAGATTACGATAATAAAGCTTACTATAGACTACATCCTCCTGTGCCTTTGTCAACGTATTAGGAGAAGCCAAAATAAAGACAGTGCCACTGGATTGTGTATAGTTAGTATAATGTGTAACGATAAATTTATAGATTTCCTCCTTAGATAGTTTTTGATCAATCCAATCAGCTAAAATCGAAGCATCCTCAATATTCTTTTTTTCCTCAATATAGAACTCTCGCATTAAAAGCTGTGCCAACGCTGTTGCCGTGCGATCTAATATTAATAATTCAAATTCGGAGAAAAGCCCATCTTCTCGATAAATTGATAAATCGGCATAATGTTGATCAAATAGAAAAATAGGCTCATGTTTAAATTGCTGAGACGATGTATTCAATGTTAGGAATTGCTGCCGCTTTTTATGAACCATATTCGGGAAAAAGACAGGTTCTCTTCCCTTAATGGAAAACATAATTTGTATTTTCAATTCATTATACATATTTTGTAAAATATCGTCCGTATTTTGTCCCAATACTGCATTTTTGTTCAATGTTTGTGAGTAAGCTTCTAGTGAAGAAATCAATAGATATTGCTGATTGATAATTTGACTATGTAAATCCTGTGTAATACGAACAAAAGGAACTGCTTCATGGAAAACAATAATAGGCAACTGGTGGCGGTTGGCAAGTGTTAAAATCGCTTCAGGAACTGCTTGAATAGAGGTGCCATATTCAATACAAAGGGCAGCACAATTTTT
This sequence comes from Lysinibacillus sp. LK3, assembly GCF_001043675.1. Lineage (NCBI taxonomy): Bacteria > Bacillati > Bacillota > Bacilli > Caryophanales > Bacillaceae > Lysinibacillus > Lysinibacillus sp. LK3. Next base: position 152,616 of record NZ_LDUJ01000017.1, read on the forward strand.
TTGAATGATGGCTTCTATAAAGGATACAAAGTCCTCGATACTATGTTGGAGACTAAGCCCTGTAGTTAATACTAACTCTTCACCAACTAAAAAATTATCAACATGAATGATTTCTAGTACATGTGCCCATTTAACGCTCCTTGTTAATCCCTCATGACCTGCAACTACCTCTGCATTTTGAAAATATTTATTCTGTAAAACGTCTAGTACTTTTAGTTGAAATGGGCTCATTTTTGCCCCTCCTTTTGACATGCGTGTCTGTGGTTAGAATTCAATAATTTCTGCTTTGCGCTAAGAATTTACTCATAAAATCGTTTAAAAATTATTTTAAGAATATTTAGTCTATTTTACATTATGTATAAAACAAAAGTATAGAATTTTACAGTTTGTCTATTACTTCAACGTTATGAAAGATGTAAGATTTTTGTAAGCGATCAAGCAATCTACTAAAAGAGGTGACAGATATGGGGCAACAAACGCATTTACAAAGAGGATTAAAGAAGCGGCATATGACGATGATTGCAATTGCCGGTGTAATCGGTGCTGGACTATTTATGGGGAGTGGCTCGGTCATTAACCTAGCTGGTCCAGGGGCAATTTTATCGTATATATTTGCAGGAATTATCGTTGTATTAGTTATGCGTATGCTAGGTGAGATGGCGGCAGTCAATCCAACGAGTGGATCGTTTGCTCACTATGCACATGAAGCCATTGGTCCGTGGGCAGGTTTTATGATTGGATGGTTGTACTGGTTTTTCTGGGTGATTGCCATTGCTTTAGAGGCAACAGCAGCAGCTGCCATTATTCAATATTGGTACGATGGGATTCCTTTATGGCTTTTAAGTCTGTTATTAACTGTAGCACTTACATTAACAAATGTTCTTTCTGTCAAAGCTTTTGGTGAGTTTGAGTATTGGTTCTCTCTTATTAAGGTTGCAAGTATAGTCGTTTTTCTAGGTCTTGGTGCTTTTATTATCTTTGGTATTGCTCCAAACTTTAATGCTGTTGGTATGACCAATTTAGTTGAACAGGGTGGTTTTTTACCAAATGGTTTTGGCGCTGTTCTAATGGGTGTCGTTATCGTTATTTTTTCATTTATGGGGACAGAAATCGTTGCGATTGCTGCTGGTGAATCGGATGAACCGTTAGCCGCTGTCACAAAAGCTACCAATTCTATTACTTGGCGTATTTTAATTTTCTATGTAGGCTCTATTGCAGTTGTAGTGACGCTATTGCCTTGGCATTCCTCAGATATTTTAACAAGTCCTTATGTAGCGGTACTTGATTATATTGGTATTCCTGCAGCCGCACAAATTATGAATTTTGTTGTTTTAACTGCTGTATTATCATGCCTAAATTCAGCACTTTATGCTACATCAAGAATGGTATTTTCTTTAGCGGAAAAAGGAGAAGCACCAAAGGCATTTTTAAAATTAAATAAAAATGGTGCACCTGTTAATGCCATACTTGCCGCAACATTTTTCTCATATATTGCGGTCATTATGAACTATGTGTCGCCAGATAAAGTATTTATGTTTTTATTAAGTTCTTGTAGTGCTATTACGTTGATTCTTTATTTAATCATTGCCTTTTCACAGTTAAGAATGCGACGGAAGATTGAGCAAGAAAATCCAGAGCTATTAAAGGTGAAAATGTGGCTATTTCCATATTTAACATATTTAACAATAGTAGCAACAACAGCATTACTCATTGCGATGTTCTTTATAGAGTCTATGCGCTCACAAATTTTATTTACATGCGTTATTGTGGCCATTGTGATGATTTTCTATATGCTGACTCAAAAGAAAAAGGTGATCAAACAAGCCGATGAATCAAGTTCCCTTTTCACAAAAGACAAGTTTGATTTTGAACAATAAGACGAAAAAAAGGAGTGGTCAATTATGACAGTTCAACAAGAAATGAAAACGCTAACACATTTTATCAAAGGAGAAGAGGTAGCAGGTACAAGTAACAGATTCTCTGAAGTATATAATCCGTCAACAGGTGAGGTTATTGCAAGAGTACCCCTTGCTTCAAGAGCCGAGGTAAAGCATGCTATTCAGTTAGCTAAGGAAGCCTTTCCAGCATGGAAAAAAACATCAATTGGGAAGCGGGTAGAAGTGCTACATCGTTTCCGTCAGCTGTTAGTAGAAAGACAGGAAGAACTTATCAATGTGATTTGCCAAGAAAGTGGAAAAACTAAGGAAGATGCGAAAGGTGAAATTGTTCGTGGTATTGAATCTGTGGATATGGCGATCAGTGCCCCCCAATTGCTAAAAGGAGAGTATTCCGTCAATGTAGGTGGAAATATTAATGCTTTTTCTGCCAAATCGCCTCTTGGTGTAGTAGCAACCATTGCACCATTTAATTTCCCTGTTATGGTACCACTGGCTATTACAAGTATGGCTGTTGCGGTAGGAAATGCAGTTATTTTAAAGCCATCTGAACGTGTACCTATTTCAGCATTATATTTGTGCCAATTATGGAAAGAGGCAGGTCTACCAGACGGTATTTGGACAGTGGTTAATGGAGATAAAGAGGCAGTCGATGAACTATTAGAAAATAAAGAGATTCAAGCAATTTCATTTGTTGGCTCAACGCCTGTTGCTGAATATATCTATCAAACTGGGACAAAGCACAATAAACGAGTCGCTGCATTTGGTGGTGGAAAGAACTTTATGATTGTTATGCCTGATGCCAATTTAGAACAGACAGCAAATGCCTTTTTAGGAGCAGCATATGGCGCAGCATCTCAGCGTTGCATGGCTATTTCTGGTGCACTCGTTGTAGGGAAGGATACGGAGCAACGATTTACGGAAATATTGAAAAATAAAATTTCCGAACTAAAGGTAGGGCCTTATACAGAGCAAGACGTCGATTTTGGTCCTGTTATCACTAAACAATCAAAGGAAACGATTATACGTTATATCGATGGGGCGGTCAGTGAAGGAGCGAATCTTGTCATCGACGGAAGAAATCCAAAAGTATGTGAATCGTCAAATGGTTTTTATCTTGGTCCTACTTTACTTAATCATGTCACACCAGAAATGACGATCTTCAAAGAGGAGGTCTTTGGTCCAGCACGTATTGTAGTAGGGGTTGATTCACTACAAGAGGCTATTGATTTAATAAATGATCATGAGCTTGGCAATGGTGTCACAATGTTTACAAGCAGTGGTGCGGCAGCGCGTAAATTCCAAGAAGAAATAGAGGTGGGTATGGTAGGGGTAAATGTGCCAATCCCAATCCCAGTTGGCTATCATAACTTTGGTGGGTGGAAACGCTCTAAGTTTGGTGAAGGGCATATGTTTGGTCCAGATCAGGCGAGGTTCTTTACAAAGGCAAAAACGATTTCTGAACGTTGGCCCGATGAGACAGAGGATACAGCAAGCTCCTTTGCGTTCCCAAGTAATAACGATGCGAAAAACTAAAATAATAATGAGGGGTGTTTGGCGATGACGCAGATCAATCTTAAAAGTGATGTATTAGCAAAGGATGAGCAATATGTATGGCATTCGATGAAACCCTATAATCCACAAGCCACGTATGTAGTAGAGAAATCTGATGGTGCAAGAATTACTGATACAGATGGTGTGGAATATATTGATGCGATGGCTGGGCTATGGTGTGTCAATGTTGGCTATGGTCGTAAAGAATTAGCGGATGCAGCCCATGAACAAATGATGAAAAATGCTTATGCACCTTTATCTCAGGGACATTTACCAGCCGTGGAACTAGCCGAAAAACTTAATGAAATGCTTGGTGGAGATTATGTTATTTTCTTCTCTAACAGTGGTTCAGAAGCGAATGAAACAGCTTTTAAAATAGCTCGACAATACCATCAGCAAAAAGGACAAAGCTCGCGCTATAAAATCGTCTCTCGCTACCGTGCTTATCATGGGAATTCCTTCGGTGCATTAGCGGCAACAGGGCAGGCGGAGCGTAAATATAAATATGAGCCTCTATCACCTGGCTTTATCCATGTTGCACCACCTGATCAATATCGTGAGCATGAAAGTGAGACTATTGCGCCATTAGATTTAGCGAGTGTAAAGGCCGTAGACAAAACGATGACCTGGGAGCTGGGCGATACAATTGCAGCAATGATCTTAGAGCCTATTATTACAGGTGGTGGTGTCATTATGCCTCCAGAAAACTATTTAAAAGGTATTGAAGAAGTATGCAAAAAACACGGCGCTTTAATGATTGTGGATGAGGTTATTTGTGGCTTTGGTCGTACAGGGAAGCCATTTGGATTTATGAATTATGGTGTAAAGCCTGATATTATTACAATGGCCAAAGGAATTACAAGTGCCTATTTACCATTATCAGCTACAGCGGTAAAGCGTGAAATATATGAGGCGTTTACTGGATCAGATGCATACGGCTATTTCCGCCATGTAAATACATTCGGTGGCTCACCGGTGGCATGTGCAGTCGCATTAAAAAATATTGAGATTCTTGAGCAAGAGGCTTTATTTGACCGTTCCAAGGAAATTGGTGCAGTAACACTAAAAACACTGCAACAAGAATTACAGCCTCACCCAAATGTAGGAGATGTACGAGGCAAAGGCTTATTGATTGGAATTGAATTAGTGGTAGATAAAGTTTCGAAAGAACCTTTACCTGTGGAGAAAGTGAATGCTGTCATTGCAGCATGTAAAGGGCAAGGGGTCATCATTGGGAAAAATGGAGCTACTGTAGCAGGGTTTAATAATGTCTTAACGTTATCACCACCACTTAATATTTCACAAGAAGATCTTGACCGCATACTAAATGTGGTTGTGAATAGTATAAATACGCTATAGCAACTATTCATGTAGGTTCTAAAAGCCATGTAATAAGGGCTTTTAGAACTTTTATTATTGGCCTTTGGGGCAACAAAAACTCTAGGGATAATTATTATAGTTCAATAAAAACAATTATAAAATTCTGAAATTTATTAAAAAAATAGTGGAAATAATAGATTTCATAGTTTATAGTTGTTAAAAAATAATTAATTTTCTGATAATAAAAATGTCCTGAGAGGGAATATTTTTTTACTCATTTATTTTCAGCAGTGGAATAAATACACCTTGTATTTTGAACTATACTTTCTGATTAAAAGCAATTGTGATAGTTGAGGGAGCAATTTTTCCTGAATTGAATTGTCTAATCGTAAGAAAATATAGTTTATTTTTTGCCTACTTATTTTCATCAGTGGAGAAAATAAATGTTTTTCGGTAATTATATTTCTTAATTTAAGTTATAAGAAATATTCTTATAGATTTTTACAAAGGGAGTAGATGAGATGAATTATGTTAAAAAATTGGTTTTTGTAATTCTATGTACGTTGCTTTTAGCAGCATGCGCAGAGAAAGACAATTCTAACGCATCAAATACTGGGGACAAGTCTACTACAGATTCAGGTACAGCTAGTTCAAAAAATGAACTTGTTATCGCTGTAAATGAAAACTTTATTTCAATGGATCCACATAACACAGGGGATACGAATTCGAGTTCTGTACAGGAGACAATGCTAGAAGGATTGTTAGGCTTTAATGCAGATGGTCAAATTATTAAGGTTCTAGCAGATGACTATTCAATTAGTGAAGACGCGCTAGTCTATACATTCAAACTTAAAGAAGGGGTTACTTTCCATGACGGGGAGCAGTTTAATGCTGAAGCTGTAAAGGTCAACATTGAACGAATCATGAATGATGAAAGCTTACGTTTATATTCTCGTGGTTTTAGCTTAATCAGCAATGTTGAAATCCTAGGCGACTATGAAATTAAAGTTACTTTAAAAGAACCATATGGACCAATGATTACGCGTTTCGGAGTTGCCAAAATGATTAGTCCAAAAATGATTAAAGAAAATTCAGCAGATATACCTAAAAAACCTGTTGGTACAGGACCATATAAATTTGTTGAATGGGTACAAGGAGACCATTTAACAATTGAAAACTTTGATGGCTATTGGGATGGTGGAGAACGTGTTGCTAAAATCACCTATAAACCAGTGCCAGAAAACGGCTCGCGCGTAGCGATGCTAAAAGCGGGCGATGCTCAGGTTATCTATCCAGTGCCAGCACAAAATATTGATGAGCTTTCTAATAGTAAAGATGTAGAGGTAAATAAGGTTCCTTCTACAATTGCACATTACGTTTCATTAAATACCTATAAAAAACCTTTGGATGATATTAAAGTTCGACAAGCATTTAACTACGCCGTGGACAAGGATGCTTATTTAAAAGTGGTGAATGCAGGGCTTGGTTTACCATTAGACTCTATTATTCCTTCCAAAACCGTTTATTATAAGCAGCAAAAAATGTATGAACACAATATTGAAAAGGCAAAAGAATTATTGGCTGAGGCAGGCTATCCAGATGGCTTCGATATTGAAATCTGGGGGAACACAAACTCGGATACGATGAAGGGTATGCAGTTTATTCAACAACAGTTAGGTCAAATCGGTGTAAAAGTAGAAATTAAATCGATGGAAGAAGGAACTTTATCAGACGAAATCTATGGAGCACAAACACCAGATGATGCGAAATTACAAATGTGGTATGTGAGTTGGTCAGCGTATGCTTCGGATATAACGAATGCAACAAAGCCTCTTTTCCATAGCGTATCATTCCCACCGAATGGTGCAAATACAGCTTACTATCATAACACGGAGGCAGATCAATTAATGGATGAAGCTAACTCCATTTCAGATGTTGATCGCCAAGCTGAATTATATGAAAAATTACAGGAAATCGTTTATCAAGATACACCATGGATTTTCTTAGGGGTAGATGAAGTTGTATATGGTGTACGTTCAAATGTGAGCGGTGTGCTAGTAAACCCTACAGGTGGGCTTGATGTGAAGAATGCCAAAGTGGAGTAATGAACAGTAAAAGGAATTGATGCTCGTCAATTCCTTTTCCATAAAAATAGAAAGGAGGAAGGCCACATGTGGAAGTATATAGCAAGAAGAACTGTTGAAATGATACCGATATTAATTGTCATTTCTATATTAACATTCTTATTTATTCATTTCATACCAGGTGACCCTGCAAGATTAGTAGCTGGTAAGGATGCCACGCTAGAAGATGTTGAAAATGTACGCCATGAGTTAGGTTTAGATAAACCCATTCTTAAACAATACATGGATTATATGAAAAATCTTGTGACGGGTGAGCTTGGAACATCTTTAACAACAGGACTACCTGTCATAGATATGTTTAAAACAAGGTTTATGCCTTCTCTTCATCTTACTTTCCTTTCCATGTTTTGGGCTACATTAATGGGTTTGGTGATTGGTGTTTTTTCTGCCATCAATAAAAACAAATGGCCTGATTATTTTGGTATGGTAACGGCTGTTTCTGGCATCTCAATTCCAGGATTTTGGTTGGGCTTATTATTAATTCAATTATTTTCAGTGCAGCTAGGGTTATTTCCGACGGGTGGATTAGATGGCTTTTCAAGTTATATTTTGCCCTCCTTGACTTTAGGGGCTGGCATTATGTCAATGATTGCGCGATTTACTCGTTCTTCCATGCTTGAAACGTTACAAGCTGATTTTATAAGAACAGGGAGAGCAAAAGGATTGAAAGAACACTCCGTTATTGTGACCCATGCTTTAAGAAATTCCTTGATTTCTGTGGTAACAGTAGCAGGTCTGCAATTCGGATTTCTCTTAGGAGGATCGGTGGTAGTGGAGACAGTCTTTAGTTTTCCAGGAATGGGACGACTTTTAATTGATTCGATTGCCTTTCGAGATTATCCCGTCATTCAGTCTGCACTGCTGTTATTTGCATTTGAATTTATTTTAGTCAATTTAATAGTTGATGTGCTTTATACCGTGTTAAATCCAAAAATCCAATTAAATTCTTAAGGGAGGGAACAAAATGACTTCACCAACTACTGTGCAAAATAGCCAAGTGCAAAATACACAAAGAAAATACTCTCCTCTTAAAGAATTTTGGAAGTCTTTTAAAAAACAAAAGGCTGCTTTGGTAGCAAGTATCTTTATAGGATTGTTAATTGTAATCGCTATTATTGGCCCTTATATCGCACCTTACGATCCTTTTGAACCGAATTATAATGCTTTATTAGAGGGACCAAGTGCAAGTCATTTGGCAGGAACGGACGAGTATGGTCGAGATATTTTTAGTCGTTTAATAGTAGGCGCAAAAATATCCTTAATGGTGAGTTTCAGTGCCGTATTTTTAGGCTTAATACTAGGAACTATTTTAGGTTTAATTAGCGGTTACTTCGGTGGGTGGGTTGACAAAATCATCATGCGTAGCTGTGATGTTTTGTTTTCATTCCCTGATTTATTATTAGCGATTGCCATTGTAGCCTTATTGGGCCCTGGTATTAATAATGTCATCATTGCTGTGATGATCTTTAGTGTGCCATCTTTTGCTCGTTTAGTCAGAGGTGCTACATTGAATGCGAAGGAGAATGTCTATGTAGAAGCAGCACAATCTATGGGAGCATCGCATGTTAGAGTGCTGTGGAAACATATTTTCCCTGAAACAATTAGTGAGTTAATCATTTTTGTCACAATGCGTATAGGGACAGCCATTTTAGCAGCTTCTGGTTTAAGTTTTTTAGGCTTAGGTGCAAGCCCTGAAATGCCTGAGTGGGGAGTAATGCTAAGTAGTGGGCGCGACTATTTAGGGACATCTTCGCATGTAGTCATCATGCCAGGTATTGCCATATTTTTAACCGTACTAGCATTTAACTTAATAGGTGATGGATTACGAGATGTGTTAGATCCAAAAATAAAAAATAATTAAGGAGAATGCCTATGCCAGAACATGTATTGCGAGTAAGTGACTTAGAAACGTCCTTTACGCGTGATAATAAGGAAATCAAAATTTTAAGAGGTGTCAATTTTTCCATCCGTAAAGGAGAGATAGTAGGCTTAGTGGGAGAATCGGGCAGTGGAAAAAGCTTAACATCGTTATCCATCATGCAATTATTTCACGGTACTACAGGCAAAATCGTCAATGGCACTATACATTTTAATGGACATGACTTGACGAAAATGTCCGAATCAGAAATTCGGAAGATTCGTGGCAAGCAAATGGCCATGATTTTTCAAGAGCCCATGACTTCTTTAAATCCTGTCTTAAAAATAGGCAAGCAGTTAATGGAAGCAATTGAGATGCATTTGAAGCTGCCGAAAAACGAAAGTAAGCATCATGCAATCCAAATGTTAAAAAGCGTGGGCATAGGAAGAGCTGAGGAAATCATTTATGAATATCCACATCAGCTCTCAGGAGGAATGCGCCAACGGGTAATGATTGCAATGGCTATGGCCTGCCACCCTAATTTACTTATTGCCGACGAACCAACCACTGCGCTTGATGTCACGATACAAGCTCAAATTTTAGAGCTAATGAAAAAGCTAAAGGAAGAAAATGAGACAGCTATTTTATTAATTACACATGATTTAGGTGTTGTGGCGGAAATGTGCGATAGGGTAGTGGTCATGTATGCAGGGCAGGTTGTAGAGGAAGCAGATGTCTTTGAATTATTTGCTAGCCCCAAGCATCCCTATACAAAAGGTTTAATTGCATCTGTACCGAAAATTGGTGATAACAAAGAAGTATTAGATTCTATCAATGGTCAAGTACCATCCCCACAAAATATGCCGAATGGTTGTAAATTTGCTCCACGTTGTAATCAAGCGATGTCTATATGCCATCAGGAGAGTCCACCGACAGTAAAAATTTCGGCTACACGCCAATGTAGCTGCTGGCTATATGTGAAAAAGGATGTGGAAGTAAATGCCTAATAGTATATTAAAAGTGGAGAATTTAAAAAAGAGCTTTCAAATAGCCGGAGGGTTATTTCAAAAAAAGCAATATGTTAACGCAGTTATAGATGTCTCCTTTGAAATAGAAGAAGGTACGACATTTAGTTTAGTTGGGGAAAGTGGTTGTGGGAAATCTACTACGGGCAGATTAATTACTAGATTAATAGCACCAACGAATGGAAGTATCGTTGTGGATGGGAAAGAAGTAGCTACTGCAAAGCCATCTGAATTAAGGCACTTAAGGCAAACTGTTCAAATGATTTTTCAAGACCCATATGCCTCATTGAATCCAAGAATGAAGGTCAAGGAGCTTGTTGGAGAGCCTTTAGAAATTCATACAAAACTTTCGAAAGTAGAGCGTGAAAAACTAGTGCTTGAAATGCTGGAAGTCGTTGGATTAAATGCTGAACATGCTGATCGCTATGCACATGAGTTCAGTGGTGGACAAAGACAGCGTTTGGGTATTGCCCGTGCTTTAATAACAAAGCCAAAATTAATTATTGCTGATGAGCCTGTGTCTGCGTTGGATGTATCTATACAATCACAAATATTGAATCTATTAAAGCAATTGCAGCAAGAATATAAAATATCTTATCTCTTTATTTCTCACGATTTAAGTGTTGTAGAACATATTAGCCATTATATTGGGGTTATGTATTTAGGATCCATTGTAGAAATTGGGCGTAAAGAAACCATATTTAATGAACCAAAGCATCCCTATACACAAGCGCTCATTGCTTCCGTACCGATTGCAGACCCAACATTACGAAAAAAGAAGATCGTTTTAACTGGTGATATTCCAAATCCTAAAAATCCGCCGAGTGGTTGTACCTTCCACACAAGGTGCCCCTTTGCATCAGATATATGTAAGCAAGCTATACCAGAAATGAGGAAAATTAACGAAGAGCAAAGTGTTGCATGTCACTTTGTTAACTAATGGAGAGGATGTTTATAAATGAAAATAGGGTTAAGCACATACAGCATGGTTAAAAAAATGAGACAGGGAGAGATGGATGTTCTAGATGTTTTACAATGGGTAGCAGACAACGGTGGTCAGCATGTAGAATTAGTGCCCTATGAATTTACGGTTGTAGATAACTATGAACTTGCAACTGAAATTAAAGATAAAGCAGCAGAGCTAGGATTAGAGTTATCCGCCTATTCGTTACCAGCTAACTTTATTCATGATACGGAGGAAGCTTTTTTAGAAGAAGTTGAACGTTTAAAGAAACATATTGATGTAGTACATCATATGGGTATTCACATTATGCGCCATGACGTTACTCTCTTTACCTTACCAAAGGAGCAAACATCCATTCATTATTACAACGAGCATTTTGAAGAAATGGTTAGAGGCTGTCAGTTAATTGCAGATTACGCGAAACAATTTAATATTACGACAACGATTGAAAATCATGGCTTTAATGTTCAAACAAGTGATCGTGTACAACAATTAATTCATGCGGTAAACAGAGACAACTTTAAAACAACTTTAGATATCGGTAATTTTTTATGTATTGATGAAGAGCCTCTCATTGGTGTTATGAAAAACATTCCTTATGCTGCTACAGTGCATTTCAAAGATTTTTATATTCGTCCTTATTATGAAAATCCAGGTGAGGGCGAGTGGTTCCGTACAGTTCATAACAACTACATCAGAGGTGCTATTGTCGGGCATGGTGATATAAATATTCGAGAAATTATTAAACTCGTAAAAGGCAGTGGATATGATGGCTATCTTACTATTGAGTTTGAAGGGATGGAAGATTGCCAAGTTGGTTCAAAAATAGGGATGGATAATGTACGTCGTTTATGGAATGAATGCAAGCTCTAAAGGGGGAAAGCACATGGATAAATTAAAAGTTTGTGTCATTGGCACAGGTTCTATTTCAGATTTTCACTTAGGTTCCTATACGAATAATCCATACGTTGAATTATATGGCGTGTATGATGCTTCCATTGAACGAGGCAAAGCAAAAGCAGCCCAATTTGGAGCAACACATGTTTTTTCTTCAAAAGAAGAGCTATTCGCAGATAAAAATGTGGATGCTGTCAGTATTTGTACATGGAATAATACGCATGCAGAATTGGCGATTTTTGCTTTGGAAAATGACTTACATGTTCTAATAGAAAAGCCGCTATCTATGACTTATGCAGAGGCTCTAAATATCCAAAAGGTTGCAGAAAAGCATCAGAAAGTATTTCAAGTGGGCTATGTAAGACGATTTGCAACAAATACCAAAGTACTGAAAAGCTTCATCGACGATAACAAATTGGGCGATATTTATTATGCCAAAGCTTCCTGCCTAAGAAGATTAGGGAATCCAGGAGGCTGGTTTGCCGAAATTGATAAGTCTGGCGGCGGACCTTTAATTGATCTAGGGGTACATGTAATTGATATATGCTGGTACTTAATGGGTAGACCAAAGGTGAAACGTATAACAGGTCATACTTACAATCAATTAGGAAATCGAAATCATATAGAAAATTTATCCTTCTACAAGGCTGCAGACTATGATGCAACGAAAAACACAGTAGAAGACTTAGCAAATGCCCTCATTACATTTGAGAATGGAGCATCGCTAATGGTAGACGTTTCCTATACACTACATGCTTTAAAAGATGAAATAAGTATTAAGCTATATGGCACGAACGGTGGAGCAGAGCTAGAGCCTGAATTAAAAATTGTAAGTGAAGAGCATAATACGATTTTAAATATTCATCCTCAAATTAACGATCTAACTTTTGATTTTGCAACTGCCTTTCAAAATGAAATTAATTCATTTGTTGATTGTTGCCTTCATCATTATGATTCAGTTGCACCTGTGGAGGATGGGGTAGAAATTATGAAAATCTTAGAAGGTATTTATATTTCTGCAACTGAAGGAAAGGAGGTTGTTTATTAAAATGGTGAAATTGGATAATAAAATCGGTGTGATAGTAGACAGCTTTCGTATACCTATTCGTGAAGGTTTGTTAAAGGCGAAAGAAGTTGGGGCACAGGGGGTACAAATGTATGCCGTTTCAGGTGAGCTGGACCCCGATAACCTAAATGCTGAACAAAGAGCAGAATTGAAGGCGTATATTTTAGGGTTAGGTCTAGAAATCTCCGCCTTATGTGGAGATTTAGGAGGACATGGCTTCCAAGATAAAGCAGAAAATGCCAGAAAAATAAAAAAATCAAAAGAAATACTGCAATTAGCCAAGGACCTAGGAACATCCATTGTTACAACCCATATCGGTATTATTCCTGAAGATGAAAATGACCCAATCTATCAAACAATGCTGGAAGCTTGTGAAGAATTAGGACAATATGCTACATCATTAGATGCTTATTTTGCGATTGAAACAGGGCCAGAAACGAGTAAAACATTAAAAGAGTTTTTAGATAAGCTATCAACGAACGGTGTATCGGTTAATTTTGATCCAGCCAATATGGTGATGGTAACAAAAGATGATCCTGTAGCTGGAGTCAAACTATTAAAGAAATATATTGTACATACACATGTAAAGGATGGTATTCAACTGCAGTCAACGAATCCTAAAGATGTGTACGGGTACTTAGGATACGATTCTGGAACATCTCATGATAAAATAGAAGAAATGGTGGAAAATGGAGAGTTTTTCAGAGAACTTCCATTAGGTCATGGAGATGTCAATTTCGAGCTTTATTTTTCAGCTTTACAAGAAATCGGATACAATGGCTATTTAACTATTGAACGAGAAGTGAGATCAAATCCCGAAAAAGACATCAAAGAAGCTGTACAATTCATAGAAAAGTTTAAATAGGGGTTGAATCTAATTTGAAAAAGCAAGATCAAGTACAAATGCGAAGACAAAATAAATATATTGTGCTTGACGCAATAAGGCAGATGGCGCCAATTTCAAGAATTCAATTATCAAAATATACAAAAATGAGCCCTACGACTATTACTCGTATTGTGCAGGAGCTAGAAGCGGAAGGCTTTATTCTTGAAGGGGTATCGGAAGAAACAGCCATTGGTAGACGTCCTACGTTAATTCATATGCGAGAAGATGCTTTATATACGATTGGGATAGAAATTGACTGTTTTACTATTCGAATAGGTATACTAGATTTCTTAGGGAAGCTTATTGCCTTTCAGGAAGTCAAATGTAGCATCAAGCATCAATACGAAGAAGCTATATATCTACTTAAACGATCTATAGAAAATATCATGACAGAATATCAGATTGCTCAGGATAAATTACTAGGCATTGGGATAGGAATTCCAGGAGTAATCAATAACGAGGAAGGAATTATCGTTTCCTCTGAGCAATTGAAGTGGGAAAACTGCCATATAAGAGAAGATTTAAATGGTGTTTTTGGTTGTGAAGTCATCGTAGATAATGAATTAAAAATGCAAATCATTGCTGAAATTGGTGATATCTATACGCCACTGTATTCAAATTGTATTTTAGTCGGAATTGGAACGGGAATAGGAGCATCCATATTATTAAATGGAGAAGTGTATCGTGGCATTCAAAATAAAGCTGGAGAAATAAGTCATATAACGATTAATCCCTTTGGTGAAATGTGTCACTGTGGTAAAAGAGGATGCTTATCGATGTATGTTTCTGAAGTTACGCTGTTAAAAAGAACGCCTAAAAATCTTAATATTCAATCAATAGAAGAGATTTTGCAGTGTGTTGATCAAGGTGAGCAATGGGCGATCGATATTCAACAAGATGTAGCTACTTTTCTAGCTATAGCCATCAATAATCTAGTTTGTTTATACGAACCAGAGGCTGTCATCGTCAGTGGAGAAATTATTGAGCACAATGTGACATTTCAAAAACTACTTAGTGAAAAGTGTAAACAGTATATATGGAAGGAATTACAACCCTACTTTGATTTGCAGTTTTCCAATCAATTAAAAGAAGGGGTTGTTAAAGGAGCGGCATTACAAGCACAAAAGCAGTTGCTGTCTGTTTAAAGAAAGGTTGGTTGATTCGTGGCTTACTCAGAATTTTTAAAGGAGTATCGTTCAGGATTAATGGAAAATGTGCATTATGGACAAATGAGTGCTGTGAATCTAACGAAGGAAGAATTCGTCTCTGTAGGTCAAGACTATGAGCCTGTGTATTTTCGTTCTGCAGCAAAACCATTTCAAGCCATTCCCATTTTTATGACTGATTTTATAGAAAAATACGGAATTACTTCAAATGAAAGTGCATTATTTCTGGCTTCGCAAAGAGGTGAAATTTATCATCAAGAGGCATTAGTCTCTTTGCTGGAAAAACTCCCTATTAATGAAAGTGATTTAATTTGTGCAGCATCCTTTCCACTAAATGAGGAACCTAAAACACAGTATATTCAACAGGGATTTGAAAAGAGGAAACTCTTTCATAATTGCGCGGGCAAGCATTTAGGATTTTTAACTGCATGTTTAGCAAATGGCTATGATGTCAAGCAATATTGTCATCCAGAACATCCACTGCAACAGATGATAAAAAAATATATTGCCTATTTAAGTGAATATGAGATAGAGAGAATTCGTACAGGGATTGATGGCTGTGGTGCGCCTGTCTTTGCGATTCCGCTAAAAAACATGGCCATTGCCTATTTAAAGTTAGCACGACCAGAATTGATTGATGATGAACTAATTCGTGAAGCAGTAATAAAACTTACAGCAGTAATGAATCAAGAGAGTCATATCATTGCAGCGCAAAACTTTATTTGTACAGCATTATTAAAGGACCCTAATATTGTGGCGAAGGGCGGAGCACAGGGTGTATACTGTTTTGCTCTAAGAAATGAAGGAGTAAGTTTTGCCTTGAAAATTATGAATGGCTCCGAAAGTCCGTGGCCCAATGTAATTGCTTCTGTATTGGAACAAATGCAGTATACAAATCAAGAAACAATTGAGCGTATTAAAGCATTGTCTCCTGCATTTGTGCGTAATGATGCAGGGGTAGAGGTAGGAGAAATTGTATCTACAATTAAAATTGTATAGAGGTGAAGGCACTTGCATGTTTTGGCAATAGATGGCGGTGGAACGAAAACGATTGCAACAATCTCAACATGTCATGGGCAAATTATGGCGCTAGCAGAAACAGGCAAAAGTAATCCCACATCCATGAGCTTCGAGCATTTTACAGAGACGATAACAGAATTAATAAATAATTTAAAAAGACAACAGCCTCACGAATTTCAACACATTACAAAGTGCCATGCTGGCCTGTCTGGTGTAACAGAAAATAATAATGAGAAAATTACCTATGCATTATTAACCTCGCTTTTACCGAAAGACTGTCAACTATCACTATCGAATGATGGAATGAACGCGCTGTATGCGGGAACCTTGGGGCAGCCAGGCATTGTACAAATTTCTGGTACGGGTGCGATTACACTCAGTATAGATGCATCTGGAAGAATTGAGCGTACAGCAGGATGGGGTTATATTTTTGATGATGAGGGCAGTGGCTATGATATTGGCATTCGCACATTAAAAGCGGTATTTAAAGCATTCGACAAAAGAGGTCCTGAAACGCTTCTAACAGCAGCGGTATTAGAATATTTTCGATTACAATCCGTTCCGCAGATAATTGAAGTGGTATATGGCGAAGGACATCCGCGGGATACCATATCACCTTTAAGTAAGGTTGCAATTGAATGCGCTAAACGTGGTGATGGAGAAGCCAATACAATTATTGATCAAGTGTGCCATGTTTTTTATCAAAGTATAGACGCTTGTTACAAAAAAAACCCGTTTGCACATAAGCAAGTCAAAGTAGTGCTAGCTGGTGGCGTTTTTAATGAATTGGAGCTATTTACTAAAAAATTAATCGCTATTGATAAAAAGAATAGTAATCAGTATGACTTCGTGGGTGCTTATAGCTTACCGGTAGGTGGTGCCGCTTTAGCTGCTTTAAGATTACCATATAATGAGGCAAAGCTATTTATCGATCAATATAATGCAAGTATGAAGAAGTTTTTAACGAATTAATCCCCCTTAACTTAGCAAGTAGAGAATAGCATATACATGTCTCTACTTGCATTTTGTCAGTCTCCTACTTTAAACATATACCCCTTATATGAATGATGAATGATCATGACGATTCCGATAAGCATAAAATTGGATAATAACGAACTTCCACCATAGCTTAAAAAGGGTAGGGTGACACCTGTGACAGGTAAAAGCCCAATGGTCATGCCGATATTTTGAGTAATTTGAAAGGCTAGTAAGCTTGAAATACCTGCCCCCATTAAAGTCATAAAGGGGTCTCGCGCTACTACCGTAATAACGACAATACGATAGATAACAAAAAAAAGTAGCGCGATTACAAATGCTCCTCCAATAAAACCTAGCTCTTCTGCAATAGCAGAGAATATAAAATCGGTATGTTTTTCTGGTACATAGACATTGTTATGTAGATAGCCCTTGCCCACAAATTCTCCTGACCCGATAGCCATAAAGCCTTGGCGTACTTGAAAAGAAGAATCTGTATATTCATAAGGCTGAAGCCATCCATAAATTCTAGAAATCTGATGTCCTGATAGAGCACCTAAAACCTTCTCTGTAAAAAATTCATTAAATCTGACATAGAGCACTACCAGCGTACTGATGATAACTAGAGGAACAGCCGTAAATACGACAAGAAGCTTTCTATGAATACCTGAAAAGAAAATCATCGGTAAAATCATTGCCATATACAACATGACCATACCTGTATCGGGTTGTCTATAAACAAGTAGCGTAGGAGGAAGGACAATTAGCCCGATTTTTATAAGTAACCAAAAATCTGCTAGATAGGAGGGGCGGACATTTTTCTCTTGATGAGCAATAATGACCTTACTCACAACTATTAAAAAAGCGAACTTTAAAAATTCCGAGGGTTGGAGAGAACCTAAAAACGGGATTTGATACCATGATTTTGCCTGATTGATCGTTCGAGCAATGCTTTCAGGAGCAACAATAAGACCAGCCGTTAAAGCAACTATTAGGAAGTAAAATGGCCATCCAATCTTCTTCAACTGTTCAATATCAAGCAAGGATATTCCAAGCATGATGGTTAATCCGATGACATAAAATAAAAACTGTTTGATAATAAAGGAGCTTGCATACTGTTCAAAATTTACACTACTAGAATGGACAAAAAGGCAACTAATAGCGCCGAGTAAAAGAAGACTTATTACTAAACTCCAATCTAACTTCTTGAATTGCGTCAAATGTAACACCTCCATTCTCTAGTATGAACGCTTACAATGTATGGAAGGTTGCGAATGTTTTTCTAAAAATAGTATGAATAAGTAGCAATAATCTGGCTAATTTAGCGAGTTAAATTACCTAAATAAAACTAAATGATGGGTATAAATTCTTAATATTTCGATTAAAATTTACAAAAATATAACACTGGCTTTATATCTCTATACTATCATTATTGGTAAGAGTTGGAGGAGGAGCCAAGGATCATGCATTTTTTCCGTTTCATTAAGGTGAAGGACAAGTTACTTGTACTCATGATTGTTTGTGTATTATCGAATGTATTGCTAGGTGTATTCAGTGTAGATTATTTAAGGAAAATGTCGTGGCATGCAAGTGAGAGTTACACACAGGGACTGGTCCCAATTGGATGGCTAAATGAGCTAGAAGAATCACAGCGTCGATTAGATTTTATAGTAGATTCGAAGGGTGACGATAAAGAAATGACAGCCATTTTACAAAACATGGCGCAGCCTTTAGATCATCTAGATAGCCAAGAAATTGACAAGAAGATGAGTCATCAAATTAAGAAGTATAAGTCATTGCTTAAGAAGCAGGAAGAAGCCATTGAGAACTTTAAGCAATTGAACCATGGTGAGCTAGATCAGTTTTATGTGCAAACATTTTTACCAATTAGTCAGGAAAGTCATGCATTATTAGAAGACACGCAAAATTATTTGGTTCAACGAGCAAAAGACCAACAGCAGGCTTATCAAAAAGATGTACAATTTGGCTACTGGTTACTAGGTGGCGTATGCTTAGCGGTTGTCTTGCTTGTTATCCTTATCGGCTTTATTGCAACGAAGGCAGTCAATGTGCCAACCCGTCAACTAAAGTCATTATTAAAACGAGCAGAACAAGGTGATTTCACTGCCAATGCAAGTTATGTAGCTCATGATGAGCTTGGTGAAGTAGTTCTGTCATACAATCAAATGGTAACAGAGGTGAAACGACTACTCCATACTGTCACAGACAGTGCCTATGAAGTAGAAGAAATGACAGGGAAATTGCAGAAATCCTCTGAGCAATCATCAACAACGACATTAAAAATAGCGAAGGATGTACAATCTATTTCAGAGTCAACGTCTGCTTCTTCTAGTAAACTAGCTTCGAATACTGCTTCCTTAGAGGAGGTTTTAAATGATGTACAGGTTATTTTAGAAAAGGTTCAGGTTGTAGAAAGTTTTGCACAAAAAACGGCCAGAGATGCAGAAAGTGGAACTGAAATTGTACAGGCTAATTTAACACAAATGCAAGCTATTAAGCAGGCGGTTGAAAAATCTAATACAGCTATCTTTAATTTAGTTGAGCGGGCTGCATCGATTGATCAAATGATTGAAGTAATAGAAAGAATAACAGCGCAAACTAACTTACTGGCTTTAAACGCTTCAATTGAAGCCGCTAGAGCAGGAGAGCATGGTAAAGGCTTTGCAGTAGTGGCTAATGAGGTTCGTAAGCTTGCAGAGCAAACTGTTCAATCGACACAAACGATTACATCCATTGTACAGAACATCCATCTAGATTCGAGTTATGCGGTACAAATGATGGAAGGGGTTTTAGTAGCGACTGAAAAAGGTGTAGCTGTTACAGGACAAACTGCGTCAAGTTTTGATCAAATTTTAGAAAAAGTACATACTATTAAGCCATATATTATGGAAGTATCTGCTACGGTTCAAGAGATTGCCAATCACACGCAGAAGGTAAGTGAGGATGCGGGTATGCTGACAGCCTTATCCGATACGAATGCCGTGTCTACTAAGCATGTTGCTACGTTAACAGCTGATCAATTAAAAGCTCAGCAACAGTTCCATAATTATATTAAGGAATTGCGCAAAGTATCAAAAGTTTTGCAAATAGCTGTCAAACGTTTTTCGATATAATTTAATATTAAAGAATAATATTAAAAAAGGGTCTTCTTTGCAAAAAATAGCAAAGAAGACCCTTTTTTTGCATGCTTACAAAACTAGCTTATGAAAGTGTAAATGATTTGTGTTTTTGAGATGTACAAATGTGTTTTGTATATTTTTGTAGCACAATATTTTTCATGTTCTCATATACTGTGAATAAGGGATTGTATGTTCTTTGTAAGGAATATTATTAATATAATTGTTGTATTTTCAAAACGAACACATTATAATGAATTTCATTGAAAGTGTTATTAAATCAATGTTTATTAAAGTATTTTTGTACTTTCTGAAAGTACAATTGTTCACATGTGGAGGTTTTGGGAAATGAAAAAGATTATTGTTACTGGAGCACTTGGTCAAATTGGTTCTGAGCTAGTAGAAAAACTTCGTGGTATTTATGGAGAGGACAATATACTTGCTACAGACATTAGAAAACTTGAACATACTAAGGGCCCATTTGAAATATTGGACGTGACAGATGGACAAAGAATGCATGATTTAGCAAAGGACTTCGGTGCAGATACGATGATGCATTTAGCAGCATTATTATCAGCTACAGCAGAGAGAAATCCATTGTTAGCTTGGAATTTAAATATGGGTGGATTAATGAATGCGTTAGAAGTTTCACGTGAGTTAAATATGCAATTTTTCACGCCAAGCTCAATTGGTGCGTTTGGTCCGTCTACACCTAAGGAAGATACACCACAGGATACTTTGCAAAGACCAACAACTATGTATGGGGTAAATAAGGTAGCGGGTGAGTTATTATGCGATTATTACTTCAATCGTTTTGGTGTTGATACACGCGGAGTACGCTTCCCAGGGCTAATTTCTTATGTAACACCTCCAGGTGGTGGTACAACAGATTATGCAGTAGAAATTTTCTATGAAGCCATCGAACAAGGCAAATATACATCGTATATTCAGGAAGGTACATTTATGGATATGATGTACATGCCAGATGCCTTACAAGCTATTGTAGATTTAATGGAAGCAGACGGTAGTAAGCTTGTTCATCGCAATGCTTTTAATATTACAGCCATGAGCTTCGAACCTTCGCAAATCGCGGCTGAAATCAAGAAACACTTACCAAATTTCACAATGAGCTATCAGGTAGATCCTGTTCGTCAAGCCATTGCAGATAGCTGGCCAAACTCTTTAAATATTGAAGCGGCTCAAAAAGAATGGGGCTTCAAAGCAGAATATGATTTAGCTAAAATGACGGTAGATATGTTAGAAAAATTGAAAATTAAACTGCATAAAAAAGCAATTTCATAATAGATAGGCAACGGGTGAAGACTAGACTTCATCCGTTTTTTTATATATAAAAGAAAATTATTGGAATATATAGATTAAATTATGAAATTAAAATATAATAATATTCGGAATATTAATAGTATTCAGTTAAATTGATGCTATGATATTTTCACAAGGGGAAATTCACAAATGAAGGGATGATGGGTTTTATGATGCAAGAACCATTAGTTTTAACTAGTTTTTTTAAACGAGCAGAGAGCTATTTTGCAAGAAAATCAATTATTTCACGGACAAGCCCACACAAAATACATCGTTTAACATATGGGCAGTGGGCAAAAAGAACGCGTCGTTTAGCAGATGCCCTTACGAAGCTTGGGATGACAAGAGGAACAAAAGTCGGCTCCTTTGCGTGGAATCAGCATCGACATTTAGAAGCTTATTTTGCTGTGCCTTGCTCAGGGGCAATCTTACACATGGTAAATATTCGTTTATCAGAAGAGCATTTGATCTATATTATTAATCATGCAGAAGATGAGATTTTAATGGTCGATGTAGATTTATTACCGATCATTGAAAATATTGCGCCAAAACTTGAGACAGTGAAACATTATATCATTATGACGGATGAACCAGCTTTGCCAAAGACTACATTACAAAATGTTTTATCCTATGAGGACATATTAGCTACTGCTGATGAAGAATTTCAATTTCCAGAGGATATTGATGAAGAAGCACCTGCCGGTATGTGCTATACAAGCGCCACAACAGGGAATCCAAAGGGGGTTGTCTATTCCCATCGGGGTTTAGTACTACACAGTATCATGCTGAGTATGTCTGACTCTATGGGAATTGCGGAAAGAGATGTCGTGATGCCGATTGTACCCATGTTTCATGCAAATGCATGGGGCTTGCCTTTTGCTAGTGTCAATGTGGGTGCTACACAAGTTCTACCAGGTCCGCAATTTACTTCAGCATTAATAATGGATTTAATCGAACAAGAAAAGGTTACATTAACTGCTGGTGTTCCAACCATTTGGATAGGTGCCTTACAGGAACAGGAAAAGAAAGCACGAGATATTAGTTCTTTAAGAGCGATATGCTGTGGTGGATCGGCTTCACCAACTCGACTCATTCGGACATTTGAAGAAAAATATGGAATTCCTTATATTGTTGTCTATGGCATGACGGAAACTACACCAATCGTGGCATTGTCTAATTATATGTCATGGATGGAAGATTGGCCGATTGAAAAACGTATTGAAGCTCGAGCGATGCAAGGGATGACAATGGCAGGTATCGAATCTAGTATTATTAATGAGGCGGGGGAGGTACCTTGGGATGGCGAAACAATGGGGGAATTACGTTTAAAAGGCCCATGGATTTCCAACGAATACTATCGTGATGAGCGAACAGCAGATGCCTATCGAGATGGTTGGTTATATACTGGTGATATTGCTGTACGAACAGCAGATGGCTTTATTAAAATTACGGACCGTACGAAAGATCTTATTAAATCAGGTGGGGAATGGATTTCCTCTGTTGATTTGGAAAATGCGCTGATGACTCATGATGCCGTTTTAGAAGCGGCTGTCATTGCCATGCCCCATGCTAAATGGCAGGAGCGTCCATTAGCTTGTGTTGTATTGAAAGAGGGACAATCAGTAACTGAACCAGAGCTTCTTGCTTTTTTAGAAAATCAATTTGCCAAGTGGTGGGTACCAGATGCAGTCGTCTTTCTAGAAGAAATTCCAAAGACATCTGTCGGAAAATTCCTGAAAGCGAAGCTGCGAGATAATGTAGCAGAAATTTATCCTAAATCATTGGTATAGGTAAAAGAGCGATTTCCGTAAATGGAAGTCGCTCTTTTTTGAGTTATTTAGTTAGCATGTGGAAGACTTGTTCAACGTCTTTATCGCCACGACCAGAGATATTAATAATAATGCTTTCCTCAGATGATAAAGTTGGTGCTAATTTTAGAGCATGTGCGACTGCATGTGAGCTTTCAAGAGCAGGAATAATACCTTCAACCTTAGAAAGTACTTGGAAGGCATCTAAAACTTCTTCATTTGTCACGGTCACATATTCAGCACGACCGATTGTTTTCAAATGGCTATGCTCAGGCCCCGCACCTGGATAATCTAAACCAGCTGCTATTGAATAGGTAGGTAGTGGGTTGCCTTCTGCGTCCTGAAGTACTAAACATTTGAAGCCGTGTAGCTCTCCTGGTGTTCCTTCGTTTAAGGTAGCAGCTTTGTCTGGCTCTATTCCAATAAGACGAACATCTTCGTCTGCAATATAATCAGCAAATGCCCCAATGGCATTACTACCGCCTCCTACACAGGCAAGAACAGCTGTCGGCAGCTTTCCTTCCTTTTCTAAAATCTGTTCACGACTTTCGCGGCTAATCACTGATTGAAAATGTTTAACCATTGATGGGAAGGGGTGTGGTCCAACTGCTGAGCCTAATAAATAGAATGTTGTTTCATAGTTTTCTACTAAGTCAGCGAATGCCTCATCTACTGCATCCTTTAAGCGTCCTTGCCCTTTATCGACAGCAACAACTTTCGCTCCGAGAAGTTCCATGCGAAATACGTTCAATGCCTGACGTTTTGTATCTTCCAAGCCCATATAAATCGTGCAATCCATTCCAAACATGGCACACGCTGTAGCTGTTGCTACACCATGTTGACCTGCCCCTGTTTCGGCAATCACGCGATTTGCTCCCATACGTTTAGCTAGTAAAATTTGTCCTAATACATTATTGATTTTATGGGAGCCTGTGTGGTTAAGGTCTTCACGTTTTAAATAGATTTTTGCGCCACCTAATTGCTTTGTTAAATTCTCTGCAAAATAAAGAGGGGATTTACGACCGACATATTCACGGAAATAGTAATCTAATTCCTGCTTAAAATCATCATCCTCTTTATACTTTTGAAAATTCTCATCTAGTCTATTTAAAACATTTTGAAGCTCCTTTGGAACAAAGCTTCCACCAAATTCACCGAAATATCCCTTTTTTTCTACTACTGTACTCATCTTAACTCGACTCCTCTATGCTAATTTTTCCAAAAAAAAAGCCACTCCAATCCCTCATAAAAAGGACGAGTAACCGTGGTGCCACCTTCATTCGCAATTTTTGCGCGCTTTCCTGCTCCGGTAACGGGGAGCGAAACGGCCTTACATTTGATAAGGCTGCTCTGAAGTCCATTCACAAGTCTGTACTACTGGTTTGCACCAACCACCAGCTCTCTAAAAGTAACAATGCTTGCTACTACTCTTCTTCCTTGCATTTATTAGAAAGAATTGTAGAGTATTTTCAGAATAGTGTCAAGAAAAAAGACGAATCTAAAAAGATCCGTCAGTTAAATCAAATTTTTAAAGTGAAGGCGTTTGTTTAAAACATACATAATCGGTGCACCTACAGCTAATACAACAAATTCACCCGCCGCGACTGTTAGCCAAGTCCAGAAAAATGGCAACTCTAAAGCCAAGTTCAGCTCAAAGGCAATGATAAACATAGTACATGTAAAGAGCAATGTATTAATAATTAAACGTGCCCAAATATTTTTGACAAATTTACAGATTAAAATAAACAGGCCAAGAGTAATCATTGAATGACCTACACCAAAAACTAAATCGTAAATGCCAAGTGGTGAAAAGAGATTAGAGATCAATACACCAATAATAATCCCTACGGCAAAGCGTGGATTAAAGGCCACTAAATGGTTAAACATCTCAGATACTCGGAACTGTACCTCTGTAAAACCAAATGGGGCAACAAGCATGGTTACAGCTATATATAGAGCCGCAATGATACCACTTGCTGCTAAAAATTTTATCTTCATATTCATTTCTCCTTAGTTTTTTTTCGTGGGATGGTTACGAACCACGGTGCTTTCACACAAGTAAATATTCTATTATAGATATCTAGTAGAAGTCAAATGTCAGACTTTGTCTATAATGTCCTATCGTCGCAAAATTGTCATAAATATTTTTTACTATGTTGAAAAAAGAAATCGATTAACTAAAACAGCGTAGTTTAGCGGTTTAAAGCGCCAAATTAAATGAAAAACTAAAATATTTTGTCACTTTTAAAAGTCAGAACATTCATAATGTTGTTGACGGAGCTCGATAATAACGATAATATAGCGATACATTCACACTTTGTTTGGATAAAGTGCGATAGATATTCGAGAATATAATCGGGGGGATTATTTGTGAAAAGCAATGTAAAGAAGTTGTCATTCCTTCTTTTTGGATTAGTGTTGCTTCTTGCTGCTTGTGGTAGCGGTGGCTCAGGTACAACAGATTCAAAAGGAAATGAATCAAACAATGCAAGTGAGAGTGGAAATGATAAAACATATAAAATCGGGATTACTCAAATTGTTGAACATACATCGTTAAACGCAGCAACGGAAGGCTTTAAAAAAGCAATTGAAGATGCAGGCTTAAAAGTTGACTACGATCCACAAATTGCACAGGGAGATAATAGCCTTAACACAACGATTGCTAACAATCTAGTAAGTGCAAACGTAGATTTAATTTTTGCAAACTCTACACCTTCTGCACAAGCCGCTGCTACAGCAACAAGTGATATTCCAATTATTTTTACATCGGTTACAGATGCTGTTGGTGCACAGTTAATTGACTCAATGGAAAAGCCAGGGAAAAATATTACAGGCACAATCGATTTACATCCTGAAACGATTTCTAAAACAGTAGCATTCCTAAAAGAACTTGGGGCGAAAAAAGTAGGGATGGTCTACAATGCAGGTGAGCAAAACTCAGTTGCACAAGTTTCAGAAGTGAAAAAGGTTATGGATGAACAAGGTTTAACGGTGGTAGAAGCATCAGCATCCACTTCAGCGGATGTAAAGCAAGCGACAGAATCTCTAATTGGTAAAGTAGATGCTTTCTATATTATTACTGATAACACAGTTGTTTCTGCATTAGAATCGGTAATTGATGTTGCCAATACGAATAAATTACCATTAATCGTAGGAGAATTAGATTCTGTGGCACGTGGTGGTTTAGCTGCTTATGGTTTTGAATATTTCGATATCGGTTATGAAGCAGGTCAAATGGCTGTGAAAATTTTAAAAGGTGAAGCGACACCTGCCGATACACCAGCACAATACCCACAAAATCTGAAATTATTAATCAATAAAAAAGTTGCAGATGATTTAGGCATCGAAATTAAAGATTCTTGGGGTGCCGAAATTCTAGAACAGTAAAACGAAGCGGGGTGCACTATCCCCGCTTTATCTTCATTTTACAAGTGATATAAATAATAAAGAGATTTAGGAGATGATTCAACGATGTTTTTAGCATTATTTGGCGCAGTGGAGCAAGGAATCATCTATGCAATTATGGCACTTGGTGTATATTTAACATTTCGGGTGTTAGATTTTCCGGATTTAACGGTTGATGGAAGCTTTGTAACAGGGGCGGCAACTGCAGCAACAATGGTTTTGCTTGGCTACCACCCAATCTTAGCGACTTTAGTGGCAATTGTTGCTGGATTTATTGCTGGATGTATGACAGGAATTCTTCACACGAAAGGAAAGATTAATCCGCTTTTATCAGGAATTTTAATGATGATTGCTTTATACTCGATTAATCTACGTATCATGGGGTTAACTGCAGAAAATACGATAGGTCGCCCGAATATTCCACTACTAAACTCTGAAACAATCTTTTCAAAGTTTCAATCTTTTTGGAGTAATTTAGGGATCGATGATGCTATCAATAACCTATTAAAAAGCATAGGCTTTCAGCATGTACCAGGTACATGGAGTGTGCTGATTGTTGTATTAATCATCACGATTTTAATTAAGTTAATAGCAGACTGGTTCTTAAAGACAGAGGTTGGGCTAGCTATCCGAGCAACTGGTGATAATAAACGAATGATTCGCAGCTTCTCTGCAAATACAGACACACTTATCATTTTGGGGCTAGGTCTTTCCAATGCGCTTGTCGCATTTTCTGGAGCTTTAATCGCACAATACTCGAAGTTCTCTGATGTTAGTATGGGGATTGGTATGATTGTGATCGGTCTCGCATCCGTTATTATTGGTGAAGCTATTTTTGGGACTAAAACTATTATCCGTACAACGTTTGCAGTTATTGCAGGAGCCATCATTTATCGTATTATATTAGCTTTAGCATTACGTGTAGATTTCCTTGATTCAGGAGACATGAAATTAATTACAGCGATCATCGTTATTTTGGCGCTGATCTTACCGCAATTTATTAATAAGAGTAAAGAACGTAAACGTAAAGCTAAACGTGCTGCAGAACTTTCACAAGTAAAAAAAGTAGAGCAGGGAGGTAATGGCCTTGCTTAAATTACATGGTATTAATAAGGTATTTAATGAAGGAACACCTGATGAGAAGATTGCACTTGCGGAGATAAACCTACATTTAAAGCCCGGTGATTTTGTGACAATAATAGGTAGTAATGGTGCAGGTAAATCAACGATGATGAATATGATTTCTGGTGCTTTAACACCCGATTTCGGTACAGTATTGATTGATGGTAATGATGTGACAAGTTTGCCTGAATATAAACGCTCTCAATACATTGGGCGTGTCTTCCAGGACCCAATGGCAGGAACTGCACCTACGATGACAATTGAAGAAAATCTAGCATTAGCATACTCTCGAAATAAGCATAGAGGACTACGCAATGGTGTGGACAAAAAGCGTCGTGAATTTTTTAAAGAATCGCTAGAGATGCTTGGTTTGAATCTTGAGAATCGTCTTTCTGCTAAGGTAGGTTTACTTTCAGGTGGGGAACGTCAAGCTTTGTCGCTCTTAATGGCTACCTTCACAAAGCCATCTATTTTATTGCTGGATGAGCATACGGCTGCACTTGATCCATCACGTGCAGAGTTAATTACCCGTATTACGAAGTACTTAGTGGAAAAAGATAATTTAACGACATTAATGGTAACGCACAATATGCAGCAAGCATTAGATTTAGGGAATCGTCTTATTATGATGGATAAAGGCCAAATCATTTTAGAAGTTGGTGAAGATCGCAAACATGAATTAACAATTCCTGATTTAATGTCCGAGTTTGAACGTATTCGCGGGGAAAAAATGAATTCAGACCGTGCTCTATTAGGTTAATATCGAAACGCTCATACACTTGTATGGGCGTTTTTCATAGTGTAAAAAATTTCATCAATAGTGTTTTTATGAATGGTGTAAATGAATGACCGTTGCAGGTTCCCTAATTTCATGTGTGGGGGGTGCCGATCTATCTTATGGGAGTCTAGTAGCCTTCCAATCCAGCTCATTAATTTAGCAAAGGTCCTCACTACTCTTTATGGAGGGGCGTTGTCACACATCGTTTTTCCGCATTGGTCTCTACTGCTAGTATAAAAGAAAATGAAAAAGACATATTTTCAAGATGGTTGATTGGAGTGGAGCCAGCCTCACTCCTAGGAATTTAGCGTCACAGATGAGACCCTAGGGCGAACGTAAGTGAGTGTAGCGGCTCATCAGACGCCACCTGGACGCTGGCGGAACAGATATCAATCTCTCGCCTTGCCAGAATGTCTCTTTCCGCAGACGATATTGTTTTTTCAACATCAACTAGTTTTAATAATATTTATTTAGGGAAATTAAACGATCGATAAACTTTATCGCATAAAAAAGCCTCACTTTCAGAGAAGTGAGGCTCTTCATTTTAAACGAGTAAGCCAAATAGTTGAATATCGTTGTTTACTTCTTTGTATTTGAAGCCGAATTCATCCATTCTGGCAAGTAGTCCTTCATATTCAGCACGATCACCTAACTCAATGCCGACTAGTGCAGGGCCACTTTCTTTATTATTTTTCTTGGTATATTCAAAGGTAGTAATGTCATCGTTTGGTCCAAGTACACTAGTGAGGAATTGACGTAATGCTCCGGCACGCTGAGGGAAGCTGACGATGAAGTAGTAAAGTAAGCCTTCGTGTATAAGTGATTTTTCTTTAATCTCCTGCATTCGTCCAATGTCATTATTCCCACCACTGATGATGACAACGACTGACTTACCTTTAATTTCTTCTTTATAAAAATCAAGAGCTGCCACTGATAATGCTCCTGCAGGCTCAGCGATAATCGCATGTTTATTATATAGATCTAGAATGGTCGTACATACCTTGCCTTCAGGTACAAGAACAATGTCATCTAAATAGCGACGGCAAACATCATAAGTATGATGACCGACGCATTTTACTGCAGCACCATCAACGAATTTATCAATCCAATCAAGAGCAACTGCGCCACCTTCAGCAAAGGCAGCCTTCATACTACCAGCACCAGCAGGCTCCACACCAATAATTTTACTAGCAGGAGAGAGATTTTTAATGTAGGCAGACACGCCTGACATTAAGCCACCACCGCCAATACTTCCGAATACGTAGTCGATTGGCTCCTCCATATCATTCATAATTTCTACCGCTACCGTTCCTTGACCAGCAATGACATCAAAATCATCAAATGGATGAATGAAGATTTTACCATGCTCTTCACAATAGCTCAACGCGCTTTCAGCAGAATCATCGAATGTATCTCCTGCTAAAATAATTTCCACATATTCACGTCCAAACATACGTACTTGGTCTATTTTTTGCTTCGGTGTTGTTTGTGGCATAAAAATGCTTGCTTGAATTTTTAATTGGGCACAGGCATAAGCTACACCTTGTGCATGATTGCCTGCACTTGCACAGACAACCCCAGCATCGCGCGCTTCATCCTCGATTTTTTTAATTTTATAATAGGCACCACGAAGCTTGAATGAGCGTACATGCTGTAAATCTTCGCGTTTAATATAAATATTAGCTCCGTATTTCTCGGATAAATAGTCGTTTTTTTGTAGTGGTGTGTGCACAACTACATCTTTTAAAAAATGATGTGCAATCAGGACATTCTCCACTTGCACGGTTCTAGTATCAGCAACTTCCATAGTATTCATCCTCCGTTATACGTTTAAAACATTTATCTATGATAGCACACTTTATTTGCTTTTTGTGATTAATTTTTAGTAAATTCTAAATTTTCCGTGTCTATTTTATGATGTAAGCGTTTTATCTTGATATAGCTAATTATTTTATAAAGAAGCAATGTCTCAGACCTAGAATTAGCTCAATTTAAGGGGAGAAAATCAGTTGTTTCAAATCTAAAAAATACTACTCTCATAACAAAAATGGTCAAGCATATACTAGATTAGCTTAGGACAAGTAGGAGGGTATGTAGTGGAAATCATTCAAGGAATTTTATCAACATATTGGAAGTTTTTTGATTTGGCGATGTGGCAAGAAGTACTAATGGACCCTGTCTCCTGGGGACTAATATCCTCATTAATTATTATAGAAGGTTTGCTGTCGGCAGATAATGCACTGGTATTAGCGGTACTAGTGAAACATTTACCAGATAAACAGCGAAAACGGGCATTAATGTATGGTATGCTAGGTGCCTATTTTTTTAGATTTTTATTTATTGGCATAGGTGTTTATCTAGTAGAATTTTGGTTTATTAAAGTATTAGGTGCTTTGTATTTAGGTTGGCTTTGTGTAGCTCATTTCCTTCACATAGGGAATGAGGATAGTGTAAAAGAGGTAAAGAGGTCAGGATGGATGGTGCGTCTTTTCGGCACGTTTTGGGCAACTGTCATTTCTGTTGAGCTAATGGATATTGCTTTTTCAATTGATTCAATCTTTGCTGCGTTTGCGATATCAGATCAGGTCTGGGTGCTTTTAATTGGAGGGATGTTAGGAATATTAATGATGAGGACGATTGCAGGTGTTTTTTTAATCATCATTGAAAAAATACCAGAACTTGAAGCAACAGCCTTCATAATTATAGGTGTCATCGGCTTAAAAATGTTAGTAAGTGTTTTCAATATCCACATCCCTCATTATTTATTCTTCCTTTTCTTAGTGATTGCTTTTTCCATCACAATCATTGTGCATATGATGAAGAGAGTAAGATCTGCCTAATTAAAAAGTACTGTTCTCCAAAAATGAGAACAGTACTTTATTTATTTTACATATTTATCTGGGTCAACAATATAGAACTTTTCAACATTAAGCCAGCTCTCGCTCATTGGTTCGCCGTCATCAATACGTTTTTCAGTCTCCTGCATCATCCAACCAGTCTGAGACGCATGGGCTTGTAATGCTTTTAATTTGTCCATTCGCATTTCCCGAATATCATAGACCACATGTGGTTCACCATTTTTTTCAATTGTATCATTGGCGAAGGCACAACCGAATATTTGAGGACGAGCAGCCTTTGGCATACGACGTACAGCTTCAATTACAGCACGTGCTGTTGCTTCATGGTCTGGGTGGACAGCAAAGCCAGGTAAAAATGTGAAAATTAAAGAAGGCATTAGTTCTTCGATTAGCCCTTCCATTAATTTTACCATTTTCTCATCATCTTCAAATTCAATTGTTTTATCACGTAGACCAAGCATGCGTAAATCTTGAATACCCATCGCCTCTGCCGCTGCAACCAATTCCTTACGACGGATTTCAGGTAAAGACTCGCGTGTAGCAAAGGGTGGATTACCTAAATTACGTCCCATTTCGCCTAATGTTAAACAGGCATATGTAACAGGTGTATTCATTTTCTTTGTATAGTAGGCGATGGTCCCCGCAACTGAGAAAGCCTCATCATCTGGGTGAGGGTACACAATTAAAATATGACGTTGTGGTTGTAAATTCAAATAGTCGTCCCCCTTAGTAAGTAAATGGCGTTTCACTAATTTCAAGCGCAATCGCCAATTTTCCAGAGTAGTCTAGTCCAGCCATTAATAAACGGCCTAAATCATCTAATTCAAAATGTGTAATGCCTTGAGCATAAACCCAGCCATGAGGTAATTTTAAACCCACACGATGAGGTGCATTATCTACAACCTTAGCAAGCTCATAGTTAATTTTAGCATTGCGAATAAAAGCACCTGCATTAAAAAACTGTTCATCATAGTGTGCTGCATAAGATCCGTTTGTCGTCTCAAGATGAATATAAACGTCTTTGTTGGCGAAAGAATTCAGCAATTTTTGCAACGTCTCTACTTGTACTTCTTGCATCTTAACACTCCTCTCGATCATTTCTCCTTTAAGTATAGTAAAAAAAATTCGCAAAGGGAAATTGATTGCTTTGATAAAAAAATTGATGATTTATATTTACAAACCTTAGCGCCATTTTGTCCAAATTTTTGAGAGTGTGAAAATGAATCCTAGCATCCAGAGAAATAAATCATCATCTCTAAACCTATGACAAGTTCTTAAGCAATATTCTTGAAAAAATTATTGTAATGTATCAATATAGGGAGTGTGAAAATAAATATGTACAAACTGTGTCGTTTCGCATTGTATCCGTTTTCACATCTGAAAAGATATTGCAACCATGACTTCTTCCTAATTTGTGTGTGTAGACAGCTCCACCTGTTGAAGGTAGTATTATTTCAGAAATAATGAATTCTATCTTGGTACAATAGATGACGTTCCTTGAACAGGTTATGCAAGGTAGCTGTGAAAAAGGGAAGAAAAATGAAGCTCATTATCATAGTATAATAAAAACCGCGACTCTCTTTATGACGGAGAGTCGCGGTTTTTTATTGAAAATTAATGTAGGCTATGTATTTGTTAGTATCGATTGAGCTTTCGTTCTATTGTATCTAAACGATTATTAACATTTTGTAATTGTTTAAACATTTGCTTCATATAAAGATTTTGATCTTGGGTTTCAGTAGTTTTGGCTTGTGCCAATTCTTCCTCCTCCTGCAGAGCCAATATTGTGGCAAGGGTGGATAATGAGTAACCAAGTGTTAATATGATGGAGGCAATTACTTCAACTTTTGAAGAGGTGATTTCTCCAGCTAGTAAACCTGATTCTTCCGTTAAGTCTTCTACCTTGTTTTTTTTCATTTTTTCCCCTCCCATACAGCTAATATATGGGGTATGAGGCATTAACGTATCTTGTCCAATTTTAATCTTTATCGGATAAATACTCATCATTAAATAATTGTTTAGTATTTGTAATTTTCTAATAATTACATTGATTTTTCCATTTAAATATAGCATTATAGTAGGAATAAACAAGACGTTTAGAGGGGGAATTGGTGTGAATAAGGACTTTAAATATTGTAAGGAATCAAGAGTGATGCGTACAAGTCGTGTATTTCCAAACGATGTGAATAATCATAATACATTATTTGGCGGACGATTGATGAGCGATATTGATCAAGTTGCTTCCATTTCAGCTGCAAAGCATAGCAGAAGAGATTGTGTTACAGCCTCAACTGATTCAGTCGATTTCCTACATCCCATTCGCCCAACAGATTCGGTTTATTTCGAATCCTATGTAACTTGGACGGGAAGGTCTTCTATGGAGGTTTTTGTTAAAGTCATTTCTGAAAACTTGAAAACTGGGGAGAGAAAGGTGGCAGCGACTGCATTATTAACTTTCGTGGCATTGGATGAAAATAACAAACCAGCACTGGTCCCACGAGTAATACCTGAAACAGTAGAAGAGACAAAATTGCATGAAACAGCTTCAGAACGAGCGAAGGCCCGTGCTGAACGTAAAAAGGAAAGTAAAGCATTAGCGCAATTTATATCTATGAATGATCCATGGGATTATCGGCTAGAAATGATGGAGAATTATATGTAAAAAAAGAGGGATGTCTCAAATGACTTTGAGACATCCCTTTCATTCTTATATTTCTGTTACTGTTACGTGTGGAGCACCAAAGCGTGATTTCGCTCCATGCATGACAGGACCTACATATTCATTTAGCGCCCAGCCATGTGCAATAGCTGCCGATACAAACTCTTTTGCTTCAATGACAGAATCTTTAATAGTAAGACCATTCGCAAGATTCGCTGTGACAGAGGCAGCAAAAGTACAGCCTGCACCGTGGTTATTTGTGGATGCAACTTTTTCAGATTCTAATAAGTAGAATGTTTCACCATCAAAGAATAAGTCTATTGCTTTTTCAGTAGCTAGGGCTTTTCCACCTTTTATGACAACAGCTTTAGCTCCTAGTTCATGGATTTTACGAGCAGCAATCTTCATGTCGTCAATGTTTTTTGGTGTACCTGTGCCAGCTAATTGTCCAGCTTCAAACAGGTTTGGTGTTGTTACCGCTGCTAGTGGTAAAAGATGCTGAATCATGGCATCTGTGTTACCTGGATTCAGTACTTCATCGTCACCTTTACATACCATAACAGGATCGATGACCACATTTGTAGTCCCTGAATTTGCAATAGCCTTTCCAGCAATACGAATAATTTCTTCTGTTGAGAGCATTCCTGTCTTAATGGCATCAATTCCTGTGGAAAGTGCTGTGTCAATTTGTTTTTGTAGTAAATCAGTTGGCAAAGGTGTGACGTTATGTGTCCAGCCGTTAGGGTCCATTGTTACGACAACTGTTAATGCCACCATCCCATATGTACCGTGCTCTTGGAATGTTTTAAGGTCAGCTTGCATTCCTGCACCGCCTGATGTATCTGAACCAGCAATTGTTAATGTTTTTTTTAGAGTCATGTAAAGGATCTCCTTTATCGTTAAGAGTTATAAAATTAACATCTAGTATAGTCCGATTCTGATTCTATAAAAATAGCCAGAATACTATATTTTTATATGGTCAGTTTCAACTGATGCTTGAATTCATCTTTAATTTTTTGTACCGTTGTAAGAAGAGAAAGGGGCTTAATGAACGATGAAACAAGTATTCCCGAATGATTGGCAAGAAGTACTCAAAGAAGAATTAGAAAAACCATATTATCAAAAACTACGTCAATTTGTCGCAAATGAATATTCGACACAAACTATTTATCCACCAATCAATGATGTGATGAACGCATTCTATACAACAGCATATCATGATGTGAAGGTTGTTATTTTGGGACAAGACCCTTATCATGGGCCTAATCAAGCGCATGGGCTAAGCTTTTCTGTTAAACCAGGTATTCCACATCCTCCTAGCTTACGGAATATGTTTCAAGAGCTACAGGATGATTTAGGCTGTCCAATTCCTGAAAATGGAACGCTAACAAAGTGGGCTGAACAGGGTGTTATGCTATTAAATACGGTGCTTACAGTTCGAGCAGGACAAGCGAATTCCCATAAAGAACAAGGGTGGGAGCAATTTACCGATGCTGTTATCGATCTATTAGCTGCAAGGGAAGAACCACTAATTTTTGTATTGTGGGGCAAACCAGCGCAACGCAAAAAGCAATTAATCCGAAAATATAAAACACCACATGTCATACTCGAAGCGCCACACCCAAGTCCATTAAGTGCTTATCGAGGATTCTTTGGTAGTAAACCTTATTCAAAGATTAATCAACAATTAGTGGAGTGGGGCAAGCAGCCGATTGATTGGTGTTTAGAATAGATTGGCACAAATCGTTTGCTTTATACGCTTTAGCAATCATGTTACATTTAATATAGAAGAAAGTGAGGGACATTGATGAAGGTGAATTGTTTTAAGTGTCAATTTTTTAAAGTAACCTGGGACCCTCAAAACCCACGAGCATGTGCAGCTTATGGCTTTAAAACAAAGCAAATACCATCCGTTGTTGTGAAGCAATCCTCGGGTGTAGATTGTTTAAAATTCGTACCAAAAGTAGAAAGTGGGAGAATGTAATGATTTCTTATCAGGCCGTTATACAGCAACTTGAAAAACAATTATCTTACGCAAAAAATGCGGGAAATGATCAGCAAATTCGTGAGGCACTTACAGCCATTCGAGCATTATGTGATGTGGTGTTAGATTCTTCAAGTGATGCACCATCTATCACTCCTCATAAGCATGTACCGCAAATGCTTGTATCAGAGTCAAAACCATCCACTTTATATACAGCAAAGATTGAAGAAGATGGAGCCAATGGCGATTCCATTTTTGATTTTTAATCCATTTTAAAGGTAGGGTAACGAAAATGAAAAGATTTATCGTGACAGGTGCTCTTCATGGCCTATTAGCAGTAGCATTCGGTGCATTTGGTGCACATGCTTTAAAGGAAATTTTAGATGAATATAGTCGAGGTATTTGGGAAACGGCTGTTCAATATCAAATGTTTCACGCTACAGGATTACTAATCATTGGTCTGTTAATGAGCTCTAAACTATTAGGTGAAGTGAAACAATTAAATCTAGCAGGTATTTTCTTTAACCTTGGTATTGTTTTCTTTTCTGGGAGCTTATATGTTCTGGCGATAAGTGGTATTAAAGTATTAGGAGCTATTACACCAATTGGTGGCGTACTATTCTTAGCTGGATGGCTACTTATTATTTTAACTGCTCTCAAGCATGCTCGCTAATTTTAAGCTGACTCTCTTACATTATTTGTAGGGGGGTTTTTCTTTATTATGAGTCATTTTTCAAAGATAGGGATTTAAATCCTATCCATTTTGTAAGAATTTATAGTACACTACTAATATTACTTGCAATATTTCGAAAATATCAAAAGTGAGGTTACGTAGTATGGAAAAACTATTTACATTACTGGATGCTAACTATAATGAGATGGTAGGGATTCGTCGCCATTTACATGAATACCCTGAATTATCCTTTGAAGAAGTCGAAACGCCATCCTATATAGCTACTTTTCATAGAGAATTGGGTCATGTGGTTCGAGAAGGAGTGGGAGGACGTGGCGTCGTAGCGATATTACGTGGCGGAAAGCCGGGCAAAACGGTGGCTTTACGAGCTGACTTCGATGCATTAGCGATTCAAGAAGAAAATGATGTACCTTACAAATCTAAAATAGCTGGAAAAATGCATGCATGTGGACATGATGGACATACAGCTACATTGCTTGGGCTAGCTAAGGCATTAAATGCGATGAGGGACCAAATTGAAGGCAATGTCGTATTTATTCATCAGCATGCAGAGGAAGTGGCTCCAGGTGGAGCTAAGCCGATGATTGAGGATGGTTGTTTAGAAGGTGTAGATGTTATTTTTGGTACACATTTATGGGCACCTACACCATTAGGAGAAATATTAGTGAAAGACGGAGCCATCATGGCT
Source organism: Lysinibacillus sp. LK3 (assembly GCF_001043675.1). NCBI lineage: Bacteria > Bacillati > Bacillota > Bacilli > Caryophanales > Bacillaceae > Lysinibacillus > Lysinibacillus sp. LK3. Next base: position 189,839 of record NZ_LDUJ01000017.1, read on the forward strand.
GCCGCGGATAAAGTAGAAATAACGGTACAAGGAAAGGGTGGTCATGGCGCAGAGCCTCATCATTCTATTGATGCAGTTACCCTAGCCTCCCAATTTGTCGTTAATGCTCAACAGCTTGTTTCAAGACGAATTGACCCATTGAAATCAGCTGTTTTAACAATCGGTCATTTTGAGGCAATTAATCCGTTTAACGTTATAGCTGATCGGGTAGTTTTAGCGGGGACAATTCGTACATTTGAAGAAGAAGTACGCATACAAATGGAACAAGAGTTAGAAGCAGTATTAAATGCGACTTGTCTGGCATTTGGGGCAAGTTACGAATATCGTTACACAAGGGGTTATCCACCTGTTTATAACCATCTGAGAGAAACCGAGTTTTTGGCACAATTGGCGTCGACTGTACCAGGGGTAGATCAAGTAATAACATGTCCGCCATTTATGATTGGGGAAGACTTTGCGTATTATTTAGAAAAAGTACCAGGCACATTTTTCTTCACAGGAGCTAAAAAGCCAGAATGGGAAACGGCTTATCCGCATCATCATGCACGCTTTGATTTTGATGAACGTGCTATGCTAATTGCAGCAAAAACCTTAGGTAAAGCAACCTTAACGTATTTAAAAGAAAATTGAACATAGCGAATGATAAAAATCCGCATACGCCCATCGACTTTTGGTCAGTGAGTGTATTGCGGATTTTTACTTAGAGATAGAATTATGGATTTTGATTAAAGTAAGCCATTTCCTCATCATACTCAGCAAAATCGAAATAAATCATAGGGAAAAGAAAACGATGATTAGACTTAAGCTCACGAATAATGACATGATCTCGACCAGCTGCTTCTACCACACCACGAACAGTTTTTGTGTTTTTTCCCTGCTCTACTGCGTGCTCAAAAGAAAAATGGAAGGTAGCTGGTTTTCCACGGTTCAAACGTAAAATATTTTCTATATAGGACTCCTCACGGCCAGGTGGTCGTCCGCTCGGAAGTGTGACTGGAGGAGGAGTCATTTGTTGTTGCGTTGTTGGTGTCCAATAATAAGGCATCATCAATTATCAACCTACTTTCTTTTTAAATTTGAGGACAATCTTGTTCAGTTGGCGAGAAAAAACAATGGGATTTGAACCTGCCAGTATTCCATTGGCCATACCATTGTGCAGGACAATCACCTGCTGGCATGAAAAACCACAAAGAGCGGGTAGCTGGATGAAATCTTTCACCCTGAATTACCCTTTTAGCTAACCGGATATCTTGATCACGTGCTCTTTGATAAAAATAACCCTTTTGTGTTGCCTCAAAGCCTCCCGGACGCTGATAAACCATTTGTTCAATTGTTCGAATATCACCAAAATCTAAACAATCACCTCTTACACGATTAACGCCAACATTCCCAACCATCAGCATGCCTAACTCTCCTTCGCCTTCTGCTTCGGCACGCATTAGTCTTGCAAGTAGGGCTGTCTGTGCATCATTCGTCTTAATAACAGCGATTTTCATACCTCCTCGCAGACAGTATATGCACGAAGGTATAGTAGTCATGTTCAATTTTGTTAAGAAAGACAATCACATATTAAAGTTACTATGCATATAGTAGTAATAACGACAAGTACGTAGAAAATACTTCAAATCCTGCAAGACCCGATAGTTTTTATAGCAAAAAGGGTAAATAGAAAGAAATAGATTTAGGGGAACGTGAGATCAATGAATTGCATGTGTATCTAATACATGTGAGGTGATGGCTTATGGAAATTGGCGTTTGGTTTGGGATCTTATTAAGTGCAGTACTGGCCTTTCTATTAGGGGAGTTTTATGGACAGCCGCTCCACTGGTATCTCTTTATTGTTATTATAGTGATTGGTTTTTTTATTCAAACGGTTATCTTAATTTTAAAAGTAAAGAACGAGAGCTCTTAATGAGGTATATAGAAGAAACGTGTTGAGGTTAAGAAAGTGTCATCGCTAAAAGATGGCACTTTTTTATATTGTGAGTAAAAGGGTGGAAAGCAGGGCATCAGGAAAAATGCCTTTACAATGCTTGTTTTAGCTGAAATCCAATAAGACATAATTATTCTTGCCTAGTAAGTATATTAAAAATATAGCGTGACATACTAAAATTGACTTTATTTTTGCTTTTATGAAGGAGCGTTTCCATGCGTATTTTTAGTATGTTTGTAGCGATCATCATCAGCGCTTTTCTGGCAGTTGGAATAGCAGAATATTATCATCAACCATATAATTGGTATTTAGTTTTTCTTATGATTCTAACTGGGATTTTTATTCATATTATTATTTTAATATTCGAATCCGAGAATGCAGAAGAAAACGAAATTTAAAAATGCGAGTCCGTCAATATGGACTCGCATTTTTAATTAGATATTAAACAGTTAAGAATTTAACCAATTTATCTTTATCAAGAAGGTTTCCGACGAAAAATTCCCCGAATTCGCCATAGCGTGCTGACACTTCGTCAAAGCGCATTTCATATACTAATTTTTTGAATTGCAGTACGTCATCAGCAAATAAAGTTACGCCCCATTCGTGATCATCGAAGCCTACAGAGCCAGTGATAATTTGTTTTACTTTACCAGCATAGCCGCGACCAATCATTCCATGTGAACGCATTAATGATTTACGCTCATCCATTGATAGCATGTACCAGTTGTCGTTCCCTTGACGGCGTTTATCCATTGGATAGAAGCATACATATTTAGCGCGCGGAAGTTCAGGATATAGACGCGCACGTACATGTGGATTTTGGTAAGGATCTTCATTTGACTCGCCAGCTAAATAGTTTGAAAGCTCTACCACAGATACATAAGAATATGTAGGAATTGTAAAATCTGCAATAGCTAATTTATTGAATTCTGCTTCAAGCTCTTGTAACTCATCCATTGTTTCACGCAATGTCATAATCATAAAGTCAGCTTTTTGACCAACGATTGCATAGAAAGCATGAGCACCTGTTTTAGCTACGTCTGCTTCGTTCAGTTTTTCTAAATAAGCAATAAATTCCTCTACTGCTGCTTGACGTTCCTCAGCAGAAACAAGTTTCCAAGATGCCCAATCAATTGAGCGGAAATCATGTAAAGCGTACCAACCATCTAACGTAATTGCTGCTTCATTCATTATTGAAAACACTCCTTTATAAGTGAATACCATTCAAAAATTAGTTTATCATAGTTTGTACAAAAACCCTAAGTTCATGATAGTAATTCACGAATTTGACACCATCTAAAGATCATGTATTCTAAAGAGAAGAGATGTAATAAGAGGAGTACCAAAATGAAACATATTTTACAACAGCCAATTTGGCGTTATTATGATCAATCCATTAGTGCGAAGCAAAGATCACCGCTTGAATCTTTTGCGACGGACGATACATTGTGCCAATTAGTTGGCCAATTGATGTCTCCTCCAACAATTCGTACATGGGTTCATGAGGCATCTGTTGTGCTAGGTATTCAAGACCATCGGTTACCTTATGTTCAGCAAGGTATGGAATTACTAGAATCTAGAGGCTATCATCCTATTGTTCGTAATTCTGGTGGACTAGCGGTTGTGCTAGATGAAGGGATTCTTAATATTTCCATTGTATTGTCTGAACAAAAAGAGTCGCTCAGTATAAACGAGGGCTATGATGTGATGGTGGACCTTGTGAAGGGATTGTTCCCAGAAGTAGCTGAAAAAATTGAGGCTTATGAAATAGTGGGCTCTTATTGCCCAGGTTCTTATGATTTAAGTATTGATGGGAAAAAATTTGCTGGTATTTCACAAAGACGCTTACGTCAAGGGGTGGCAGTGCAAATTTATTTATGTATTGAGGGGAGTGGCTCACAACGCGCGGCACTTATCCGTGACTTTTATGAAGAGAGCTTGCAACAAGAGGAAACAAAATTCGCTTACCCTCAAATCGTGCCAGAAGTCATGGCTTCGCTATCAGAGCTTATAGACCCTCATTTAACAGTAGAAGCGGTTGTTATTCGTCTACAGCAACTACTTAATCAGTGGGCCGAGGAAGTACATCCACAGTCCTTTTATGACGAAGAATTAACGTTGTATGGTTTTTATTTACAGCGCGTTTTTGAGCGCAACACCAAAATGCTTGAACGTAAGTAAGCTGGTTGATTATATGAAACAGAAAAAGCGATGCGGCTAATTTAGCGCATCGCCATTTTCTGGTTGATAAATAGAACTGCTAGTTACAAGATTTCCGTTCTTCTCCATTTTAAAAACAGGTGCAATTCGCTCTTCCTCTTCATCAAGCGTAACAAGACGTCTAGCACGATTCATAATTTGTACAAATTGCTCGTAATCTTTGCGAATCGCTCGATTTTCCTCTTCTAGTTTTGTAATGGTTTTCTCTAGTTTTTTATTTTTCTCAGATGTTACATGTACAAGTTGTCGCCATTTTGAAGATTCATTTCCTACTTCACCAGAATGCTGTAAACGTAGTAAATAAGCTATGACAATATCAAGAGAAAGGGCAGATAGTGGAATTGATTTTCCTTCTGCAGCACTATTATTTACGGTAAACATACTAGAAGCACGGCGTCTTGCTGGCGCTCCCAACACTCGCATTCTCTCTTTTCTTTCCTTTTTAGCTTCTGCTAATTGTTCCTCGTATTCTTTACGAACAACGGCATTCCAACGAAAACCACAGGCTGCCGCAGTACGATTTAATGCATCGCCTGCTTCCTCAAAGGCATTAAGCTGTGTGCTTCCTTCTGTTACATGACGGATTACAGCCTCTGCTAGTAATTCATCGTTTTCTTTTAACCAAGCATCTTGTCTTACTTTACTCATATTAAAATCCTCCCACCTTTATCTGGAACTTGTTATTTAAGATTAGCATGACCAATCTTTTAACCTTTTATTCATCTATGTAGAAGGAATTATGCTTGAATAGAAGGGGAAAAGTGCGATACAATACCCGATGTAGGTTTGTGCACATGCTGCATACTTAAATATGTGAAGGTCATGTGTTCAATAGAGCGAGATTATGTTTGAAAAAATACTATATAGAAAGGGTTGTTGACAAAATGGCAAACGAATTTAAAGTTTGCGATGAATGTCAGGCCGTTAACTTAAAAACGTTAATTCCAAAATTAAAGGAAATCGATCCTGATGCAACCATCGAAATTGGCTGTCATTCTTACTGTGGTCCAGGACGCAAAAAGACATTTACCTTTGTAAATAGCCGCCCAGTTGCTGCGTTAACAGAAGATGAACTAATGGAAAAGGTTTTAGCAAAATTAAAAAAGTAAAATGAAAAGCTATCTCTACTTGAGGGGATAGTTTTTGTTTTGCTTATTTTTATATGTTGAGAAATTAGACCAATATAAATATAAAAATAATGATAAAGGTAATCGAAATAGGTTGTTAATATCTATAGAAAAATGGCAATAAGTATGCTAGTCCTAGATTTATCGCATATAATAGAACTATAACAAAATGGGGGTGCTATCCAAATGACATATGCAAACGCTAAATTAGAAGAAGAAAAGGTATTTAAAGATCCAGTACACCGTTATGTACATGTTCGAGATCAAGTGATATGGGATTTAGTGGGTACAAGAGAATTTCAGCGTTTACGTAGAATTCGTCAACTAGGTACCACATTTTTAGTATTTCATGGAGCAGAGCATAGTCGCTTTAGTCATTCTCTGGGGGTTTACGAAATTGTACGTCGCATAGTAGATGATATCTTTGTAGGGCGTCCAGATTGGGATGAAAGTGAAAGATTATTAGTGTTATGTGCAGCCCTTTTACATGATTTAGGTCATGGCCCATTTTCCCATGCCTTTGAAAATGTATTTGAGCTTGATCATGAATATTTTACAAGGCAAATTTTGTTGGGAGATACGGAAGTAAATGCGATCTTAAAAAAAGTGGCAGCTGATTTTCCTGAAAAGGTATCCCAAGTAATTGAAAAGACATATCCAAATAAGCAAGTAATTAGTTTAATTTCGAGCCAAATTGATGCAGATCGTATGGATTACTTACAACGTGATGCTTATTTTACAGGTGTAAGCTACGGTCATTTTGATATGGAACGGATTTTAAGAGTAATGCGTCCAAGAAAAAACCAAGTAGTAATCAAAGCAACAGGCATGCATGCGGTGGAAGACTATATAATGAGTCGCTATCAAATGTACTTACAAATTTATTTCCATCCTGTTTCACGAAGTGCAGAGGTAATTTTAAATAATATATTAAAAAGAGTAAAACAATTAAGCTTAGCGGGCTATACATTTAAGCATGAGCCTACTCATTTCCTAGCATTTTTCCGAAATGTTATTACATTAGAGGATTATCTTGCGTTAGACGAGAGTATACTTTTTACATATTTTCAGTTATGGATGCAAGAGGAGGATGCCATTCTAAGTGATTTAAGCCGCCGCTTTGTGAATCGTAAGCTATTTCAATACATTGATTTAGACCCTGGAGTAGAGCTCAATAAATATCAAAAACTCCAAGAGCTTTTCAAAAAGGCAGGATTAGACCCCGATTATTATCTTGTACATGATACAACAGCAGATCTGCCATATGATTTTTATAGACCAGGAGAGGAAGAAGTGCGTGTACCAATTTTTTTAGAAATGAAAAATGGTGAGCTACGGGAGCTTTCACGTGAATCCATTATTGTGGATGCTATCTCAGGGCGTATGAAACGAGATCATAAAATCTATTTCCCATTAGATATCTTAGAGGACGATTCAACAAACTCAACTGTAAAAAAACAAATATTAATGTTATTAAGGAAAGACAATAAATAAATATAAATTTTAAAAATAATAAAGCAGTAAACACGTTCCAGGGGGATGTTGTTTACTGCTTTATTATTTTTAGATAATTGTTTAGAAACTGTTAAGTTGAATTAGATATAATTAATCAATAATTTTGAAATGGAGGTGGTGCCCATTGATTGTTGTGATACAAAAGTGCCGTGAAGATATGTGGAAACATTTGTGAATAATTCTAATGACCTACATTAAGATAATGGTTGAATTTTATTTGCGATGTTTCCATAAAAATTAAAGGAAAGAGAGAGTGACCTATTGTTTGTTCATTCCTTTCCTATACACGAAAGGATCAATCTTTGTAGCAAACAGTATCAGGTATCTCTCTAACTAAAAAAGGAGAGAAACATGAAAAAATTAAACATAGCGATTATTATATTGCTACTTGTATTTCAAACAGTACTTTCACCAATTTCAGTGTTTGCCGACGAGAGTCAACCACCTGTGACTCCTCAAAATGAATCTAGCGAAAATACTGCGATTGATTCTGATGGAGAAGTAGGAAACCAAAATATAACAAGTGAAGATACTGCAGAAGTGAAGATTCCAGGGGAGGAAACAAAGCCAGAAAACCAGCCACAGTTAATAATGCCATTAGGTGCGCCAGTAGGTTATCCTGTTGAAAATATGCAAGCAGATGTGACGATGTCATTTAGTGGCTTAAAGCTCTTTTCACAAGGTGGAGCATTAATTACAAATGCTACAGATTTAGCAAATTATTCAGGGCCAAAACCTAAAAAGGGTGATGTAGTATATCTAAACTACACATTCTCTTTGGATCCAACAATTGATTATGGAATAGGTTCTACGTTCACATTCCAATTACCTGCCAATATGATTGAAGAGTACACAGCAGGTTCTTTTAATCAATCAAGAACATTAACAGAGACTGGTGATTGGTTAGCCTATTCGTCAAGCTATAACAGTGCTACAAAAACAGTAACAGTCACAATAGATAGTGAATTAGAACAAGGGCAATCAGGTAGTATGAACTTTGAGTTTATGGCGAAATTTGATAATTTTGCTGATGAAAGTGAACTTGAACAATCATTAATAATCCCTGTGCTTGGAGGAACAGATGTTCAACTAGACTTTGAATTTGCACCTACAGGTAGTGGGCAATTACTAACTAAAAATGCTGGTTCTATTACACGTGACGCAAGTGGTGAAGTAACGATTCCATGGACAGTTTGGGTGAATACTGGTGGGCAAAAACTTGAAAGTGCAAGTTTGAATGATGTACCAGATATAAAGCATGAGCTGGCAGGAAATATTACAGTTGAGCGATATAAAATAGGTTTGAGTGGATTTAATCCAAATAGCCCAGGTGCTGTAGACGCTACAAGCATTGAAACCTCATTCCCTATCTCATTGACAGATGGATACTATGCATACAAAGTAACATATAACACTGTTGTAACAGCAGATCCAACTGCATCAAGTATGCCATATACAAACGTAGCTACTTTGACAGGGACAAATATCCCTGCTAACACAACAGCCAATGGAACACAAACTGTACAGTATGGACCAAGCTTAGATAAAACAAGAAGTGGCGATAAATATAATTCGACATGGACAATCAAGTATAACTGGCTAGGTCAAAAAATACCTGCTGATAAAGCGAAACTAACAGATACACTAACAGGCTCGTCGCCAACAACTGGTAAGCATAAAATTGATTACAGTAGTTTTGAAGTATATCGTGTAACTTTATCGAATGACGGTCAAACGGAGCAATCTTCAATTCTGTTAAGTGAAGGTCAAGATTATAGCTTCGATTCACAAAATAATTATAATTTTATAATCAACTTTGATCATTCAACAAATACTACAGGTCCAGCTGGTGAGGTGACATCAGCGTTTAAAGTTGTCTATGATACAGAGCTGGAAGATGAATTTGTTACAGATGCAAATACGGGCACGATTACAAATACTGTAACAAGAGGAGATAGTGGTTCAGACACAGCAACTCTAGACCTGGCTTCAAACATCTTTAATAAAGCACGCGGGGCAATTGACTATGTAAACAAAACAATTACATGGACTTTAACCATTAATGCTGAGAAAGATTTGAAAAACTTTGTAATAGAAGATGACTTTACAACCACAAATAAAGCTGGAGAAACGTTAAAACACACTTTAACACCATGGAACGGTACTGACTTCTATGAGGTTACTGGTGCAAATGGTTTAACGTACACGATTACAGATAAGGGGGGGAGTGCCCCAACTATAGGCAACGAAGGTTTTAAAATGGAATTTTCAAGTGACATTCCAAAAGACCGCACAGTTACTATTCGATACAAAACAAAGTACGATATTAAGCCAAACGGAGGTGTAGCAACCGCGTATATTAATACGGCTGATGCAACATGGGATGGCGCAATAGATTCTCATAACCAAGCATTAGATAGAACTGCTAATTATACGCCAGATTCTACTTCTCCAACAAACAATAATGGCTACAAAAAAGTTGTCGTAGATAACCAGACACAAGAGTTTTCTTGGCGTATTGGGGTTAATATCAATAAACAAGATATAAATAGTGCTACCTTAACAGATACATTAGGTGCGGGTCATTATATTCCTGTTCCAGATGGTCAAACATTAAAAGATCAAATTACCATATCTAAGCTAAACTTAACAACAGAAGAGGGAACAAAAAATGGTACATTAGATCCTGCTAAATGGACTGTTACAGAAACACTAACAGATAACAAGGTTACAGGTTTTGAAATTACGTTTATTAACCTAGATCCAATTACTGATAACAACGAAGCGTATTTAATTGAATACAAAACAAAAGATGCTGACGATATTTTTGGTCAAAACTCAACGAATGCTCCAAGAGATTACACAAATACAGCGACTCTAGATACTCCACACAATGGAAGCTATAATTATAATGCAACAGCAAAAATTAGTAATCTTGCAAATGAGTTAATTAAAAAAACAGCGACACCTGTTCCAGCCAGCGATATTATTAATTGGGCAGTTACAGTAAATGCTTCTAATTCAAAATTAGGAAATATTACATTAACAGACAAACCATCAAGTAACCAAAAAATATTAACAAATACGTTCAAGAAACAAGAGATTAAACTAAATGCAAATGGGACTTCTCAAAATATAGGATCCCCTATTACTGTGGATGCTAGCGAAATTGTCTTAAATCAAGATGGTAGTTTTAGTCTTAATTTGGGAGAATTAAATGGCAAAGGTTATGTTGTTACGTATTCCACATTCTTTATGGGGGATGGTAACGCGGGTGAAACAATTTCTAATAGTGCCTCTATTGGTTACGCTGGAGCAACAGCTGCAGGTACAAGTGACCACGGTGGCGATAGCAAAACATTTAAATATAGCTCATCTGATACAAGTGCATCAGGTGTTAAGGGTACATTGCAATTAAAAAAATATAAAGTAAATCCTTTAACAGGTAAACGTGAACAGTTTGCTGGTGTTAAGTTTGAATTATGGAATAAAAATAACACAATCAAACTTGATGAAGGAACAACAGATGCAGATGGTACATTGACATTTGAACAAGTGCGTTACGGAAAGTATACGTTAAGAGAGGAATCACCAGCGGGCTATATTGCGATTGCGCCAATCACGATTACAATGGGAGCAAATATAGATATTACTCCAGGTGTGGATGGTAAAGCATATGTTATTGATAACATTGAGGATGTTAATTTAACAAATGCCTGTCCAGCATTCACATTAACAGTGAAAGACATTGATGGTAATGCTATTGCTAATAAAAATGTTAAATTAATTGATAGCAACGGCAACGCAAAATACACGGGCACAACAAATGCTGCGGGGCAAGTATCAGATATTAAGCGACCTGGTACAGGTGGTAAAGAAGTCCAAGCAGGCGTGTATACATTAGTGGACGAAAATGACATTCCTTTAGGTACTGTTACCGTTAAATATGGTACTGGAGAATGTCAAGATACAGTCCAACCTACAAATTCATGTCCTAACTTTAAAATTACTGTAAAAAATGAGAATGGAAATCCACGTCCAAATGTATCAGTTACACTTAAAGATCTAAGTAATACTGTTATAGCTACTGGCACAACAAATAGTGATGGTCAATTCATCATTGATAAAACAACTCCAGCAGGAAAATATAAGCTATATGAGGGTACCCAGTATTTAGGTGAAGTAAATGTTACGTATCACAATGATAATTGCCAAAGTGAAGTACAGTTAGCACCAAAATGTGAAACGTTTGAATTAACTGTCTATGATGTTGATGGTAATTTAGTTGCAGATGGTACTTCAGTAACGGTTAAAAATAAAGATACAGGTAACATTATAGCTACAAAAACTACAAAAGACGGTGTAATTGAATTAAGTGATTTAGAGCCAGGTGTTTACACAGTTGTAGTTGATGGAGAAGAAATTGATGAGTTTGAAAGCAATATCGATTGTAAAGCGAGCGTTCAACCAACACCAAAATGTGAAAACTTCACAGTAATAATCAAAGATAATACTGGCATCATCAAGCCAGGTAACGATGTCATCATTAAAGATAAGTCTGGTAAAGTAATCTCAACAAATAAGGATAAAGACGGAAACTTAACGTTTGTATCTAAAACAACGCCAGCAGGTAAATATAGTGTATATGACAAAAATATTTACTTAGGTGAGATTGAAGTTTCTTATGCAAAAGTGCCTTGTGAAATTACATTATCAATTGCACCAGTTTGTCCAGCCTTTACATTGACAATTAACAATATGTTTGGTCAACCACGTGTAGGCGTAAAAGTAACAATAACAGGTGAAGATGGTATACAGGTTGAAGATAATGGTTCAACAGAGTTTATAACAGATAGTAAGGGTCAAATTACGATCAATAATTCAATTATTAAGCCAGGTAAGTATATTGTAAGGGAGAATGGTAAGACAATTATTGGTACAGTTATCGTGGGTAATACATGCGAGGCTAAAATTCAGCCAAGTCTACCAGTAACACCTCCTACAACTAATCCAGGAAATCCAGATCCAGACCCAGAAAAACCAGTGGATCCGAACAAACCGAATCCAGATCCAGAGAAACCAG
>NZ_LDUJ01000018.1:0-186188 GCF_001043675.1 Lysinibacillus sp. LK3
TAATATTCTAATTAAGATTTTATTCATAAACAGCATGTGAAAATATACACAAAAATAATTATTTAAGAATAATTAATATATAACGATAAAGTAGAGTAGAAAAATAATAAAATCTAGTATATGTAGATTTTTTAGTTTGTAAAACATCGTTTTTCTTAGAGGCTGTAAGGTTTGTTTGATTTTAATTTTTAAGGAAAGAATGAAAAACTTTTTGGAGAAATAATATTTTTTAGAAAAAAATCTTGCATTTGAATAATTCTAAGTGGTAAATTGTTTTACATGGACGTTCATAGAATTTTCACAGGTAGCAAAAGAGGGGAGAAATGAGAATTTATGAATAAAAATAGATGGTTAATTGCATTATCTGCAATCGCTATTCACCTTTCAATCGGTGGAGCCTATGCATACAGTGTATACAAGCTACCGATTGTCACAGAAATGGGATGGAGTGAAACAAAGGTAACGATTGCCTTTACCATTATGATGGGATTAGCTGGTTTCTCAGCTGCATTATTTGGTAGTTTAGTAGAAAAAATGGGACCACGTAAATCGGCGATGGTAGCAGCTGTCTTATTTGGAGCAGGACAAGCTGGTGCTGGTGTAGCCATTTCAATGGATTCTGTTGTTATGTATTGGTTAACATATGGTGTTCTTAGTGGATTAGGAATGGGGATTGGCTATATTGCACCTGTATCAACACTTGTAAAATGGTTCCCAGACCGTCGTGGTCTAGCAACAGGTATGGCCGTACTTGGTTTTGGATCGGGTGCACTTATTACAGCACCAGTCGCAGCCAACTTAATGGAGGCAGTTGGCATTTCTACAACATACTTTATTCTAGGGGCAAGTTACTTCACGTTAATGATTTTAGGGGCTTCATATATAGCACCACCTAAGCCAGGTTATATGCCTGCTAATATGAAAGCAGCTGCCAATAATGGTAAGGACGTAGTTAAGAAAGATTTAGCTGTTATGTCAGCACGAGAAGCTGTTAAAACAAAGCACTTCTGGATGCTTTGGTCCATGCATTTAGTTAATGTAACAGCAGGGATTATGATGATTTCTGTTGCTTCACCAATGGCACAGGAAATTGTCGGTCTATCAGTAGCAGGTGCGGCCGCAATGGTAGGAATTATGGGGTTATTTAATGGTGGTGGTCGTTTAATCTGGGCCGCTGTGTCTGATTATATCGGTCGTTCTAACGTTTTCGTTATTTTCTTTACTGCACAGCTAATCACATTTATCGTTTTACCACATACAACTAACGTAATTATTTTCCAAGCACTTATCTTCTTAGTTGTTAGTTGCTATGGTGGTGGGTTCTCAAATCTACCTGCATTTGCAAGTGATTTATTTGGCACAAAGCAACTTGGTGTGATTCATGGTTATTTATTAACAACGTGGTCATTGGGTGGAGTTTTTGGACCATTGTTAGTAAGTGCAATCAAAAATGCGTATGGAAGCTACATTCCTGTATTCTATGTATTCGCAGGTTTAATCGCAGCTTCGTTGATTATTTCCTTAACGTTACGTGCAGATGTACGTAAGCAAACAGCTTTAAAAGCAGCGCAAAATGTTGGAGATGTATCTGCTACACAATAATATGAACTTTCAATTACTATATAGGTGTCATTTCGTGGATGGCACTTATATAGTTATTTTTTTGAAGTGTTTGTTATATAACAATTGTAATTTCTTTGTTTAATGTATAACAGTACATGTCTGAAGTCAATAACATTACTGGAAATAAAGTGATTTCGTAATTAAAAGAGAAATTTTGTAACGAAATGCACGATGAGGAACAAACTATTAAAAATTGAATCTTTTCTCAAAGAACAACGTATATAAAGTAATTAGGGAGGGATCAATCATGGGGAAATTTTCTTTAGATGAATTTGTTCATAAAACACAGCAGGACGATAATGAGAATGATTATTTTGAATTGGAAACTGAACGTGTATTAGAGGTTAATCTAAACGGTGAAGTGTGGTCAAAAATGGGCGCTATGATTTCCTATACAGGTGATATTAAATTTGAACGTGAGCGCGTCTTGGAGCATGGTCTTGGCAAAATGTTTAAAAAGGCTTTAACGGGTGAAGGTACGCAATTAATGAAAGCTAGCGGAAAGGGCAGACTCTATTTAGCGGATCAAGGAAAGAAAGTAACTGTTTTTGATTTGAAAAACGACAGTATTTGTGTCAATGGCAATGATTTACTTGCCTTTGAGCCTAGCATCGAATGGGATATACGTTTGATGCGTAAAATGGCTGGCATCATGTCAGGTGGTTTATTTAATGTAACCCTTCAAGGAACAGGGAAGGTTGCGATTACAACTCATTTTGAACCACTGACATTATTAGTGAAACCAGGTGAAACAGTATATACTGATCCGCATGCTACTGTCGCATGGTCAGGCAACTTAACACCTGAATTTAAAACAGATATTAGCTTCCGTACATTTATCGGCCGAGGCAGTGGAGAATCCATCCAGATGGCGTTTTCTGGTGAGGGCTTTGTTATTATCCAACCATTTGAAGAAGTTTATATGTCTAGTGAAAGCTAAAAAAGCGTGTCCGTTGTTCCACGGACACGCTTTTTCTCCTATTATAATGCCGCATGCATTCCTGCAATACGTCCCGTTACGAGGGCTGAAGTGATGTTATAGCCGCCTGTATAGCCATGAATATCAAGAATTTCTCCACAAAAGAACAGTCCTTCTTTTTTCTTTGAGGCCATTGTTTTTGGCTCGATTTCTTTTACAGAGACACCGCCACCTGTTACAAACGCCTTATCAAGTGACTGTGTGCCACTCACTGTTAACGTGAAGTTTACTAGTAAACGTGCTAGCTGACGAATTTTCTCTTGGGATAATTCAGCGCCCGTCAATTGAACATCAATATGTGCTCGCTCACATAAGAACAAGAGCCATCGTTCAGGTGCTATGCCTTTCCAAACATTTTTCACAGCCTTTTTCGGATCTTCTTTTATTAATTTATTTAAATATTGTAGACATGTTTCTTCATTATAATGTACCAGTGTTTGAATACGCATTGTCACGGGCTCATAGCCTGTTTTCATTAATTCTTTCACAACGAATTGACTACAACGCAAAATAGCAGGACCACTTAAACCAAAATGGGTAAAGAGCATATCCATTTGATGGGTGACGAGTGTCTTGCCTTTTTTATTTAGCACGGAGACAGCAACATCACGCAATGCTAGTCCTTGTAGTTCACGTGCTTGAATAAAATCTTCTTTTGAAATAACAGGGACTTCTGTTGGGAATAAGGTAGTGATTGTATGACCCGCACGTTCAGCCCAAGGATAGCCATCACCTGTTGAGCCTGTTTGTGGAACCGCCTTGCCCCCAACGGCTACTACGACTGCTTGACTACGGACTTCGGTGCCATCAGCAAGACGTACACCCAAAATTTTATCTTCATCCATTAGAAGCTTACTGACAGCTGTGTGTAAACGAACTTCAATATGAAGACGCTGTAGCTGTCTAATCAGCGCATCAACGACATCTTGTGCGCGATTGGATACAGGGAACATTCTACCGTGGTCCTCTTCCTTTAGGGCGACACCAAGCCCTTCAAAAAATGCAATTATATCTTCATTATTATAAACGGTAAATGGACTATAGAGAAAACGGCCATTACCGGGTATATGTTTCACAATTTCTTCAACAGGCAAACGATTTGTAACATTACAGCGTCCTCCGCCAGAAATGGCCAATTTCTTGCCTAGTTTTGTGCCTTTTTCTAACAATAACACCTTCTTTTTGCGCTCTCCAGCAGCAATCGCCGCCATTAAACCAGATGGGCCACCACCAATCACGATTACATCATACATAGTTAGAAACTCACTTTCTGTTCAAATTAGGAATCTTTCCTATTATACATGAAGTCTATATAGAGAGGGACTTTCTTTGACATTGAAAATAATAGAAAAGTGTTTTATAATTCTTTATCTCTTCTTTTGGGATGAAGAGCTTATACAGTAGAATGAAACACAATATTCTTTGTTATACAATTGGATGAATGAAAGTTTTCCTTTATTAGCATTGTCAGCATGAAATGAATGTCTTTTCGTGCTATTATGGTAAAGGTTATGCACTAAATTATGAGGTGAAAAATAGAATGTGCGGATTTATAGGTTATATTAATGGAACAAATGTGATTGATCATCATCAGACGATAGAAAATATGATGAATACAATTATTCACCGCGGACCGGATAGCGGCGGTATTCATAGTGACGATAAAGTAACGTTAGGTTTCCGTCGATTAAGTATTATTGACTTATCAGACGTAGCGAATCAACCATTATATAGTGAAGACGGCAATATCGTGCTTGTATTTAATGGAGAGATTTTTAACTTCCAAGAGCTGCGTGCAGATTTAATTGAAAAAGGTCATACGTTTAAAACACAATCAGATAGTGAAGTTATTATTTATGGCTATGTAGAATATGGCGTAGATTTTGTGAAGAAACTGCGTGGGATGTTTGCCTTCTGTATTTGGGATAAAAAGAATGATTTACAGTTCATTGCGCGCGATGGCTTTGGAATCAAACCATTGTATTACTCTGAGCATACAACAGACGGTACGTTTATTTTTGGCTCTGAGATTAAATCATTTTTACCACACCCATCATTTATTAAAGAGTTAAATAAACAGGCACTTCGCCCCTATTTAACATTCCAGTATTCATCTATGGATGAAACATTCTTTAAAGGTGTCTTTAAATTACCACCAGCTCACTATATGCTGATTCAAAATGGACAAAAGCAAATCGTGCAATATTGGGATAAAAAATTCCATGCAAAAGAAGCACCAATCGAAAAATATATTGAAGAAATTCGTTCAACTGTTAAAGAATCTGTAGAGGCTCATCAAATCAGTGATGTAAAAGTTGGTTCATTCTTATCGGGTGGTATTGACTCTAGTTATATTACGTCTTTATTACGCCCAGATAAATCCTTCTCAGTCGGTTTTGCGGACTATGAAGATATGTTCAATGAGACAAATCTTGCAAAAGATTTATCAGATACGTTGAATATTCAAAATGAACGTAGATACATTACCGCAGATGAGTGCTTTGAAGCGCTACCTAAAATTCAATGGCATATGGATGAACCACAATCCAATCCATCTTCAGTGCCACTTTACTTCCTTTCGGAGCTTGCTTCAAAAGATGTAACGGTTGTCTTATCAGGTGAAGGTGCTGATGAAATTTTTGGTGGGTATGCTTGGTATCAAAACTCAGGAAGAATGCAAAAATACGAAAAATTACCATTAGGTCTTCGTAAAACATTACGTGGAATGGCAGAAGCCCTACCGAAAAATCAATACACGAATTTCCTTATTAAAGGTGCTCAAACAGTAGAAGAGCGTTTTATTGGGGAAGCGGTAGTTTGGGATGAAGTGGATGCTATTAATGTTTTAAAGCCAGCTTATAAAAATGCGCCATCTGTAAAATCGATTACAAAACGTATTTATGATGAAGTACCTGGCGATGATGATGTGACAAAAATGCAGTATCTAGATCTAAATCTTTGGATGCCTGGTGATATTTTATTAAAGGCAGATAAAATGAGTATGGCACACTCAATTGAATTACGTGTACCATTTTTAGATAAAGAAGTAATGGAGTTAGCGAAAAATATTCCTTCAAGATACCGTGTGAATGATATCGATACAAAATATGTTCTACGTCAAGCTGCGCATCAGGAATTGCCAGAAGAATGGGCAAAGCGTCCGAAGCTTGGATTCCCAGTGCCAATTCGTCACTGGTTACGTGAAGAAAAGTATTACAGTATGGTAAAAGAAATGTTTACAACTGACTTTGCAAATGAATTTTTTGATACAAAACAATTAGTTGGCTATCTAGATGAGCACTACGAAGGGAAAGCAAATCGCGGTCGTTATATTTGGACAGTTTATGTATTCCTAGTATGGTACAAAAAGTTCTTTGTGGACATGGTATAAGAAATACCTAATCGGTGGGGATGTTCAATTCCTCACCGATTATTTTAAGGCCTTTTTTCATCAAGTTTCTTTATGAATGAACTTTTTGGTGTTTTTATGCGTCTCATTTCCTATAAATATGTTAAGATTACAGTTGGTTTACTTTATTGCTTTTAGAGTGACAGCGCTTGCATATCGTTTGTTTTAAAACGAAAAAGTTTTATAAGTATGCTTTGAAGTGTTACGATAATAATATTGATTTTACAATGAATGGATGGGTATGATGTCCAATTTAATGAAAGGTACTGCGATATTAACAATGGGGATGTTTTTATCGAAGGTACTCGGATTAATTTATATTTTTCCGTTTTATGCAATTGTTGGCGAGAAGAACATTGCGCTTTACCAATATGCATATATTCCCTATTCAATTATGCTGGCAATCGCCATTTCAGGTGCGCCAATAGCCGTCTCTAAATTTGTATCCAAATATAACGCAATGGGAGATTATCAATCGGGTCGCAAGCTGATGAAATCTGGCATTCTTATTATGATGATGACTGGCTTTGCAGCATTTATTGCCCTCTTTCTACTTGCTACGCCAATTGCAGGGCTAGTTATTAAGAGTGAGGAACAGGTCTTTACAGTTGAACAAATTGCTTCAGTAATACGATGGGTTAGTTTTGCCTTAATCGTAGTGCCATTTATGAGTCTATGGCGGGGCTTCTTCCAAGGCTACGACAAAATGGAGCCTACTGCCGTTTCACAATTGGTGGAACAAATTGTGCGAATTGTTGTGTTACTTGGTGGATCTTTCCTAGTGGTGATTGTGTTTAAAGGAAAACCAGAGACAGCCATCTCCTTTGCTGTGTTTGCTGCATTTATCGGAGCAATCGGTGGATTAGGTGTTCTTTATTACTACTGGAAAAAATATCAGCCTGAATTTAATCTACTACGTAGCCAAAGTGTGACTTCCACACAGCTACCAATGTCCAATATTTATAAAGAAGTGATTACCTATTCCATCCCAATGGTGTTTGTAGGGGTGGCGAATCCATTGTTCCAATTAGTCGACATGCTTACGTTTAATGGAGCAATGACGTCCATTGGTTTAGCAGAAGTAACAGATACTTATTTATCAATGATTAACTTTATGACACATAAAGTTGTTATCATCCCTGTTATGCTAGCGACTGGATTTTCGATGGCGCTTGTACCAACAATTACAAAGTATTTTACACAGGGGGAGTATTTAGCGCTCCGCCATGCAATGGATAAAACCTATCAAATTTTAATCTTTATTACATTGCCAGCTGTGGTTGGTATTTCTTTATTAGCCAATGAAATTTATTTTATGCTTTATTCAGAAAGCGAAATGGGGGCAACCATTTTAGCGCATTATGCACCTGTCGCGATTTTATTCGCGTTATTTCAAGTCACAGCAGCCTTACTTCAAGGAATTGATTTTCAAAAGTGGATTGTTTTCAGCTTATTATCTGGAATTTTCGTAAAGCTAGCATTAAATATTCCTTTAATTCGCTGGTTAGAGGCTGATGGTGCTATAGTAGCTACAGCTATTGGCTACAGTGTTTCGATTATCATTAATATGCTTGTTTTACGAAAAACGTTGAATTATCGATCAGAAATGGTTGTGCGTCGTGTCATGCTAATTGCTTTATTGACAATGGCGATGGCCATTAGCGTGCTGATTGTGCATAAATTATTGGAATTACTAATGGGACCAGTTGATAGTAAATTCTCAGCATTACTATTCTCAATTATTTGTGCGGGTGTTGGTGCGGCTGTTTATGGCTTTTTATCATTACGCCTAGGTTTAGCCCAAAAGCTATTAGGTGAACGATTAACCCGTATTATGAGTAAACTGGGATTGAAATAGGAGTGGAACGATGCGTTTAGATAAATTACTAGCAAATATGGGGTACGGCTCTCGTAAGGAAGTGAAGCAGCTATTAAAGCAAAAAGCTGTCACAGTAGACGGTGATTATGTCAAGGATGCAGCTTTACACGTAGACCCAGAAAAGCAAATTGTATCAGTGTTTGGAGAGCGCGTTGTTTATACAGAATTTGTTTATTTTATAATGAATAAACCGCCTGGTGTTATTTCTGCCACTGAAGATTTAAGAGATGAAACAGTCATTGATTTATTAGAGCCATTACACCAGCATTTTCAACCGTTTCCTGTTGGTCGATTAGATAAAGACACAGAAGGGTTGCTCTTATTAACAAACGATGGTCAATTAGCTCATAATTTATTGTCTCCCAAAAAGCATGTGCCAAAAGTTTATTACGCACAGATTGAAGGCGTTGTGACAGAAGAAGATGCCGAGAAATTTGCAAATGGTGTTGAGCTAGATGATGGCTATGTTACAAAACCTGGAAAGCTTGTGATCTTAAAGTCTGCACAGCAATCTGAAATAGAGCTAACGATTCAAGAAGGCAAGTTTCATCAGGTAAAGCGAATGTTTGAGGCTGTAGGAAAACGTGTAACATATTTAAAGCGTATTTCCATGGGAAGCCTGAAATTAGATGAAAATCTAGCGTTAGGTGAATATCGTGAGCTCACTGCTGAAGAGCTAAACGGTCTACAAAACAATCATTAAACATATTATTCCTCGATGCCTCACATAGCATCGGGGATTTTTATATACAGTAATATGACTGTAACTGTATAATATGAAATGAGTTATTGTGATATAGTCATAGAATGTATCATATTTTGAAATATTCCCCAAAAGACGATGGTATAAAATAAGTAGAGGACAATTAAATGAAGAACCTGCGTATTAAATTATTACTATCTCTAATAGCATTTGCAGTCATACTTGTTGCTGTTATTTCATATGTGAACCGACAAATACTGGTAACAGAGATAGAAAAGCAAGTGAGCATGAATAAAATATTAATTGAAAATCATATTTTGACAGATATGCAAACTGTCGATGATGCCCATTTTTATTTTGATAATAATATTTCAGACAAAATGGAACAGGAGCTTAGACAGCTAAAAAACTATTACCATGAAAACCCTAATGTAGCTACTTGGGATTTGCAGCAAATGAAAAAGAAACATGGTATGGATATTTACATAGTGGATCAATCAAATACAGTAGTTTACACAACTTTTGCCAAAGATATTGGCTTGAATTTCTCGCTTTGCTGTCAACGTTTTTCTGCTTTATTAGATGAACGGCGCGCTAGTGGCGAATTTTTTACAGATGGACTCGATATTTCAACATCAACAGGTGAATATCGGAAATTTGGCTATCTGGCAACACATGATAAGAAATATTTGCTCGAGTTAGGTATAGACCTACTAAATGATCCTGTCTTCCAAACCTTTAATTTTGAGAAAACTGCACAGTACTTAATAGGTAAGTATATTGATTTAGTGGATGTGCAAGCTATTAATGCAGGTGGCGTTTTCTTTAATGATTCAAGATCAAAGAGAATCACTGTACAGGAGCAATCTAAGAAATTTCAAGAATACTTCGAGCTAGCAAAGAAAACAATGGAGCCAGTTGAGTATGAAAAGGCTTTAGACAATGGGTATATAGAAACACATCGTTTTCTGCCCTATGAAGCAGAGACAGTGAGAGGGGAGTCATCCAAAAGAATTGTCTATGTGAAATTTATCAATTTCACTAAAATGGAAGCTCTCCAAAAAAATACGAAACAATTTTGGATTCTACTGTCTATTGCCCTACTAACATCCTTTATTATGCTGTTAGTTATTAATAAAATTTTATCTAAAACAATACACCTAGCTACCTTCGATCCGTTAACTGGTGTCTTTAACCGTGCTACATATATTAGGAAAATTGATAATTTATTAAGAAAAAGAAAATTGAATGTGCCAGGTTTATTGTTAATTGATTTAGATAACTTTAAACAAGTAAACGATCAATTTGGTCATGTAGAAGGAGATCATATCCTCATTGAAACAGCGAAAATTTTAAAGCATGTTGTGAAACAAAGTGGCTTTGTTGTACGCTTCGGTGGGGATGAATTTGCCATTGTTTTATACGATACAACAGAGGAACAGATGCAGCACATAGCAGAGGACATTTTGACTCAAATAAGGTCAGTTAGATATGATGGCCAAGCTAGCGAGAAATGGTCTGTGTTGTCTGTGAGCATGGGCGGAGCCATTTATAATCATGCTGAGGATACAGAAATGAGCTTATTTGAACGGGCCGATAAAGCGCTTTATCAATCCAAAAATGCTGGTAAGGATCAATATTCTAGTTTTGCAGAGGTCGCTGCTGACGAGGATTATATTAGTTAAAAAACGCCCCATTCTATCGATAGCATAATTAGCTATTTTGATAGCAATGGGGCGTTTATTAATGAGCAGCTATTTTTGTTCTATAAAAGATACAACTACATAATACAAGAACAGCGATGACTGGAAACATAGCGTTCATATAATGAGTCAAGAGCCAACCGCCTATTATTGGGCCAACAAAGCCACCTAAATTTTTAAATTGTGCAGCACCTAAATAGGTTGCCTTTTGAGTATCTGGCGCAATTTCATCAATCATGACATTCATTGTAGGGAAGGCAAAGATTTCACCTATGGTAAAAATAATCATGGCAATGATATAGAGCGTATAATTATTGGAGAATCCAAACATACATAATCCAATAGCAAAGAACAGTACACCTACTAATAATGTTGCTGTAGATGAAAAGCGCTCTGATACTATACTAATAGGTAATTGTAGTAATAACACAACTGCTGCATTGAGAGAGATTAATAACGAATAAAGTTTCGCACCTTCATCAATTTTTAATTCGATAATTTGTGGTAGCGTTGAGTCAAATTGCGAGTAACCAATATTGATTAAAATGGCACCCAATATGAAGCTAAGCAGCACACGATTTGTCAAAAGAATCGTGAATGTACTGAGTATTTTTGTTTGTGTAACCGCTTTGGGCTGCTGCATTTGATAGCGATTTAACACAAAAAATAAAAAGACTGCGTAAATAATATACATCATCCCTGTCAGCATAAAAGGGATACTTGGACTGGAGAGCTGTGAGATATACACGCCAATAATTGGACCAATAACCGCTGCAATATTAATGGCTGTATAACGTAAGGAAAATAGTCTTTTTCTTTTATCGGCAGGTGTAAAATCAATCATCAATGCCTGTGTGGAAGGTTCAAAAAATGATCGACAAAGTCCATTCAAAGCATTGAATAGGATAAAAAGCCAAACAGCATGAACTGTTGCGAAGCCAAAGAACACAAGACTCCAAACGATAATTGTTAATAGAATAACGCTTTTTCTACCAAAGCGATCTGTTAAATAACCCCCGAAAAATCCACCTACTGTGGAAATGAGCGGCGCGATACCAATTGTCAATCCAATTTGTAAGGGAGAGGCTTGAATTTCATTATGTAAATAAATTGCTAAAAAAGGCATTGCCATAAAGCTTGCAATACGTGTAAAAATTGTTCCACCTAAAATAATCCAAACTAATGGATGAAACAACTTTGACAAAGTCATATAAAATCCTCCTCTCAACATTTAGAATGTTTCGAGTTTAACGGATTGTTAAGCAACTGTAAATAGTTAAAATAATCTTGAAAGAGCACAGAGCAGATAATGGCGCGCAGATTTATGTTGCTATGCTAAGATGTGAAGCTTAGATTGAAGGGTAAAGGAGCAATGTAAATAATCGTTTTATATAGATGAATGGAAGTAAGATAAAAATCATTGCTTTGCATAGATAGATGACTAAAAAAGTGATGTAAATAATTACTTTACACAGAAAGCAAGCTGGAGAAGTCAGTAAGCAAAGTGGGAAAAAAATCTAAAAATCTTCTAACGACAAAAAAGAATGACCCCGACGAAAGGTCATTCTTTTTCCATACACAATGCTTTACGTACAAAACGTAAAACTAAGACGTTAATTTTACTTTTTTCTTCGTCGTTGTCCATCTGCCTCGACTTGGACTCGTCACCAAATCGTTAAAGGCTAACACGTTCAAATCTCTTTGAACGGTGCGAGGAGTGATACTAAACTCTTCGACTAAATCCTGTGTAGACACGGTTCCTTTGTCTAAAATAAACATGTACACGTCTTTAATACGATTAAGCATTCGATCAGTAGTTGGTTTCATTAAATGAACCACTCCTTCATCTTAATTCTCTTGGCAAAGACTAGCGGACGACAATATGTGCGGAGTGCACTTAGGCTAATAAGTAGCTGCCTTAGACATCCCCTTTTCTAATTTTATAGTCAGAACAATTATTCTGATAACTTTATTATATAGAAAAACTACTTAATTTTCTAGTGAATGCAAGAGAAATTTACAATTAATATATAAAATTTATACTGTATTTTGTGGGAATACGTGAAAAACGTGCTATATATGGTAGTGACAGTAGAAGTTACTGAAAATAGTTGTCAGAAAGCTGATTGTCATATATGTTGTAAGGTGTAGAATAATGTTAATACTTTGAAGGAGGTACATGGTATGGATTGGTTACAAGCTGCAAAAGAAAGGCAAGACGAATTAATACAAGAGTTACAGGAGCTTGTGCAAATAAATAGTGTGCTCGATGAGGATACAATAACTACTGAAGTACCTTTTGGAGATGGTCCACTTCAAGCGCTTGAATGGTTACTAGCAAAAGGTCAAAGTGAAGGCCTGCTCACGAAAAATGTTAATAATTATGCTGGACATATTGAAATGGGAACTGGTGAAGATTTACTTGGTATTTTATGTCATATTGATGTTGTCCCAATTGGAGAAGAAGCAGATTGGACTTACCCTCCTTTCAGCGGCACAGTAGCTGATGGTAAATTATTTGCACGTGGTGCGATTGACGATAAAGGGCCTACGATTGCGGCATGGATGGCCATGAAACTTGTGAAAGATGCAGGTATTCCGTTAGAAAAAAGAGTACGAATGATTATTGGTACAGACGAAGAAACAGGATTCCGCTGTGTCGACCACTATTTTAAACAGGAGGAAATGCCGACAATTGGTTTTGCACCAGATGCGGATTTCCCGCTCATCAATGCAGAAAAAGGCATTGCAGAGCTTGTGTTCTCTCAAAATAAAGTGGGTGATGCAACGAAAGAACAACTACTACTATTTAATGCAGGAAAGCGCCCAAATATGGTACCTGATTTTGCAAAAGCAATAATTCAGCACGTAACAGCATCATTCGAACAGAATTTTCAAACATTTTTAAGTAAAAATCAGCTAGAAGGCTCTTTATTAATGGAGGAGTCTCGCTATATAATAACTATCAAAGGTAAAGCAGCCCATGCAATGGAACCAGATAAAGGTATCAATGCAGCTGTTTATCTTGCAGCATTTTTACAACAAGAGTTGACGACAGAAGCAAGTAAACAATTTGTCGACTTTATTGCAGATGTTTTTTATCAGGATCATTATGGTAGTCAGCTCGATCTGCAGTTTGAGGATACAATGTCAGGACAAACAACATTAAATCCAGGGATCGTAAGCTATGATGTCCATAAAGGCGGCAGTTTAGTAATTAGTATGCGCTATTCAGTTTCCTATCCATTCGATGAAAAAATAACAGCAGCACAACGCTTAACGGTAGAAAAAGGGTTTTCTCTAGACATACAAGACGACTCCAAGCCACATTATGTCAGCGAAGATGATCCGTTCATCCAGACATTAGCAGCTATCTATAGACGTCAAACGGGAGATACAGAAACACCTTTATTATCAACTGGTGGTGGGACGTATGCACGTGTGATGAAAAAAGGCGTGGCATTTGGCATGCTCTTCCCAGGGGAGCCAGATGTAGCGCATCGAGCGGATGAGTTTGTTGTCGTTGAAAACCTTGTAAAAGCAGCGGCAATTTATGCTGAAGCAATTGTTGAACTTGCAGGAAAAAAATAACTCAAAGACGAAAAGGATGAACAAAACATGGCATATTCATTATGGAATGATCAAATTGTTGAAGAAGGATCCATTGCAGTATCACCAGAAGATAGAGGCTATCAATTTGGTGACGGTATTTATGAAGTAATCAAAGTTTATAACGGAAATATGTTTACAGCACAAGAGCATATTGATCGTTTCTATGCAAGCGCCGAAAAAATTCGTCTTGTTATTCCTTATACAAAAGACGTTTTACACAAATTATTACATGAGCTGATTGAAAAAAATAATCTTGATACAGGGCATGTTTATTTCCAAATTACACGTGGTGCCAATTCACGTAATCACGTTTTCCCAGATGCAAGTGTTCCAGCTGTATTAACGGGTAATGTGAAAGCTGGTGAACGTGCATATGAAAACTTTGAAAAAGGGGTTAAGGCTACGTTTGTAGAGGATATTCGTTGGTTGCGCTGTGATATCAAATCTTTAAACTTACTTGGTGCAGTATTAGCAAAACAAGAGGCAGCTGAAAAGGGCTGCTACGAAGCAATTTTACATCGCGGGGATATCGTAACAGAATGTTCATCAGCAAATGTTTATGGGATTAAAGACGGTAAGCTTTATACACACCCAGCAAATAACTTCATTTTAAACGGTATTACTCGTCAAGTCATTTTAAAATGTGCAGAAGAGATTAGTTTACCTGTAGTTGAAGAACCAATGACAAAAGCTGATTTATTAACAATGGATGAAATTATTGTATCCTCTGTATCTTCAGAAGTTACTCCTGTTATTGATGTGGATGGAAACCAAATCGGTACTGGTGTGCCAGGTGAATGGACGCGTAAATTGCAACAAGCTTTTGAGGCGAAATTACCACTTTCTTTGAATACAAAATAAAAGAACCGTTTAAGAGAACTATCGATAAGGGTAGTTCTCTTTTTTATGGATGTAATGTTTGGTATCGTCATGTAAAATAAAAAGGATAGTAATGAATAATTTTACAGATTGAAATTTGTAGAATAATTGTCGATGTATTGAATACAATGCCTCTTTTCTACCAAAGCAATCTAGATAAAAAGAGAACTATAGATATGGTGAGTAAGAATGGAGTGACCTTTACATGGCACAATTGGTGAAATTACAAGATTACATTTCACGCTATCAAATTGATTTAGCGAGATACCCAACACAATTTGTGCGCTTGAAGAAAAACCAATGGGAGCGCATTAAGCGACAGTGGGAATTGGGAGAAGATATTAGCGAGTGGCAACATGTCGACAATGAGGTGGAAGCGGAGGCTTACGAGGAAAAAGAACGTTTTACCTTCATAAAAAAATGGTTTGCTGGGCGGCAAAAGGAAACAACAGATGATGTTGAAGAAGTAGAAATATCAAATGAGCTTGTCAGCGATGAGGATATAATTCCTGAAGAAGAAACGACACTCACATTTGAACCTAAAATTGTGTATGCACCACAATCCATCCATGAGTTGAAACGAATGTTTATTGATCAGTTCTTTCATTTTCAAATGAAATGGGCTAGTTCAACATTACGGGAAAAATCATATGTAGATCCTCGCTTCATGCGTGACTCATTGCTCCGTATGCTATTGCAAACATTGCCAGATAATTATCTATTGTTTTATTATCCAATACTACAAATTAGAAAAGCACCTATAGAGCTAGATGTAGTGTTAATGTCGCCGACAGAGTGTATTTGTATTACGGTCTTAGAGGCTGAAAATCAAGCTGTATATGTAGGTGGCAGCGATCGCTTCTGGATTAAAAAAGTAGGGACGAAGGATTCTAAAGTTTTGAATCCAACGATTAACTTAGGGCGGATGGAATCGGTACTGTCGCAATTATTTAAACAAGAGGATATTGATATGCCCATCCGTAAGGTTGTGCTATCTCGTAATGGGTATTTTGATTATCCTGGTTCACCATTTGGGGTACGCTTTGTTGATCGTCGAAATTACCATGAATGGATAGAGCATTTAAGAAAAGTTTCCTCTCCTATGAAGCATATGCAAATCCGAGCTGCACAGACAATTTTAAATACGGTCCAAACCACCTCCTTTAACCGAGATATATGGCAGCAAGCATCTCAGCCAACAGAGGAATGATGTATGAACGTTCTATTTATTGTCAATGAGGCCGCTGGGAATGGAAAAGGAAAAAAAGTTTGGCTCCAACTTCAAGAGCATCTAACGATTTCCTATCAAGTGGCTTTTACTGAATATGCAGGACATGGACAGGAAATCGCTCAACAATGGGCACACCAGCAACAAGAGAAGAAATTGCTTGTCGTTGTTGGTGGTGATGGCACCATTCATGAAGTAGTTAGTGGTGTTATACATAATAAACACATCATAATTGGTGTAGTTCGTGCTGGCTCTGGTAATGACTTTGCACGTTATTTTCATACCTTTTCCAATGCCCAGCAAATCGAGGATTATGTAAAGACTACCTTGGCTAATGTAAGAATGGATGCAGGGATCGTTCAGATTGATAATCAACGAAAAGAAATATTTGTTAATAATGCTGGCATAGGCTTCGATGCCTTTGTGACAAAATCAATTAACACTTCTCCTCTTAAGTTTTATCTCAATAAGATTGGACTAGGGAAACTTTCGTATGCTGTCGCTGTAATTAGAGGGTTATTTCGCTTTGAACGCTTTGACATAACGATACGTTCAGAGGGACAGGAATGGCAATTTCAGCAGACGTGGTTTGTGGCGATGAGTAATCAACCTTATTTTGGAGGCGGCATGAAAATATCACCTGCCGCAAAAGCAGATGATGGGCAAGTGGATATCACAATTGTACATGGTATTTCTCGTATCAAATTATTACTGGTATTTGTCACTGTGTTTTTTGAAAAACATACAAAATTTAAGGAAGTTACTTTTTTACAGGGGCAGGTCTTTGATCTTATCGTAGCAGATAAGGTTGACTGCCATACGGATGGTAATTATATTGGCATTGTCAATCAAGAGACCAATATCCACTGTACAATACAACAAAATGCTTGGCAGGTTATTGTTAAGGATTCATAAAAATATCATTGTGCAATAATTTCATGCGAATTATAAGGGAATACGTTATACTATAAAAAAATCAATAATTTCACAAGAAAGAAATGAGGAACAACATTGAGATTAAGAAATAAGCCTTGGGCAGAGGAAATGATTACAGATCACCCAGAGGTGATTATTCCAAATCCTGAAGACTTTAAAGGAAATTGGCAGGCTGTTTTCGGCAATGACAACCCTATTCATATTGAAGTAGGGTCTGGAAAAGGACAATTTGTGACCGGTATGGCTTTGCAAAATCCAACAATCAATTATATTGGCATTGAACTTTACGATAGTGTGATTGTTTGTGCACTAGAAAAAGTGCTAGAGGCAAAATCTCCAGCGAATTTACGTTTACTAAAAGTAAATGGCGCAGATTTATATAAATTCTTTGACAAAAACGATGTATCACGTGTATACCTGAATTTCTCAGATCCTTGGCCAAAAACACGACATGCAAAAAGACGTTTAACGCACGGGGATTTTTTGAAATTATATGAGTCGATTTTAGTGGATAATGGGGAAGTCCATTTTAAAACGGATAACCGAGGTCTTTTCGAGTATTCTTTAATCAGTATGTCTGAATATGGGATGTTATTAAAGTATGTATCTCTCGACCTGCATGCAAATATGCCAGAGGATAATGTGATGACAGAATATGAAGAGAAGTTTTCTGCCAAGGGGCAGCCGATTTATCGCTTAGAATCGCAATTTATCACTAAATTGTAGGGGGAATATGGATGGATCAGTTACAGTTTCACAATATGTCATTATCATGGCTAAACGGGGGTGTTACGTGCCTAGATGGTGGTGCGATGTTTGGTGTTGTACCAAAGCCTCTTTGGTCCCGCAAATATCCAGTCAATGAAAAAAACCAAATTGAATTACCAACAGAACCTATCCTTATTCAATTTGGGGGCAAAAACT
This sequence comes from Lysinibacillus sp. LK3, assembly GCF_001043675.1. Taxonomy (NCBI): domain Bacteria; kingdom Bacillati; phylum Bacillota; class Bacilli; order Caryophanales; family Bacillaceae; genus Lysinibacillus; species Lysinibacillus sp. LK3. The sequence continues at coordinate 17,876 of NZ_LDUJ01000018.1, forward strand.
ACCTTATTGATACGGGTGTTGGCTTTAACAAATTAAATGAAAAGCAGCTACGAAACTTTGGTGTAACAGAAGAATCTTCGTTAGCTGATAGCTTACAAGAGTTAGGATTAACGACAGCAGATATTGATGCAGTGTTAATGACGCATTTACATTTTGATCACGCTGGGGGGTTAACGCAGTGGGAAGGGGATGTACTTGTACCAACTTTCCCAAATGCCAAGATTTTTGTAACGAAAATTGAATGGGATGAAATGCGTAACCCCAATATCCGTTCTAAAAATACTTATTGGAAAGAAAATTGGGAGCCAGTTCAGCATTTAGTTGAAACCTACGAAGAGTCATTGGAAGTAGTACCTGGAATCGAAATGCTTCATACTGGTGGTCATAGTGAGGGACATGCTGTCATCAAGCTAACGCAAAATGATGAAGTGTTATTGCATATGGCAGATATTATGCCGACTCATGCTCATCAAAATCCATTATGGGTATTAGCCTATGACGATTATCCAATGACAAGTGTATTTGCAAAAGAGCGACTGATGAAAGAAGCCCTTGCAAATAACTATGGCTTTATTTTCTATCACGATGCTTATTACCGTATGATTCGATGGGATGAGTCAGGCAAAGAGATTGTGGATAAACTAGAGCGTAGTAGACAAGCTGTTATTACATTTTAATCGAGCAAGCAAAGGCGAGGTATTTGGCATATAAAATGTCAATACCTCGCGTTTTTGTTCGTGAACAGGATAGAAAATATGATACACTTAACACGATACTAAAATACAAAAGAGAGTTGAAATAAACATGGCAACTGAACAACCATTTTTACCCGTTTTACTTGGATCAGATATGAATGCATATGGTATGGCACGTGCGTTTTATGAAGCATATGGTATTAAACCACTTGTTTTAGGACGTTCTCATTTAACAGCAACACAAGATAGCCATATCCTACAATTTCAAGAAATAGACCGTTTAAATGAACAAGATGTTTTTGCACCTGCCCTTGCAGAAGTTGCAAAAAAATATGCTGATAAAAAACTATTACTTTTAGCATGTGGGGACGATTATGCCAAGCTGATCATCAAAAATAAGCCAGCATTACAAGAGCATTTTACCGTACCTTATATCGACGAATCGTTGATGGATGAAATTTTATTGAAAGAAAATTTCTATAAAGTGTGTGATCAATATAATTTTAAATATCCAGGTACAACAACGGTGACAGCTGACAACTATGAAAACTTTACACCACCATTTGCTTACCCTATCATTTTAAAGGCTTCCAACTCTGTAGAATATTGGGCTTGTAAATTCCCTGGGAAGAAAAAAGTATTTGTTGCACATGATGAAGCGGAAAAAACGGCTATATTAAAAGCTATTTATAGCTCTACTTATCAGGATACAATGATTATTCAAGAATTTATTCCTGGGGACGATTCCTATATGCGTGTGTTAAATGCCTATGTAGGAAAGGATGGAAAAGTGAAGCTGATGTGTCTAGGTAACCCTATTCTAGAAGAACATTCTCCTGAAGGAATCGGAAGTTATGCAGCCATCGTGACAACCTATGATAAAGAATTAATGGATCAAGTACGTTTCTTCCTAGAGGACATTGGCTATACAGGTTTTGCGAATTTTGATATGAAATATGATATTCGAGACAAGCAATATAAACTTTTTGAAATCAATTTACGTAATGGGCGTTCTAGCTATTATGTAACAGCAAGTGGGCATAATTTAATGAAGTATGTTGCGGATGACCATATGTTAAATATCGAGCAAGAAGTCACATATGTGCAGGACAAGCATTTATGGATGATTATTCCTAAAGGTGTATTATTCAAATATGCATCGAATGAAAAGCTCAAACTAGAAGCAAAAAAATTAATTAGTGAGGGTAAATACACAAATTCTCTTTACTTTAACGAGGATATGAATGCGAAGCGTTGGGTGAAACTAACACTCAATAATTTAAATTATTACCGTAAGTATAAAAAGTACTTTAATAATAAAGGTTTATCCGAATAACATAGAGAAGCCATCTTCAATTTATGAGATGGCTTCTATTGTATATACATAATTAAACTTCTGTTAGTTCCACGACAACACCAGAGCGTGCATCGGCAGCAAATTCGAATGTCTGCATCTCACCTTCATGCATACGCGAGATCCCCCCACGATATACTGGGATGGTAATAATACCGTTTGTAAAATCTTCAGTTTTCATAAAAATCCAAGAACCATCAATCGGTGAATCCTTTTTAAATTCTCTTTTTATGTTTTCAAGTACTTGTCCTGCAGGTACGAACGGAGAAACTTTTTCACTAGCTTCTTTAATAATGACTGCGGCAGCTAAGCCAGTTGCGACACCAATTAAAAAATCACGTAATTTCATACTTTTTTCCTCCTTTTTCTATACCTTTATTTTAGCATAGCCTATAGAGTGAATGCACGTTCACAATTATGCGGATTGAGGAAATGTATCAATATTTCGAATTCGGAAATAATTGTGTTACAATAGGCAAGGAAGAATATTCTACTTCGTGGGGAGAGAGTCATCATGAATGAGGAAACATTACAATTATTTAAAACATTAACAGAATTACCAGGCGCTCCGGGTAATGAACACGCAGTACGCGCGTTCATGCGTTCTGAGTTAGAAAAGTACTCGGATGAAATCGTTCAAGATAATTTGGGGGGTATTTTTGGTGTTAAGCACAGTGATGTTACGGATGCACCGAAAATATTAGTTGCTGGTCATATGGATGAGGTAGCATTTATGGTTACTTCTATCACAGATAATGGAATGATCCGTTTTCAAACATTGGGCGGCTGGTGGAACCAAGTTATGCTTGCACAGCGTGTAGAAGTATATACGAAAAATGGGGCAATTCCTGGTGTAGTTTCATCCATCCCACCCCATTTATTAACAGATGCAGAACGAGCGAAGCCAATGGATATAAAAAATATGCTTATCGATGTTGGTGCTGATAATAAAGAAGATGCTATGTCTATGGGTGTTCGTCCTGGACAATCCATCATACCAATTTGTCCATTCACACCAATGGCTAATCCGAAGAAAATTATGGCTAAAGCTTGGGATAACCGCTATGGCTGTGGTCTAGCGATTGAATTAATGAAAGAAGTACAGCACGAAAAATTAGGTTCACATTTATACTCAGGTGCAAATGTAATGGAAGAGGTTGGCTTGCGCGGTGCACAAGTATCAGCAAACATGATTAAACCAGATTTATTCTTTGCACTAGATGCTTCTCCTGCCAATGATATGTCAGGTGAAAAAAGTCAATTTGGACAGCTCGGCAAAGGTACTTTACTTCGTATTTTAGATCGTACAATGGTAACACATCGTGGTATGCGTGAATTCATTTTAGATACGGCCGAATCCAATCGTATCCCTTATCAATACTTTGTCTCCCAAGGTGGAACAGATGCTGGTCGAGTGCATACAGCAAACGATGGCGTTCCAAGTGCAGTAATTGGTGTATGCTCACGTTATATTCATACATCAGCGTCAATTATTCACATTGATGATTATGCAGCTGCCAAAGCATTAATTATTGAATTAGTGAAAAAAGCAGATCGTTCGACATTAGAGTCAATTCACGCTAATGTATAAGAAGCTAGGAAGATGCCTTTTAGAGGCATCTTTTTCTATGGAAAGAAAGTGGGGATTAAATGAAAATAGCAATTGGCACAACCAATAAGGCCAAAACAGAAGCAGTTGAAGTAATTGTTCGCAAATACTTTGAGGATTCTCTCTTTACTCATGTCAAAGCTGCTTCTGAAGTATCAGATCAACCGATAAGTAATGAAGAAACTAGATTAGGGGCAATGAATCGTGCTAAAAACGCCTTGATTTTAACGGATGCAGAATTATCATTTGGCTTAGAAGGTGGCGTAACTGAAATCGAGGATGACATGTATGTTTGTAACTGGGGTGCATTAACTGTGTCAGACGGAACAATGTTTACAGCTGCTGGCGCACAAATTATTCTGCCAAAAGAAATTGCCCAGGAAATAAGAACTGGTGGAGAACTTGGGCCGGTTATGGAGCAATATACAAAGCGTCGAGATATTCGTCAAGGCGCAGGTGCTGTAGGTATTTTTACGCAAGGTTTAGTTAGTAGACAGATGATGTTTGAGCATATTGTCTCGCTTTTAGTTGGTCAATATTTGTTCACATTTTCACAAAAATAGTTAAAAAGAATTAGTGGTGAGAGGATAGTTAGGTTGCATCTTATGATTAATTTTTTTAAAATAGAAAAAAGTTAGTAGTGAAAGGAAGAGAGACATGTTATTTTCATGGCTAAGAGCAATTGGCCTAATGCTTATACTTCTTGTCCTTTCTGGCTGCAATCAATCTATTGATGATCAAATTGCTAATGGGCTCCAATTAACGGAGAAGGTTTTTGCTGAAGAGCCAGAAGAACATACAGTAGAAATTGGGGATATCAAATTATACTTACCTTCAAACTTTAAAATTGAAGACAGTTCAGATGCTTATAATATTGTGATTTCAAAAGGCAAAGAAAGCTACATTCTTTTTATCAATGATCGTGAAGCACAAGACAGTAAACTTTATTATAATCTTTTAAAAGAAAATGAAGCGGACAAAATTATCGAGGAATCGACTTTTGATAAGGATGGTCGTTTTGGCTTCACAGCGGTTCTAAAAACGGACGAAGAAAATGAAATGGAGCTCATTGTTAGTAGTGGTGGTGTGAAGATGACAACCATTTCAAAAGCAAAACAAATTGAAAATAATTTGCGTGAGATGACGAAAATCGTTCATTCGGTTAAGATGAAGTAAATAGAAGGAATGAACAGAACGGTTCACAAACATGTGAGCCGTTTCATTTTGAAGTTAGGATGTGAAAAAGATGAAGCGAATGAAGTCTGAACAACTAGTCGAGCTATTAAAAAAGCAATTAACTGAAGAGAAATATGAATTTCATTTTGATAAAAAGTACGATAAATTACGCTTGAATCATAAGACAATTGAAAAAGGGATGGAGCTCTCCTTACCTGGGATCTTAGCAAAATATAATGACAAGCAAGAGTCAGCGATTGAAGAAGTTATATATACAATTGAGCAAACCTTTAATGCAATGGTACAAGAAAAAGAACAGGGTTTCCAAACGACTACACAGATTTATCCCGTGATTCGTGCCACTTCTTATCCACAGGCATCGAAAGAAGGGCATGCCTTTATTACAACTGAGCATACAGCTGAAACGCGCGTTTTTTATGCACTCGATTTAGGTAAAACATATCGCTTTATTGATGAATCCATGCTAGAAGCCTTACAATTAACGGTAGAACAAATTCGAGAAATGGCACGCTTTTCGGTGAAACAACTACCAACCGCCTATAAAAAAGATGAGGTAGCAGGTAATATTTTTTATTTTGTCAATGTGAATGATGGCTATGATGCTAGCCGTATTTTAAATGAGAGCTTTTTAAAAGAAATGCAGGCACAAGTGGAGGGCGATATGACATTATCCGTGCCTCATCAAGATGTATTAATTATAGGTGATATTCGTAATGAAACAGGGTATGATGTATTAGCACAGATGACGATGCATTTCTTTGCAGTCGGTACTGTACCGATTACGTCATTATCTTTTATTTATGAAGATGGAGAACTAGAACCAATCTTTATCTTAGCAAAAAACAGAGTGAAAAAGGAGCAAGAATAACAATGAACGTATTTTACAACAAAGAGCATGTAGGAGATGTCTTACTAGTTCAACTAGCAACGGAGGCTATTGTGAAAACAGAAGTAGAACGTGCTGGTGATATTGCTATTTTAAGGGAAGCTCAAACGGGAGAAATTAAAGCCTTCAATTTATTTAATGCGAGCAGTTACATCCAAACAGATGCTAAAGGCTTAGTAGAAGTGACACCAGAATTAGTAGCACAGCTAGCAGTGGCAATCGAAAAAAATGGAGCTAATATTAATCTTGATGTTGATTTTTCACCAAAATTTGTGGTTGGTTATGTAGAAACAAAGGACAAGCATCCAAATGCTGACAAATTGAGTATCTGTTCAGTCAATGTAGGAGATGAGATACTACAAATTGTATGTGGAGCTCCTAATGTAGAAGCAGGTCAGAAGGTAGTTGTTGCGAAAATTGGTGCCGTAATGCCTTCGGGAATGCTTATTAAAGAAGGAAATTTACGTGGTGTTGAGTCTTACGGCATGCTTTGTTCAGCGCGTGAATTAGCGATTCCTAATGCACCATCTGAAAAAGGAATTTTAGTATTACCAGAGGATGCTATAGTTGGTAGTGCTTTTGAATCACCAACTAAATAAAAATTCCCCTATTTAAAAAAGAAATTATTAAAATTTAAATGTTTTATCATGATATTATTCCTTGTGTCAAGGTGAAATGCCCTAAATCGTTATGTTACTAATATGCTAGTAGCATAACGATTTTTTTGTTTAGAATGAGCCTCTAAATGCAAGTTTCAAGACCGTTTTTATGGTATGCTTTTTGATGTAGACATTGAGCTATTGATAAATATAAAACTAGACAATGCTATAAATGAAGTGTAAGAGAAATGAGTGAAACGAAGTGAACTGGTTTAAAAAACAAATTAGTAAATTTATTAATAAAGAAGATGAAGACTATGAGTATGAAGAATATTATGAGGATTATGGAGAAGTTCAGTCGGAGCAATTACATACACAAAAAGAACCACCAATCGCTAAGCAAAAGACTTTCCGTTTCCCTTTGATTGACGATGATGAAGGTGAAGCATCCTATACGCCCTCAAAAGAAATGTTTGATCAAATGGAAGATGATGATTATGGACAAATTGGGGATTTATCGTTACCAAAACATTTAAATCATCATATTGTCGATTCTAGTGTTTATGATGTTGAGGTTTCAGGAATTCGAGATTTACTAGCAAATCGCTCTAAACGTACAGGTAGAAAAACAATGATGAAAAGTCAGCCTTCAGAACAAGAATTTCGTTCAAGAGCAAGCTTAGTCTTTCGAGATGCACAAAATGAAACAGCTACTATAAGTCCTATGACTGCACCTGCACCAAAAGAAAAGAGTCAGCGAAAAGAACAAAAAGTTGAAAATATTATGCCTGAGAATCGCAAACGATTTGTTCCAACAGATGTGCCTTCACCTGTCTATGGTTTTGCAAAACCAAGTCCCATTAAAGATTTATTAGATAAAAGAAAAGAGGAATATGAGAAGCAAGAAACCGATGTACAGGCAGTTGAAAGGGTTACTGTTGCAAAGCCTTTAAAAGAAGCGACAACAAATGAGGTCAATGAAAATATACTAGAAGAAAAAGAGCCGGCTAGCACAAACCAAACGGTTTTAACGGAACACCATGAGATTATTCAATCGAAAGAACTTTCGACAGTAAGTGAACCAATTATTTTTGAGGAAGAACTGTTGGTTGAAGAGAACGATGATAAGGAAAATTTGTCATCAAATGTAGCTGTGCCTCAAACGACTTCTTTTGCTATGGATTTTGAAGGGCAAGAGAAGGAAGCTGTTGTTCAAGATCAAACAGTTCAACAACTTTCAGCAGATCAATCGGAAATCCATGTCAAAGAAATGATTGTGGAACAAGTACAAATAGAAAATTCTACGATCCATATTGGAGAAGTTACTGTCGTTCAACCGTCAATGGATGACCAATCTCCTGATACTGCATCGAGGGAAGAAAAAAGTCGAATTCCATTTAATGTACTAATGTTAAAAACAGATAAAGAAAAATGGAGAATCCAACAGCAATTGAAGATGGCTCAGCAGCCTATACGTGTAGAGAGCATGCCAGAAACAGAGAAAAACAAACTAGTGGATGTGATGCCAGAAAAATCATCGTCCTTAGACAGCATGACAACAAGCGAAATGTCCGTTTCACCACCAGAAGATGACAACGATTTCCATATGTCAGAGACTGTTCAATTGCAAGTAGATGGTCCAGTGCAACTTGAGGTAAAAGATGAAGTAGAAAGTGTCCCTACAAAAAGTAGTGCTGAAGAGCCTATTGCTGTAATTACAATGGCTCCTGTTACATCAATGTCAAGTATCTCAACAAATGAAAGAATAGAAATTGAAAAAGCAGCTGCTGATGAAATTTCTGCAACTATTGAGCCAGAGCTTGAGTTAGAACCAGAACTTGAACTATCTTCAGAACGGGACCAAGTGTCAGAACCAGAACTAGCTATCGAACCTGAAGTAGTTTCAGAAATTGTAGAGTATGCTCCGGTAGAATCTGTTGAGAATCAAGTAGCACCACAAGAAGTAGAGGTAGAAGCTGAGATACCAGCAAAGCCTGTACACGTCTATCAAAAGCCAACGGATGAATATCTAGAGCCACCAGAGGAAAAAACACAGGATACGGATTGGATGGAGCAACAGGGCGACACATTAGTCGAAGCACTATCTTATTTCCAAGTTTCTGCTCAAATTGAATCGATTATGCAAGGTCCTGCTGTTACTCAATTTGAAATAACGGTGAGCCATGGTACAAAGGTGAGTAAAATTCGAAACTTAGCAGATGATTTAAAACTTGCCCTAGCAGCAAAAGATATTCGTATTCAAGCACCAATTCCTGGGAAAAGTTCGATCGGTATTGAGATCCCAAATAGAGTATCACGTGCTGTTCGCTTATCTGAGGTAACAAATAGTGCCTCCTTCGTTGAGTCAGATTCACCATTAGAGGCAGCATTAGGACTTGATTTGACTGGAAAACCTGTTACGTTAGATCTGCGTAAAATGCCACATGGCTTAATCGCTGGTGCAACGGGTTCGGGTAAATCCGTTTGTATTAATTCTATTTTGGTTAGTTTATTATATAAAGCTGCACCACACGAGCTAAAACTCATGCTGATCGACCCTAAAATGGTAGAGCTGGCGCCCTTTAATCATATTCCGCATTTAGTTAGTCCTGTCATTACAGATGTAAAGGCAGCAACGGCTGCACTAAAATGGGCAGTTGAGGAAATGGAGCGTCGCTATCAACTATTCGCTCATGCAGGTGCACGTGATATTACACGTTTTAATGCCATAGCGGATAAAAATAATGAACATAGCCTGAAGTTGCCTTACATTTTAATTGTCATTGATGAGTTAGCAGATTTAATGATGATGTCTCCAGCAGATGTAGAGGAGGCCATTTGCCGTATTGCTCAAAAGGCACGTGCATGTGGTATTCATTTAATTGTTGCAACGCAAAGACCTTCAGTGGATGTTATTACAGGGTTAATCAAATCAAATATCCCTACACGTATTGCCTTTGCAGTTTCCTCTCAAATTGATTCTCGTACCATTTTAGATGGGCAAGGAGCTGAAAGGTTACTTGGTCGAGGGGATATGCTATATTTAGGTAATGGTATGTCAGCGCCCGTGCGTTTACAGGGAACTTTTGTTACAGATGATGAAATTGAATCGATTATTGAGCATGTTCGTGAACAGGGTGAGCCTGATTATATTTTCGATCAAGAGGAATTATTAAAGAAAACAGAGGTGTCCGCAGAACAGGACGATTTATTTGAAGATGTTTGTCGATTTGTCTATGAGCAAGGTGGCGCTTCTACCTCATTGATTCAACGAAAGTATCATATTGGCTATAATCGTGCTGCTCGTTTAATTGACATGTTAGAATCACATGGTTTTGTTTCGGAAGCAAGAGGAAGTAAGCCACGTGAAAGTTACATTACAGAAGAAGATTTAATTACTATGTTTGAATAAGAATTGTATTGTTTTCGTCTAGATTATCTAATTTACGTCGAATTTAGTTTTTTTAGAAAAGTTACACATCTATCCTTATGCATAAAAAGTGCTATAATAGACAAGATGTGTTGAATAGTACGTATTTTTTAACACTTGTGAAGGTATTAATACCTAACCATTCGTGAAATAATACGATACACCTAATAGATGATAGATGGGATATTGAAATTCCCGGGGGGTTTAATTAATGACAGTTTTTCATTTCACAGGCATTAAAGGTTCTGGCATGAGTTCGCTTGCACAAATCTTATTTGATGCTGGTGAACAAGTACAGGGCTCAGATGTCGATAAATATTTCTTCACGGAGCAACCGTTACGTGAACGTAATATTCCAATTTTTACATTTAATGCAGATAATATTAAAGAAGGTATGACAGTGATCGCAGGTAATGCATTTTCCGATGATCACCCTGAATTAGTACGTGCTCGAGAAATAGGTGTAGAAGTCATTCGTTACCATAAATTTTTAGGTGAATATATTGGCAACTATACATCTATTGCCATCACAGGTGCACATGGTAAAACATCTACGACTGGTTTAATGGCACATGTGGTAGGTGGCTATAAACCGACATCTTATTTAATTGGTGATGGTACTGGGGCAGGTCATGAAAATGCTGATTTCTTTGTAATGGAGGCGTGTGAATACCGCCGTCACTTTTTAGCATATAATCCTGATTATGCTGTGATGACGAACATCGATTTTGATCATCCAGATTACTTCGCTAATATAGAGGACGTATATTCTGCATTTCAATCATTAGCATTACAAGTGAAAAAAGCAATTATAGCGTGTGGTGATGATGAACAGCTTCAACGTATTCAAGCAAAAGTACCAGTTGTGTATTATGGATTTGGTGCTGAAAATGACTTTGAAGCTCGTAATGTTGAAAAAACAACTGAGGGTACAAAATTTGATGTTTTTGTACGTAATGAATTTTATAGCACTTTCTTTATCCCATTATTTGGGGATCATGCTGTTTTAAATACATTGGCGGTTATTACGCTATGTGAATATGAAGGCATTTCTCCAGATATTATTCAGGAGCGTTTACACACGTATAAAGGTGTAAAAAGACGTTTTACTGAGACGGATATAGGGGATAATGTTTTAATAGATGACTATGCACACCATCCAACGGAAATTCGCGCGACAATTCAATCAGCACGACAAAAATTTCCTGAACGTGAGCTAGTTGCGATTTTCCAACCACATACATTTACACGTACACAAGCTTTTTTACAAGATTTTGCGGATAGTTTGAGCCTTGCAGATACAGCCTATTTATGTGATATATTTGGCTCTGCGAGAGAAACGCAAGGCGCGCTTTCTATTCATGATTTAGCGTCACTTATTGAAGGCAGTGCAGTGATTACCACTGAAGGAATTGATATATTAACAAAACATAATGGCGCAGTATTTTTATTTATGGGCGCTGGTGATGTTCACAAGTTCCAAGATGCTTTTGAAGACGTGCTTAAAAACAATGAAACAGCTTAGTCCGTAGGGGTTAAGCTGTTTTTTCTCAAATTTAAGCAGGAATTCCGTTTTTTTTGTCGAAGATAGGGAAAGTAATAGTAAAGACAATTTACTAGCAGGAGGTCAACTTATGGAAGTGATTTTGTATATTGCAGCCATTATTGCTGCAATCGGTTTTTTAATTTTATGTGTGAGCGTGGGCATGACATTATTCTCGCTTAAATCCATCTTAAACAGCTTAGCAGGGACATTATCTGGGATTGAAGGCCAAATGGAAGGCATTACACGCGAAACAACTTCTTTATTATCAAAAACAAATAGCTTAGCAGAGGATATTCAACATAAATCTGAACAATTAAATTCAGTTGTTCAAGCTGTTAAAGGTATTGGTGACTCCGTTAATGGTTTAAATAATTCTGTTCAGCAGATTACTACTTCTGTCTCTAAAAGCGTAGAACAAAATGAAGAAAAAATTGCACAAGTTGTACAATGGAGTAATGTTGCGATGGGTATTGCTGATAAATGGAAAAAGCGAAAAATCATCGAGCAGGAAACGGTATCACCCGATGCCTATGCATTTGAAACTGTGCAAGTAGAAGAAACACCAAAAAGAAAATGGGGTCGTAAAAAATGATAATTATTCAGTGAGTATTGTATGCTGGCTGAATAAAAATAAAGTCTTAGACATATAAGTTGAAGATGCATCTGTGAAAATAGATGGACAACCAGTCTAGACAAATTTGATAATTAGATGGGGAGGAATTGTTGCATGACAACTCAAAAGCCAAATTTTAACGAAGTAAAGGAACAGCAGCTTGAAAGTTCTTTGCCTCAGCTTTATCATCCGCAAGACTCGATTTATGAAGAGGAGCGTGTAAACATGAAAGATTTTGTGATTGGCGCATTAGTTGGTGGAATCGTAGGGGCTGCTGCAGGTCTACTGTTAGCTCCAAAATCAGGAAAAGATTTACGCAGTGATGTGGCTGTACAAGCTGTTCAGCTAAAAGATAAGAGTGCAGACTTCTCGACAACTGCAAAAGATAAAACAGTTCAACTTTCTAAACAAATTCAAGAGCAATCTACACAATTAGTAGAGAAAGTAAAAACACTAAAAACGGCAAAAGCACCAACTGTTTTTGATGATGGTACGGTTTCCTTTGAAGGGGAAGAACCATTAGAGGATTATATTCCAAGTGAGGAACCAAAAGCCGAAGAAACGACAGAAAAAGCAGATCAAAAAGAAGAAACAAATGAAGAAGTTCGTGCATAATGCATAATATAAAGGGATACGTTACAAGATAAAGTTGTAACGTATCCCTTTTTTTAAATGATAGGTGTTGCTTCTAATATTATTTCTAATTGATCACCACCAAATATCTCTGTATCAAAGCTCGCTGGCTGACCATTTCTTAAAATCGTAAAATTCCCCTTAAAGGCACTTGGCAGCTGCCAATTAGAGAATCGGAAAACATCTTGATAAATCCAACGACTACGATCCTTTTCTTTAAATACTAAAGTCGCTCCATTGGGTACAGTGGATTGTGGTGACACAACCATTTTATTAACAATCGCTTCATTTGCAGTCTTCTTTAGTTCCAAAACTTCCTGTTGGAAATGAATAATGATTTTATCCTCTAGCAAAAGATTCATTTGGTCTGCGATATGCTGTACTGTTGGTAGAGATGGTTGTTGGAAGCTTATCACATCTCCATTTTGTACAGCATAGCTCAATTTGGCTACTTTTCCATTAATCATTAGCTGAGAAGAGAACTCTGGTAAATATAAAGGTTGTCCATCTACTTGAATCGTATAGGACTCAAATTGCTTTAACAAATGCCAATTATTAGTGATTTTGAATACATCCTCAATTGTTTCGGCAATATCAAAAACGACGATATCACGATCATTTAAAACGGTATCGAGTGATGCAGAAGAGTTATTGACAGAAATTTTGGGCTCAATCACATATTTGGTGTTTTGGATTGTCACAGTCTTTATTGCTGCATCATCTATAAGATCTCTTACTGTAGCCGTCGCCTGTTGCCCATCTTGGCCTTCTATTAACTGAATGGCATCTCCAGTTTTAATCAGGCTTTTTGTTGATGCCTGTTGCCCGTTTACCAATATTTCAGCAGGCTGACCATGTCCACCTGGTATAAATATGTCCTGTCCGTTGACACTGATAGATAGTCCATGTCCTGGTTTTCCATATAATTGCTTTGCACGAATATTTGCAGCTAGAAAGGCATCTGCAACAGTCATTTCTTTTAGTTCAAAAAGGCGTACCACTTGGTTATTGACTGTTAAACTCATATATTGAATCGGCATTTTTTTAGCAGCAATGGCAATACCAATAGGTGTGACTAATTCAGGTGAGGCTTTTATATGATCTTCTTTTGTTAAGTTTTGAATAGCATCAATGCCTCGAACAGCAATACGATTAGCTGGTAAATCTAGAACTTGACCTAGTTCTGTAGTAAGGTTGGGTGTTAAACTACCGCCACCAACCAGCATAACGGCTTTGGGTGCTACTCGGTTATTGAGTCGTAGAATTTCTTCTCCGATAGACTTCGCCAACTGTTTCACTGCAGGCTCAATTGCTAAAAAAACCTCTTCCTTTGGATAGAACTGATCAAAGCCTAGAATATCTTGAATCAATATTTCTTCAGAGGTTTGTAGCTGACGTTTAGCCTCTTCAGCTACAGGGAAGTCTAGCAAATAGTGGTCGCTTAAAGCTTCTGTTATTTCATCGCCAGCTGTAGGGACCATGCCATAAGCTACAACTGTACTTTTATCCGTAATGGCAATATCTGATGTACCTGCTCCTATATCAACAAGTGCCACATTTAGGCGACGCATCGTTGGAGGAATCAGCACATTAATGGCAGCAATCGGTTCTAACGTCAATGCTTCCATCTCTAAATCAGCTCGTTTAAGAGCGGCAATCAATGATTCCACAACTACACGAGGTAGAAACGTTGCTATCACTTCGATTTGGGCTTCATCCCCTTGTTGATCCAACAAGCTTCCGATCTCCTCGCCATCCAAGCGATAATACAGGACTGAGTAACCTACACAATAATAGTGGCTAATTTTTGCATCCTCTTTTTGTTGCAAGAGTTGCTGCTGTGCTTGTTGAACAGCCTGAAGTTCCAAGCGACTAATATCTTCTTCAGTAAAAATTGGTCGATTACGAATATTGATGGTCACACTAGCTTGTTCAGTTTTCAAAGATCGACCTGCTGCAGCGACACTTACCTTTGTGAGAGGCCCATGTTTCTCTTCAAGTTCACGTTTTATTTCATTAATTAATTCTGCCACATACATGACATTATGTATTTGTCCATCTACCATGGCACGTTCTTTATGCTCTTTTACTAAAATATCTTCCACATGAAAATGATCATTTTCTTCTTGGAGAATAATCCCGACCACTGAGCGAGTGCCAATATCAAGTGCGAATAGTTTAGAACTCAATGTAATCGCTTCCTTTCGCGTCATACTTGAAAATAATTTAGCGAGTTGAAGCGCTAAATTAAAAATGCGTGACATTCTGAACAACATTGATTATAATAATGCTATTATCTAAAAATGTAACATACATTTCAGAGTTCTGAAAGTGTCTGTCATGAGGAGAGGAGCAAGAAAGCATGAGCCAAAAAGATTTAGAAAGCTTACGTAGTCAAATAGACGGTTTAAACTTAGAAATTCTTCGTCTAATTAATGAACGTGCAGCTGTAGTTGATGAAATCGGTAAAATTAAAGAAAAACAAGGTGTGAATCGCTATGATCCGCTGCGTGAAAGACACATGCTTGATCTTATTAAAGAACACAATCAAGGTCCATTAAACCAAATGACGGTTGATTATATATTTAAGCAAATCTTTAAAACAGCTTTAAAACAACTTGAGGCTGATAAAAAGAAAGAGTTGCTTGTATCTCGTAAGAAGAAGTCAGAAGATACAATTATTAATATCAATGGTGAATTAATTGGGCAAGGAAAACCATCTTTCGTATTTGGTCCTTGTGCGGTTGAGTCTTATGAGCAAGTAGCAGCAGTTGCTGCTTCTATTAAAGCAAAAGGCGAAAAGTTAATTCGTGGTGGTGCTTATAAGCCACGTACTTCTCCTTATGACTTCCAAGGTCTTGGATTAGAAGGTCTGAAAATCTTAAAACGTGTGTCCGAGGAATATGGTTTAGGTGTTATTACAGAAATCGTGACACCAGGTCATTTAGAGGAAGCATTGGATTATATTGATGTCATCCAAATTGGTGCACGTAATATGCAGAACTTTGAATTATTAAAAGCAGCAGGTGCAACAAATAAACCTGTCTTATTAAAACGAGGTTTAGCTGCAACAATTGATGAATTCATTCATGCTGCAGAATACATTATGTCTAAAGGAAATGAAAACATTATCCTTTGTGAACGTGGTATTCGTACTTATGAAAAAGCAACTCGTAATACATTAGATATTTCAGCCGTACCAGTTTTAAAACAAGAAACGCATTTGCCAGTATTCGTAGATGTTACACATTCAACAGGGCGTCGTGATTTATTATTACCTTGTGCAAAAGCAGCTATTGCAATTGGTGCTGATGGCGTCATGGCAGAGGTGCATCCAGATCCATCTGTGGCATTGTCTGACTCACAACAACAAATGGACATCCCAACATTTGACGCATTCTATGAAACGCTACAAAAATTCATGAAAAATCATGAAATTCATGCTTAATTGTTAACAGCGAACACCGCTTGCTTACTTCGGCAGGCGGTGTTTATTATATCGTGACAAAATAATGTCTAGAATAGGACTATTAGTACTTGGTTTTTACGTAGTTCTTCTTGAAAATAATATGAAAATTATCGTATGATAAGGCTATAATAGGAAAAAAGGGAGGCACGTACGATGACTGTTACAATTTATGATGTTGCAAGAGAAGCAAATGTTTCCATGGCAACGGTTTCTCGTGTAGTCAATGGTAATCAAAACGTAAAACCAGCAACACGAAAAAAAGTACTAGAAGTAATTGAACGATTAGAATACCGTCCAAACGCAGTAGCGCGAGGTTTAGCAAGTAAGAAAACAACAACAGTTGGCGTGATTATCCCAGATATTGCAAACAATGTTTATGCGGAGCTGGCTCGTGGTGTAGAGGATATTGCCACAATGTATCGTTACAATATTATTTTAGCCAACTCAGATCAACATGAAGATAAAGAGTTACAGCTACTGGATACAATGCTTGGAAAACAGGTTGATGGTATTGTCATGATGAGTGATGAGGTTACAGAAAAGATGCAGCAAACGATGGATCATTCGCCAGTACCAATTGTGCTTGCAGGCTCTGTGGATGAATCCCAAACAATTGCAACTGTGAATATCGATTATTTTCAGGCGGCTTATGAAGCTATTTCATTACTTATTCAAAATGGCCATACACGGATTGGTTTTGTAACTGGCCCACTTTCGTATACAATTAACGGAAAATTCAAGCTAGCAGCCTATAAGAAAGCATTGCAGGATGCTGGTTTACCAATAGATGAAGCATTAATTGCTGCAGAAGAGTCCAGCTATGATATGGGCTTAGAGGCTTGGGAGATTTTATCTGCTCTTGAACAGCCACCAACAGCTTATTTTGCAGGAAGTGATGAATTGGCCATCGGTTTAATTCATGGCGCACAAGATGCGGGCAAAAATGTTCCAGAAGATATTGAAGTTATCAGCTTTGAGAACTCAAAGTTAGCACGAATGGTTCGCCCACAGTTAACAAGTGTCGCGCTACCGCTTTACGATATTGGAGCTGTTGCAATGCGCCTGCTGACAAAATTAATGAGCAAGGAAACTGTCGAGGACGAAGCGGTTATTTTACCACACCG
The DNA here is from genome assembly GCF_001043675.1 of Lysinibacillus sp. LK3. NCBI lineage: Bacteria > Bacillati > Bacillota > Bacilli > Caryophanales > Bacillaceae > Lysinibacillus > Lysinibacillus sp. LK3. The sequence goes on from NZ_LDUJ01000018.1 coordinate 35,031, forward strand.
TATTGAGCATCGACAATCTGTCAAAAGTAAATAATGATACTAACACGTAAATCGCTTATGAAGGATTTGCGTGTTTTTATTTGCTGGATGGAACGTCAAAAATAGAGGATAGCGTTTCAAAAGTGAGGGATAGAACAAAAGAAATGGTGGATATACCACCAAAAGCATTCATCTAATTTAAAAAGCCCCACGAATAACGTGAGGCCAAGAAATTAATCCCGTCTTTCATTCCGAATAATATGTAGCGATTTGGCTAACATTTGAGCATTCTTTTCCTCTATTTCCGCTTTACGAGGAATTGGCTCATATAAAGGAATCGGATCCTCCCATGTTGGAATAAAAGGAACAGGTGCTTCTGGTTGCCAGCGATCCAGCCATGCTTGAGGGAGTGGCCCCATTGGTAACGCTTGGTCAGTCATTTCCAACCATAACATGGACCAGGCACGGGGCACCACTCGCCAAATATCGTAGCCACCGCCCCCCACTGCAATCCATCGACCATCACAATACTCATGTGCTAATTGATGAGCTAGCTTAGGAATTTCGCGATAAATATTCATTGTTCCATGTAAATGTGTTAATGGATCAAAATAATGTGCATCTGCACCATTTTGTGTTAATACAACATCTGGCTTGAAAAATTCAAAAATCTCTCGCATTGACTGTTCATAGATCTCTAGGAAACTTTCATCCTCAGTAAACGCATCCATTGGAAAATTAAAGGAGGTTCCATAGCCTTGCCCATTGCCGCGCTCAGTAATATTTCCGGTTCCAGGGAATAGATAACGACCAGTTTCATGTATGGACAGTGTACAAACATTAGGATCCTCATAAAAGCTCCATTGGACACCATCCCCATGATGAGCATCTGTATCTACATAAAGTACACGAGCGTTGTACTTTTCCTGCAAGTAACGAATAGCCACTGTGCTATCATTGTAAATACAAAAACCTGATGCACGACCACGGAAACCATGATGGAGTCCTCCACCAAGGTTAAGGGCGTGTTCGGCTTTTCCTTCCATTACATAATCAACAGCGGTTAAAGTTCCACCAACTAGCTGTGCACTTGCTTCATGCATATTTTCAAAAATAGGGGTATCTTCAGTGCCAATCCCATAGCTTTCACATTGTGCTTCTGATAATTCACCATGTCCTGCTTTTTTTACAATATCTATATATTTTGAATCATGTGCAAGCAATAGCTCTTCTTCCGTTGCAACACGTGCTGGTACAATATCTACATCATCGAGTGCATTAATATTTTTTAGTAGATCCATAGTTAGCGTCAAGCGTTTATGATTGAAAGGATGTGTATCTGAAAATTTATATCCGAGTTGTTCTGGCGAGTATACGAATACGGCCTTTTTCATTATAGCGAAACACCCGGTAAATTTGGCCATAGGACATCAAAGCCCTCTTTGCGTAGATCTTCAATCATTGCTAAAGGATTTAGTGTTTTTACTCGGACGCTTAAAATTTTGTTTTGTGTATTTTCAGAGTCAGGATAAACTAAGACGCTTTGGACATTGGCATGATGTTGATGAAATATTTTTGTAATTTCAAATAAAACTCCTGGGGTATCGGATACCCGAATCTCGATTTTTGACCCAGGCTCGGTAGCACCAGTCAGCTCTATATATGTATAGAGTAAATCTGTTGTCGTAACAATGCCTACCAATTTTCCACCAGAGACAATAGGTAAACAGCCTATTTTTGATTCGTAAAACGTAAGTGCCACCTCTTCAACAAAATCTAGTGGATGACCTATAAGGGGGTCTTTCACCATAATATCCTCTACTTTTGCATTAAAAATAGGAGAGTTTGGTTCATCCTGCAAAGATGAGGGCAAGACCTCTTTAATATCTCGTTCAGTAATTACACCTAAAACGTGGTGTTCATCATCTACAACTGGTAAATGACGAACTTTCTTTTCACGCATTAACTTTAGTGCCTCCTGCACTGTATTGGTAGGAGCTAATGTATAAGGCTTATCATTCATAATTTCTTCTACAATCATATATGCATCCCCTTTGTATTAGTTTTAATACATGAAACGATTTCTAAAACGAAGTCTATCAAATCTTTCCATTGTCTCAGGAGGCACCCGTTTTCCTTCGCGCGCCATCAGGCAATTGGCTGGATGTGATGTAATTTCAGGATCATCTGTTGCAAAATATTCGAAACCAGCAGAGCTCATCATTTTCTCCATCATTTTGCGGTAATCCCAAACATTTAAACCAGTTCCTTTTAAATCCCAATGCCAATAGTACTCGGTAGTAATCACAAGATAATCTTCCATTTCATCCCCCATAAATGAAACGGCTAGTAGCGCCTTCCCAGCACCAGTACCACGGTAGTCAGGAATGACTTCAATGGCACCTAATTCAATCATGTCATCGATACGATCTTCTGCCCATCGTTCAAGTGGATCAGGGTAAAGATAGGTAACATAGCCTACAATAATATCTTCGTTTCGAATAATAATAATTCGGCCTTCGGGTAGTCCAGCAATTTCTATAATGGCCTGCTGTTGCTGTTTTGGAGGTCTGAAGGCAACCAAGCCTTCATGGAATGAATATGTAGCTAATTTTTCTGGAGGCACAGGTCCTTCCACATACACAGTACCATGCTTTGTTTCCTTTGTGACAGAAAAAAAAGTTTTTTTATGTTCCATAATTACACCACCTGAGTTTAATAATTCCATTATAGCTGATTTCTTGCGTAAAAACGCTTATTTTTGCAAAATATACCTGTATTTTTGGAAAAATAAAAATATTGAGACAATCTATCTGAATTCGTGTAAAATAAGATTATATTGCTTCTGTTATTTAACAGATAAAAGTAGTGCTATTAGGGTTTCGGACATTAATACTATGGATAACTGTTATATAACAATTGCTACATATCAATTTTGCTTTTGGAAAATTCTCTGAATTTCAACAGGGGGGATTGTTGAAATTTAGTCAAAAACAAAAGCAAAGAAAGGGGTATTTTCATGGGGATGAAAATGAAGGAGAAGTTAATGGCTTTACCTGGTCAACACCATTTAACGAATTATGAAGAAGTGGCAGAATCTCATAATTGGGCAGATACGGAAAAGGCATTTAGTTGGAGCGAAACAGGTTTAGTGAATATGGCATATGAGGCTATTGATCGCCATACAGAAACACATCGCAAAAATAAGGTGGCATTGTATTTTAATGATGGTAAACGGAAAGAGGCATATTCATTTAATGAAATGAAAAGGTTAACAAACAAAGCAGCAAATGTTTTTAAAGCGACTACTAATCTGCAGAAAGGTGATCGTTTATTTATTTTTATGCCTCGTTCACCTGAGCTTTATTTTTCATTATTAGGTGCGTTGAAAATGGGGGTTATTGTTGGACCATTGTTTGAAGCTTTTATGGAAGGTGCTGTGTATGATCGACTTGCTGATAGTGAGGCGAAAGTATTAGTCACGACACCTGCTTTACTTGAACGTGTACCTTTAGCTAAATTACCTAAATTGGAGCATATCTTTTTAGTAGGGGAGGGCGTTGAGGAAACAGCTCAAATACTAGACTTTACTAAACATTTAAAAGAAGCTTCAGCTCATTTTGATATAGAGTGGGTAGACAGAGAAGATGGGATGATTCTTCACTATACCTCTGGATCAACAGGTGCTCCAAAGGGTGTATTGCATGTCCATAATGCTATGATTCAGCAATATCAATCGACACAATGGGTACTTGATTTACGTGAAGATGATATTTATTGGTGTACAGCTGATCCTGGATGGGTTACAGGAACAGCCTATGGCATCTTTGGTCCGTGGTTAAACGGTGTAACAATGCTAATCGTCGGAGGAAGATTTTCACCACAAGCATGGTATCAGGCTATAGAAGATTATAGTGTGACAGTGTGGTATAGTGCACCAACAGCGTTCCGTATGCTGATGGGCGCAGGTAGTGGCTTGCTTGAAAGCTATGATCTCACATCTTTACGCCATGTGCTGTCTGTTGGTGAGCCTTTGAATCCAGAAGTTATTCGCTGGGGAGTAGAGGAACTAGGTCATCGTATACATGATACATGGTGGATGACAGAGACGGGAGCACATATGATTTGTAATTATCCATCGATGGATATTAAGCCAGGTTCAATGGGGAAACCTCTTCCTGGTATTCATGCGACGATTGTAGATGATGCAGGCAATGAGGCTCCACCATTTACAATGGGGAATCTAGCTATTCGTCGTGGTTGGCCTGCCATGATGCGCCAAATTTGGGGCAATCCAGAGCGCTATGAATCTTATTTCCTAAAAGGAGAATGGTACGTTTCTGGAGATTCAGCCTATATGGATGATGAAGGTTACTTCTGGTTCCAGGGGCGTGTGGATGATGTCATTATGACGGCTGGTGAACGTGTAGGACCTTTTGAAGTAGAAAGTAAGCTACTTGAGCATCCAGATGTGATTGAAGCGGGTGTTATCGGGAAACCAGATCCGGTGCGAGGTGAAATCATTAAAGCCTTTGTATCCTTACGAGAAGGGATTGAACCTTCTGATGCATTAATTGAAGATATACGTGATTTTGTTAAAAAAGGTTTATCTGCACATGCAGCACCACGTGAAATAGAATTTAAAGATAAATTGCCAAAAACACGTAGTGGTAAAATTATGCGTCGCGTTTTGAAAGCTTGGGAATTAAATTTACCAACTGGTGATTTATCAACCATGGAAGATTAATTATCTACAACATCAATTGATATTTATACAACATGTGCATAAAAAGAAGGCAGGGATTCATTCGATGGGCGAAAGGATTCTTGCCTTCTTTTTTCTGGATTTACAATAGTATAGAGGTGAGAGTAGGTGAAATATTATCTATTTCAAAAAACAATGAATTAAATAAAAATTCAGTTGACTTAATAAATATGCAGACGTATACTATTTTTAACTTATTTCAGAGGTGAGTGCAGTGAAAGTAGGTATTATTGGAGCAACTGGATATGGTGGTCTAGAACTTATTCGATTTTTACATAATCATCCAGCTGTAGAACGAATTGATTTATTTACTTCTTCAGAAGAGGGTGTCCAATTTTCTTCGAAATTTGGCCATCTTGTTAGGATAGCTGATACACCGTTACAAAAGATAGCGTATGACACTTTAGAAAAATTCGATGTTATTTTTACGAGTACACCATCTGGGGTGACAAGTGAGCTATTACCGCCTTTGGTTGGGAAAGGACCAAAGTTAATCGATTTATCTGGTGATTTTCGGTTAAAAGATCTAGCAAGCTATGAAACCTGGTATGGCAAAAAAGCTGCACCGTTCCATAGTGTTCAACAAAGTGTATATGGTTTAACAGAATGGAATGAAGAGCCTATACGTCAAGCAACACTTGTTGCTAATCCGGGTTGCTACCCAACAGCAGTTTTATTATCCTTACTACCACTTGTAAAAGAACGTTTAATTGATCCTAGTTTTCTAGTTATTGATGCAAAGAGTGGCATTTCAGGAGCAGGCAATAAGCCCTCACAAACTACCCATTTTAGTGAGACAAATGAGAATTTTTCGATCTATAAAGTAAATACACATCAACATATTCCCGAAATTGAACAGGCACTTTCCATGTTTGCTCAAGCAGATACAAAGGTTACTTTTAATACGCATCTGGTTCCAATGACCAGGGGAATTTTGGCGACATCCTATGCACCAGTAATGCAGGGAATTACAGAGTCGCAATTGATCACTTGCTTACAGGCAACCTATGAGAATCATCCATTTGTTCGAATCGTTACGGATGCATCGAGTTTAGGGACAAATCGTGTCAAGGGATCAAATTATTGTGACATTCTAGTGAAAGTAGATTCCCGTACAAATCGCGCCACAATTGTTAGTGTAATTGATAACCTTGTCAAAGGAGCAGCAGGGCAAGCTATCCAAAATATGAATGTGCAATTTGACTTACCACAAACGACAGGGCTAGATGTTGTACCGTTCTTTATTTAACAGCATGCAGGCAACTGTATGCTTCTCTTATTTATTAATCTAAGGAGGAATTTCGGATGACAGTTACCACTTCAACGAATGTAATGAAAAAATTATCAAGTAAAAATATTGTTTCACCAAAAGGCTTTAAGGCAGCCGGATTACACTGTGGTTTAAAACATAAGAAAAAGGATTTAGCCCTTTTAGTAAGTGAAGTCCCAGCAAGTGTTGCGGGTGTTTTTACTACAAATGCTGTGCAAGCAGCACCATTAAAAGTCACGAAGGAAGTTGTTTATGCAACTAAGAAAATGCAAGCGATGATCGTGAATTCAGGCAATGCGAATGCTTGTACAGGTAAACAAGGTGTAAAAGATGCCCAAACAATGCAAGCGCTAGCTGCTGAAAAATTAGGGATTGCACCAAATTTGGTGGGAGTTTGCTCGACAGGTGTTATTGGAGAAATGATGAAATTAGAGCCAGTAGCAAATGGTATTCTTCAGTTAGAGCCAAAGGACAATTTAGAAAGTGCGATTGACTTTGCGCAGGCTATTTTGACAACAGATACCGTCATGAAAAACACAAGCTATAGTACAACTGTGGATGGCAAGGAAGTTATCATTGCTGGTGTAGCAAAAGGTTCAGGTATGATCGAACCTAATATGGCAACAATGCTAGGCTTTATTACAACAGATGCCAACATTGAATCTGATGTGTTACAAGCAGCTTTATCGACTATTACTAATTTAACATTTAACGCTATTACAGTTGACGGGGATACATCCACTAATGACACAGTGGTAATATTGGCTAATGGCTTGGCAGGGAATAATTCTTTAACTCCAGAGCATCCAGATTGGCAAAATTTCTTTAACACTTTGCAAACAGTAGCGGAAGATTTAGCAAAAATGATTGCCAAAGATGGTGAAGGAGCAACGAAGCTTATCGAAGTGGAAGTTGTTGGTGCAATTTCAGACGAGGAGGCACGTAAAATTGCAAAAACAGTCGTTGGTTCACCACTTGTAAAGACTGCAGTTTTCGGCTGTGATGCCAACTGGGGGCGTATTATTGCAGCAGTAGGGTATAGTGGCGCAACAGTTGATCCAGATAAAATTACTATCCAAATCGGTGGTGCTACTATGGTAGAAAACGGTGAACCAATTCCCTTTTCTGAGGACGAGTTAATTCAAATATTAAAAATGCATGAAGTAAAAATCTATGTGTCCCTTGGTGTGGGTGATGGTAAGGGGCATGCTTGGGGATGTGACTTAACATATGACTATGTCCAAATCAATGCATCATACCGCTCATAAACGTGTGGTCATTAAGCTTGGGGGCAGTACACTGGAAGGTTTAAATGAGGCTTTCTTTGATAATTTTAAAAGATTACAAGAGAGTGGGGTAGAGCTTATTATTACCCACGGGGGTGGGCCAGCCATAAATCGAGAACTAGCTGCTCAAGGCCTACAATCACATACATTAAATGGAATACGTGTCACTAACGAGGCTGCAATTAAAGTTGTCCAATCGACCCTAATAGGGCAAGTAAACACTGCATTAGTTCATGAGTTAACAACAGCTGGTATAGCAGCCATCGGATTAAATGGCTTTGATAATCAGTTGATAGTCGTAGACTTTTTAGATCAAGAGACTTACGGGTATGTAGGAGCTATTAAAAATATCAATACATCCTTATTGGAAGCTTTAATGGGTGTAGGGATTGTACCTGTTATTGCCTGCGTAGGTACGACCGAAGCAGGTCAGGCTCTTAATATTAATGGCGATACGGTAGCAAGTGAAATTGCTTTAGCCGTCGGAGCAGATAGCTTACTACTCGTGACAGATGTGAGTGGTATCCGTATTGAAGATGAATATCAAGCAATAGCTACACCTAGTCTTATAGATCAATGGACAGAGCAGGGCCATATTTACGGTGGAATGATTCCGAAAGTGCAAGGAGCGATTGACTGTTTACGGGCAGGGATTCCTTCTGTACAAATTGTAGGCGCAACTTTAATTGGTACAACAATTGTAGCCACAAGTGAACTTCTTTCTTCCTAGTGTTCTAAATAGGATAGCTTGAGAAGTATAGTTGTTGAAAGAAACTATTTTAAATGATAGTGGAGATGATAACATGAGTGTTTTATTTGAGAATTACGGCAAGCGTCGTGCACAAATTGTTAAAGGTCAGGGGACAATTGTTGAGGATTCAACAGGGAAGCAATACTTGGATTTTACTAGTGGCATTGCTGTGGTGAGTCTTGGTCATGCCCATCCAGCCGTTGTACAGGCACTTCAAGAGCAAAGCCAAAAGCTATGGCATATTTCAAATCTTTTTGAAATACCAGGTCAGGAAAAGGTGGCAGAAAAATTAATTGCTAATACACACTTTTCACATGCCTTTTTTTGTAATAGCGGGGCTGAGGCTAATGAAGCGGCCATTAAATTAGCTCGTAAGCATACAGGCAAACATCATATTATTACATTTGAAAAATCATTCCACGGTCGTACTTTTGGAGCAATGTCTGCAACAGGTCAAGGCAAAGTACATAATGGCTTTGGACCACTCGTAGAAAAATTTTCGATTTTGCCATTTAATGATGCTGCTACACTTGAAGCAACCGTTGATGATTCAGTTGCAGCTATAATGCTAGAAATGATTCAGGGAGAGGGTGGCGTCAATAGTGTATCAGCAGAATTTGCCGCAGCTATTGCAAAAGTCTGTGAGGAGCAAGGTGTACTACTAATTGTTGATGAAGTGCAAACGGGCATTGGAAGAACAGGAACACGCTATGCATTTGAACAAACGGTATTAAAGCCACATATCGTAACTTTGGCAAAAGGCTTAGGTGGTGGTTTCCCTGTTGGTGCAATGCTCGGAACTGCTGAGCTTCATGCTACATTTAGTCCAGGAACACATGGTACAACATTCGGTGGAAACCCTCTTGCGATGAATGTGGCACAAGCTGTTTTAAATCATGTGTTTGAGCCAGATTTTTTACAGCAGGTACGAGAAATATCTGCCTATTTTGTGGCACAACTAAGGGCTCATTTATCTTCTAGCTATACTGTTCAAGGCCAGGGTCTCTTGTTAGGGATTGGCTGTGGGGACACTGAAGTTGCGCCTTATATCGCGGCAGCGGAAGAAAGTGGTCTTTTATTAGTAGGGGCAGGGCCAACAGTTATTCGTCTTTTGCCTCCATTAACGGTCACGAAGGAAGAGATTGACAAAGCAGTAGCTATTTTAAAGAACATATTACCGTGAAAATACACTTTCGTTCAGCAGAAAGTGAGGCAATAGCGGCAAAAATGACTAGACATTAGGATGAACAAAGAATCTGCTAGATATGAGCAGATTCTTTGCGTTATAAATGCTATTGTAGCTGTTTTACTAATGTTGCCACTAATTTTGGTAACCAATCTTCAAGCTGACTAAACGTAAATCCTGCCTTCTCAGCCTTAGCATTAGACATATTCCAATCAGCAGGCACCCCATAAGGAGACTGTGATTCCTCATCACCACCAATGAGGGAAATTTTTGCGCGCTGACCACTTGCTTCTTCAATTAGAGCAATTAGATCTTTGAGAGATATGGCCCCTGATGCGGTAGCATTGTATGGTCCCTCAATAGGAGTAACGCCCGCAAAGTATAAAAATTCAGCAGCTTCCTCATCTGTAATATAACTCATCTTTGCATCAATGTTCGGTAAAGTAATCGGCTGATTCTGTAAAATATGTTCAACGTGGAAATGTAAACGTCGAGTATAATCATCTTCACCCATCACAATTGGGAAACGTACAGCTACGACTGGGAATGAAGCTTCTTTGAATAAGACTGCCTCCGCTTGTCGTTTCCCTTCTCCATAAGAAAATTCCTCTTGATGTCCCATACGAATTTGATACTGGTATGGATCAAAGTCTTCTTCCTTTTTCATCTTACCATCTACCTCATATGTTGAAAGAGTAGAAGTAAAGACGAGCTTTTTCGTTTTTCCCTTGAATATCTCGCAAATCGCTTGTGCCTCGTTGGGCGAATAGCAAATATTATCATAGACAATGTCCCACGTTGTATTGGCTAGTGCCTGTTCTAAAGCATCACGATCATTACGATTTACTACTAATTGCTTAACATGTGTACCAAAGGGATTGCCACTTTGACCACGTGTTAAAATCGTTACATTATGTCCATTTTGAATACAAAGATCAACTAGCTTTTTTCCAAAAAAACGTGTGCCTCCTAAAATCAATATGTTCATATATTTTCACCCCTTCAAAATAGTAGTCCTCTTAATAATGACAAAAAAACAGACTTACTACAATTCATAAGGAATATGCAGTAAGTCTGTTTAATTGATTATCTAATACAAATGCTTTTGCTAAGGCATAATGGATTAGCGTCTTGATGTTTCAGTTGGAGTAGTGGTATTACCATTGTCTCCTCCGTTTGTGCCATCTCCGGGGTTATCAGATCCATCGCCATTGCTTCCGGAGCCATCCCCGTTATTGGAGCCATTGCCATTGTTACCAGAACCATCCCCGTTATTGGAGCCATTGCCGTTATTACCAGACCCGTTCCCATTATTGGAGCCATTACCGTTACTACCCGAACCATTACCATTACCATTACCATTACCATTACCATTAGTAGGTGGCGTTGTAGGTGGTATTGGTTCTTGGTCGTTTTCCTCTGGGTCAGGTTCATTTTCACTACCGCCAGTAGACACAACATTGGAGTGTGGTGATGTTAAACCTGTAATATCTACAGCGACCACTACATAAGCTTGTCCACTAGCAACCGTAATGCTTTGTGTTGACTCTAGTACGGACGTTACAAGTGTATTACCGCCATTCGTAACGTTGTAGATACGATAACCAACAACATCATTCGATGACTCTGACCATGATAATGTAGAGCCATTTACTGAAGCTGAGACAGCTGCTGGAGGGCTACCATCCGCTGGGAAATCAACTGCTGATACAGATGAATTCGACAATGTAGAATTCTTTGGTAACAGACTAGCAGGGTTCCCGCCAAGTCTACCTAACATTCGTTTAATAAAGTCTTGATTAATGCCTGCGCCACCTGCTTTTACAAACTCTGCTGGTGTATTTGGCAACGCATTATAAGTTTTTCCTTTAATCGTCACAACACTTGAAGATGCTAAGCTATCATCAGGTTGTGATGGTAAAAATACTTTCGCATTAAATAAATCTGAGCGTACAAGACCTGCGCTAGCACAAGCTGCAGAAGGGGCCATGCCGGAAATGCCACAGAATGATGCTGTCACAACATTTTTAGGCGCCTTAAAACTTGTTGGAGGGTCAATTAGCTGAGGGTCCGCATCGTAAACAGCATTCATTAAAGTACCCCATAGCTTATTCACCCGAACGCTTGGCTGTAAATAGGTGTTGTTAAATGCATAAAGTGTACGAGGTTGATCGTAACCCATCCAAACACCAAGAGATACATTAGGGTTATAACCAACTAACCAAACATCTTTATATTCTTGAGAAGTCCCTGTTTTTGCAGCGAAATCAGAAGAGAATTTTAATGTATTTCGTGCCATTGTCCCTGTTCCTTTAGTGAGAACATCACGTAGCATATCTGTCACGATATAAGATGTCTCTGGGCTAAATACTTGAACAGGTTCTACTTCATGTTGGTAAACAATATTTCCTTCTTGGTCTTCAATTCGATCAATCATATAAGCGTCAATGAATTGGCCACCATTTGCAAAGGTAGCAAATGCATTTGTATTTTCTTCAACAGTAGTTCCTTCGCTTAAAGCACCGATCCCAGTTGCTAGGTTAGTAAAATCATCTGGATGTAATTTTGAGAATCCCATTTTTACTAACAAATCTGCAGGGCGTCTACTAATAATATCATTATATAAACGTAGTGCTGAAATATTTTGAGAATCTGCTAAAGCTTCACGTGCTGGAATAAGACCTCGCTCATCACTCGTAATATAGTTACTTGGACTCCAAGAACCGATTGAGAATTTCACGTCAACTAATGGACTACCCGCACCGATTACGCCATACTCAATGGCAGGTCCATAAACAAGTAATGGTTTCATTGTAGAACCGTTAGAACGATAAGCTTGTGTTGCATGGTTTACTTGAGTGGTTTTAAAGTCTCGACCACCGACAAAGCTTAAAATACGACCTGTCGTATTCTCTATTAAAATACTACCTACTTGTACCGGCATCTCAATATCAATTTCTTCACCAGTAACAGGATCTTTCCCTTTACCAGTATACGTATGACCATAATACTGGAAGTCTTTTGCTGCTTTTTGCATCGCATCATACATATCTTTATTAATGGTTGAATAAATACGATAGCCTTTTGAACGAACATCACGATCTGCTAAAATCGTATATTTATCCTTTAATTTTTTTTCTGACTTTAAGCGCTCTGGGTCAATCCCATCATCTTTTGCTAATTTTTCAGCAATAATATCTTTTGCACGAGCTTCAAGCTCATAAGTCAACCAAGGATAACGATCCTCCGCGCGCATTTCTGGTCCACGGAAATCGGCAGCAATATCATAGTTTAACGCTTCATTATACTGTGCATCATCAATATAACCAGCTTCTTTCATACGATAAAGTACTGTTTTCATACGATCAATACCTGGTTTCAAAGCTTCTTCACTTTTCAGTTCACCTGTATTTGTAAATGGTGTATAAGCAAATGGTGCCTGTGGAATACCAGCTATGTACGCAGCTTGAGGAAGAGTCAATTCTTTTGCTTTTACGCCAAAAATTCCATCCGCAGCTGTTTCAACACCTGCAATATTTCGTCCTGAAGAGTTACGACCATAGGGAATGATATTTAAATAAGCCTCTAATATTTCTTCCTTCGTCATAAAATGTTCTAAACGCATCGCTAGTAAAATTTCCTTAGCTTTACGCTCGTATGATACTTCATTAGTTAGTACTTGGTTTTTAATAAGCTGCTGGGTAAGTGTAGAACCACCTGTCTGCGTTGCAGAGTTTGTGACATCTTGTAATAACCCACGAATAACTGCTTTAGGAACAATTCCGTTATGCTCTCGGAAATATTCATCTTCTGTTGCCAGAACAGCATTCACGACCTCTGGTGCAACATTGCTAAGCGAAGTTTCACGTCGATCTAAATCTGTCCTTAATTTCCCAATATAAATATCGTTGGCAAAATAAATCTCACTGGTTTCTTCATAGCTAAAAATTTGATCCCTTAACTCTTGTTTTGAGCGTAACGGTTCTTCTTTTACAAGAGAAGCAAAATAACCAGCTCCAACTGAACCGACAAATACAGTGCCAACCAATGCAAAGACTAAAAATAGTAAAAATAAGTTCCAGGTAACACTACCTGAAATACGTAATTTCTTCATCCATTTTTGTTCAAGTAATTCATCGATCTTTGCATTGATTTTTTCAATCCAATCTTTCAATGTATCGACCTCCTAAAATCTTGTCTATTATAGCACATATTGTTTTAGCACGAACATAGTTATTGACTTTGAAAAAGAATCGTATAAAATTATGTTTATAGTTTTCTGGTGATGAAGAGCTTGCAGTAGTGTCTATATTCCCTGTTTAGAGAGCCAGTGGTTGGTGAAAACTGGTCATATTGTAGAGACGAATTACGTGCTTGGAGCTTAGACGTGCGCGCCTGCGATAAAGGCGGCTGAATGAAGTGGAAGGTGGATGACATCTTCAAGCTGGGTGGTACCGCGTTAGTTTGCAACTTAACGTCCCTGCATGCAATTGTTTGCGTGTAGGGACTTTTTTTATTTAAACATGTCCATGCACGTAATGAATTTAACCATTTTAGGAGGAATGAACATGACAAACGAATTATTACAAGATTTAGAATGGCGTGGTTTGCTATACCAACAAACAGATGCGGAAGGCATGGCAAAATTATTAGATGAACAATCTGTATCTTTATACTGTGGGGTAGATCCAACAGCTGACTCCATGCATATTGGACATATTGTTCCATTGTTAACACTTCGTCGATTCCAAAAAGCGGGCCACCGTCCAATTTTACTTGTTGGTGGTGCGACAGGGATGATCGGTGACCCATCTGGCCGTTCAGAAGAGCGCCAATTACAAACAGTAGAGCAAATCGATAAAAACGTTCAAGGAATCCGTAGTCAATTAGAACGTATTTTCGAATTTGCGGAAGATGGCAATGGTGCTCAGCTTGTGAACAATCGTGACTGGATTGGTAATATAAACACAATTGAATTTTTACGTGATTACGGGAAACTAATTAACGTAAACTATATGTTAGCAAAAGATACGATTGCTTCTCGTCTTGACACAGGAATCTCGTTTACAGAGTTTGCCTATACGTTAATTCAAGGTATTGATTACAATCATTTATACAATCACTACAATTGCCGTATTCAAGTAGGTGGCTCTGACCAATGGGGTAATATTACAACAGGGTTAGAGGTTATTCGTAAAACACACGAGGAAGAAACGAAAGCCTTCGGTATTACGATTCCATTAGTAACAAAGGCAGATGGCACAAAGTTTGGTAAAACCGCAGGTGGTGCTGTTTGGCTAGATGGTAAGAAAACCTCTCCATATGAGTTCTACCAATTCTGGATCAATGCAGCTGATGCAGATGTCATAAAATACTTAAAAATCTTTACGTTCCTATCTCGTGAAGAAATTGAAGCTTTAGCCGTTTCTGTAGAGGAGGAGCCACATTTACGTAAGGCACAAAAGGCGCTAGCTGAAGAAATGACTCGTTTAATACATGGTCAAGAGGCATTAGAGCAAGCCATCCGTATTACAGCTGCTTTGTTCTCAGGAGATCTAAAAGCACTTTCAGCTGAAGAAATGAAGGACGCTTTTAAAGATGTTCCTTCTATTGAAATGACTAAAGATGATAAAAACATTGTGGATCTACTTGTGGAGGCTGGCATTTCCTCTTCCAAACGTCAAGCACGTGAAGATGTATCAAATGGTGCTATTAGTGTAAACGGTGAAAAGGTAACAGATTTAGAATATGTAGTCGATGCGAAGGATCGTTTAGAGGATGCATTTAGCATTGTCCGTCGAGGTAAGAAAAAATATCATATGGTGAAATTTATCTAATTTCTATTTGCAAAACCACATCCCCAAAAACACTGGATGTGGTTTTTTAATCATAAGAAACTTGGAGGTTTTATTTGTTCATATTCTTTAGGATGCAGTATTTTTCCAAGCTTTATAGCACCTTCAATAAGTCGTGGAGAAGGGCGACAATACAGCCATTCTTCCATTACATGGAGCTGTTCCGATTGAATGGCATGTAACTCTTTGGCATATGGACGTTTTAATAAATTAGCAGGTTGGATACGCTCAAATGCGACACCAACCCAAGCCATCATGATATAGTCAGGCTGGCGTTTAACAACATCTGTCCAATCTGTGTGAACACTAGCAAGCTCAACATCTTGAAATAGATTTATGCCACCAGCAAGAGCGCTAATTTCTGTTAGCCAATTTATTTTCCCAGGAGTGAAAATAGGGTTCGGCCACCATTCCCAATACAGGGTAGGTTTCTTCGGAATTGTTTGTGCAATGGAATACATTTTTTCGATGGAATGCATGTACTCTTCAGCAATTGTCTTTGCTTGTTCCTCCACTTGACAAGCTTTCCCGAGTGTCAGAAGATCTTGCGCAATTTCTTCTAATGAGTTTGCATTAAAAATAATATGAGGAATATTTCTTTCTTTTAGTGCCTCAATGTTTTTTTCCATACCAGGTACACTCAAGGAAGCCAGAACAAGATCAGGCTGTAATGCCTCTAATGCATCCATGTTAATTGATAAATCAGGCCCAAGCTGTGGTAGATCTTTAACCGATGATGGCCAATCAGAATAATCATCAACTCCAACGAGCTGGTCTGTCAGCCCTAAATAGGCGACTAATTCTGTATTGCTAGGACAAATTGAAATTAAACGCATATTATTTTCTCCTATTCTTTTTAAGAAAAGTATAGCGAGAGTTCCCGTGATAGACAATGTGTGTGTATCGAGTCCATAAAAAAGTGGAGAAAACATTTGTTTTCTCCATCCTTTGTATAGGCTTATAGGAAACCGTCGATTAAGAAAGGGCAACTGCCTCGAGTGACTCTTCTTTTTTCACAATAGGACCCATTGCATTTGTGATGATTTGTTTGATATCCTCTAGTGTTGCTTTACGAGGGTTCGTCTCAGCACACACATCTAATAATGCATTTTTTGCTAAGATCTCAATATCCTCATCTTTTGCACCTAATTCACGGAAGCCGCTAGGAATATTTAAATCTTGTGATAACTTCTCAATAGCTGTAATAGCCTTTTCAGCCGCATCTCGCTTACTTAAACCTTCTACATTTTCTCCTAATAATTCAGCGATACGAGCAAAGCGCTCTGTACGTGCTGTGACATTAAATCGACAAACATGTGGCAATAAAATAGCGTTGCACACGCCATGTGGTAGGTTATAGAAACCACCCAATTGATGAGCAATTGCATGAACATAGCCAAGTGATGCATTATTAAAGGCCATTCCCGCTAAAAATTGTGCATATACCATTTGTTCACGCGCTTCTATATCAGCTCCATTTGCATAGGCACGTGGTAGATATTCAGGAATTAGCTGAAGGACCTTTTCAGCACATGCGTCCGTGATTGGTGTAGCATTCGTAGAAACGAATGATTCAATAGCATGTGTTAGTGCATCGACCCCAGTAGCTGCCGTAAGAGCAGGAGGTAAACCAATCATTAATTCAGGATCGTTTATAGAAAGTAACGGTGTCACATGCTTATCAACAATGGCCATTTTTACTTTGCGTGCTGTATCCGTGATAATAGTGAAACGAGTCATTTCACTGGCAGTACCAGCAGTTGTATTAATTGCAATTAATGGCACAAGTGGATTTTGTGATTTATCAACGCCTTCATAATCATGAATGCGTCCACCATTCGAAGCAATAAGTCCGATACCTTTTGCTGCATCGTGTGCGCTGCCTCCTCCAAGAGAAACAATAGAATCACAGTTTTCCGCATGATACACGGAAATGCCATCTTCTATGTTTTGATCTGTTGGATTTGGTTCTGCTTTAGGGAAAATTGCTACATCAATTCCAGCAGCTGTAATGATGTTTGCAATTTGTTCTGAGAGACCTAATTTGTGTAGACCCTCATCTGTTACGATTAATGTCTTTTTCACTTCTAAATCATTTAAGCGTTTACCAACTTCTTGAATTGCTCCAGGTCCAAATAAGTTTGTTTTCGGCATAACAAATTGCTTTAGAACGTCTGACATATTTCCAACCCCTTTTAAAAAATTATTATTGCTTGAATGATGGTGAACCACCTTTCGCAATTCATCGTATTCTATTTTTTGTAAAAGTTCAACTCGTATTTTTATTAAAATTGTTAAATTTCTTCATGTTATTATTTTACAAAAAAGTTAAGGTGATGATAGGAGCATTGGAATGTTGTTTTGTTGTAGAATATTGAATTTAAAAAGGTTTTAAAAATATTTTACTATGAAAGTAAAATATATTTTTTGGAAAACAGTTCTATTTTGATGATCTAATGAATAGTAAATAACTGATATTTTGTTTTTATTATAAAGGTAGTGATTATGTTATTTTGAAACTATGTAATTGTTATTTTAAAGTACATAAAATTGCCACAATATAAGAGAAAAAATTATTGTTGGTTATAATAATCTGGGCAATGTGTCTGCGCTAAAAAAGTAGTGCATCATTTTGAAGAAATCAGTGAAAATAAAAATTCTTGCTTTGGATTAAATTTATAGTTAGAATAGTTGATAGTTAGATAATCTAATTAAAAGGTGATTGTAATGACAAAAAGTAAGAAAACGTACACACATGAAGATGATTTACCTGTATTAGGGGTAGAGCCGTATATTGAACTGATTCAAATGTCTTCTTCAAGTGATACAAATCGAGAAGATGCCAAGCTGGGATTAATGTTGTTATGGTTAAGTGATTATGTGCTGGATGTAGCAGACAATGAGTTAGCTCCTTTTGGCATTACGGAAAGTAAATTAGACTTATTACTATTGCTGACTCTACATGAAGATAGACGAGCGACTCCATCCGCTTTAGCTCAACGATTAGGAATTACGAGAGCATCAGCAACGTCAATGCTTGATTGGCTAGAAAAGAGAAATCTTGTTGTACGGAATCATAGTAAAGAAGATCGGAGGAAGGTCTATGTAAGTTTAACGGATGAAGGTCGTGCTTTTATAACGAAAGTGTTACCGACTTATTGGTCGTCATGTGCTTCTAATTTAATTGATTTGGAGCCTGATGAACGAAAAGTATTTGAAAAGCTAGTGAGTAAATTATTAAAATCTATACAAAGAAAATTAAAGGTGGAACGTTAAACTGTAGCTATGTTGGTACAGTTTAATTTTTAATCGTTTAATTAGATTATCTAACTATAAGTTAATCGAACTAAAAAGGTGATGTATTTAAATGAACATTGTAATTTCAGGAAATCGAGCAAATTATGCTTTAATGACAACTATTTTATCCTGGACAGGTATGGTAGTGATGTCGAGTCTCTATTTAACAATACCTCTGATTAGTGTATTCAGTGATTATTTTCATATTTCATTGACTAAAGCGGGTTTTACATCTAGTGTTTTTTCACTTGGATTTGCACTAGGGTGTTTTTTCTATGGTGCGATATCAGAAAAATATGGTCGTAAAAATATCATTGTATTTGGGCTTTTTTCATTAAGCGTAATAACGTTACTTCTAGGTTTAGTTAATGACTTTTCTTTTATCCTTCTATTGAGAGGATTACAGGGGCTTGCGGCAGCAACATTTTCACCAGTAGCACTTGCCTATACTCTTGAGGTTTTTCCAAATGATCGAAAAGTTGGGGCAGTAGGTTTTATCAGTACGGGATTTCTTGTAGCGGGTATAGTTGGTCAGGTGTTTAGTGGATATGTAAGCGACCATAGTCATTGGCACGTCATCTTTTATGTACTTGCTGTAGTGTATGTTATGACTGCTTTGTTAGTCGTGTGGATCTTACCGAAGGGAATAATTCAGAATGAAACTAAAAATATATGGGCTCCTCTGAAGAGAATTGGTATTATTTTCACCAATAGAAATTTGATCTTTAGTTATATCATTGCGTTTGTATTATTAATGTCATTTGTCAGTATGTACATTATTTTAGGGGCTTATTTAACGAGTGATTTCTTTGGTATGAAAAGTCAGAACCTTATTTACATTCGTATCTTTGGGATAGTGGGGATGGTTATGTCACCATTTGCGGGGAAAATAGCAAAGCGTTTTAATGTGCTGTTTGTACTGAAAATGGCCTTAACTCTTTCGATTATTGCACTGACCGCGATGAGCTTTATTTCAACTATAGCCGGTTTAACAATCAGTAGTATTTTATTTGTTGGTGGGATTGCACTTGCTGTTCCTTCATTAGTAACGCTTGTTAGTCAGTTAGGTTGGAATATGGGAGGAATTGCAGTTTCTATGTACACAGTAATTTTATTTGCTGGAACAAGTGTTGCACCGTTCATATCTGCTTATTTCATACAATTTGGTAGCTTTACTGTAGCCTTCCTCCTACTTGCTACAATACTCGGTACTGGATTAGTTTTTGCGCTAATGATTAAAAGCGGAAAAAACGTAGGTTCTAATTGATTGTTCATAGAAAAAAAGCCCTGAAGCCTTGGTATACAAGGGATTTCAGGGCTTTTATTAGCATCATTTGATTAACGAGAGTAGTACTCTACGATGAATGCTTCGTTGATTTCAGCTGATAATTCAGAACGCTCTGGAAGGCGAGTGAATGTACCTTCTTTTTTGTCAGCATCGAATGTTAAGTAGTCAGGTACGAAGTTGTTTACTTCGATTGCTTCTACTACTACAGCAAGGTTTTGAGATTTTTCACGAAGAGAAATCGTTTGACCTGGTTTTACGCTGTATGATGGGATATCAACGCGTTTGCCATCTACTAAGATGTGACCGTGGTTAACTAATTGACGAGCTCCACGACGAGTACGAGCTAAACCTAAACGGTAAACTAAGTTGTCAAGGCGAGTTTCAAGAAGGATCATGAAGTTTTCACCGTGAACACCTTTCATTTTACCAGCGCGGTTAAATAGAGTACGGAATTGACGTTCGTTCATACCATACATATGACGAAGTTTTTGTTTTTCTTGAAGTTGTAAACCGTATTCTGATAATTTTTTACGTTGGTTTGGACCGTGTTGTCCTGGTGCGTAAGGACGTTTTTCGATTTCTTTACCTGTACCGCTTAGTGAGATACCAAGACGACGTGATAATTTCCAAGATGGACCTGTATAACGAGACATATTGTTGTCTCCTCCTTTAAATTTGGTTTTTTTGTTGTAAAACAAAAACCAGTAGTACCCATTCTTACACGCATTTTATTTTCATGTACTTTCGCCTATGCAGCCGTTAGGTTACACAATACACCATCTAATTTTCATTGCTGATCATCTAAGTAGTTGTACATCAGAAAATAGAGGAATAAAATACAATCATAAGCTTATACCACTGCTGCGTTTATTTTACACAACCTCCATTGTAACTGCTTTGGACAAGGACGTCAATTATTAGCTAGTAAAAAAATATAAAAGAACATAGTAGGAAATTCCTCACTACCTATTTAAAATAATATGGGAATAGTTAATGATACGCTGTGTTATGTAAATTGTAAAAGTAAGGGATAATTACATAGTCAAAATGACACAAATTATGTATAATATATTATAAGTTAATAGTAATTGATTTGGACGTTATATAGAAAAGGTGATTTCATGACAGACCATTTACAAACGCTAAAATATATAAAATCTGATGTTTTGAGCTTTTGGGTGAGTTCTTATGAAGAACAAACTAGTTTTAATGGGTATTTTTGTTCATTGAAACAGTTTCTAAAGAAGCGCTTGAAAATTGATAATGCTGCTTTTCTTAGTTTTGAAGGTAATTCCTTAATCCCAATCGAAGAGATGGCTTCATTAACAATTGAAACAAAGCTAAATGCTGTGTCATGGCTGATGATCGAAGCTAGTTTTTATCAACAAAAAGTAGTGAAAATTCCTTATATATTGAAAGCAAGACAGGCCTATTCAATGATGACAGATATGGTGCTTTTCCAAGCAGAGGGCAAAAATCCCATTGGTATATTACTTGTGGAGGCAACAGAGTCTTGGACAGACTTTATGACCTCGGAGTATGGTGAAGAGTGTATAGAAACACTTTCAAAGGTTCTTCAAATGATTAGAGACAATTTAGATGTCAAAATAAATGAAGACCAATATAGAAAACTATATAACATGACTGACTTATTTCATTCAACAATGGATATTGATTTAATTTTAGAAAATGTATTAAAAAATATACGGGATAATTTTCCTGAGTTTAATGTGGAGCTTATTTTATCGAATGATCAAGATCGACACACGACCATCGATATTAAGCTTTTTGATTATTTATCAGAAAGACCTGCTACAATTGAAGCCTTTGTATCAGGAGAGTTGACGACAGAGCTAGCGAGCGATTTAAATTGTCGGTTGTTAAATGCGCCGATTAAGGGCAGGCAAGCTATTTATGGCATCTTGCAAGTAAGTGCACCCACCACTTATCTTTTTTCAACAACCGAAAAAGATTTTGTACGGATGCTGGCACAAGCTTCAGGAAATGCTCTTGAAAATGCAAAGTTATATCATCAATCGCATCGCCTCGTAAGTGACTTACAACTCATCAATGAAACTTCGCATCGTTTAAATATGCGAATTGACATTCATGAAATGTTACTTTTCCTACAAAAGCAGTTACTGAAATCCTTTCAGCCAATGGAAGTATGTTTCGCATTTAAAAAACACGATACATTTGAAATAACAGGTGCAAGTACCTCCCTGTTCCATTCAGAAAACGGTCAAAGTTATATAAAACATGTTGAACAGCACTTTGCTCAAACGAATGATCCACTATTTGTTGCCGATTTCAGCCGTCTAACTCCTAATCAAATTGAGTATCGCTCTATTATGGCGATTCCTATACTTATGGAGGAAAAGATTAATGGTTTTAGTATTGTCTTACATAAAGAGCCATATTTCTTTTCATTCGATAGTTTCAAATTAATGCAATCTTTAATTCACCATTCATCATTAGCCATTGCAAACTCAATTTTACGAACACAGCTTCAGGAAATGGTCGATTTGGATCATTTAACGAAACTGTATGCTCGTAGTTACCTCGATCAGTTTGTAGAAAAATCACTTGAATATGATCAATCTGGTATGTTTTTGTTAATTGATATTGATAATTTTAAACGCATTAATGATACGTATGGTCACCAAGTTGGAGATAAAATTCTTGTTCAGATTGCGGTTCAATTAAAAGAGACTATTGGAAGTCGTGGGATTTGTGCAAGATGGGGTGGAGAAGAAATGTCTGTCTATGTCCCTAACATCGATGAAAAAGAAGCTTTAGAATTAGCATCAACCATTGTGGAAGTCATCCCAAGTACCACAGATCCACAAGTAACCATTTCTGCGGGTCTTATAACATGGGATGAGCGAGATCGACCAGCATTCCAATCTGTGTTTTTACATGCAGATACAGCCTTGTATGAGGCGAAAAACAGCGGGAAAAATCGCTTTTGTACTCACAATGGATCGTTCCAAACGAATTCATAGGATTATAAAGCAAAACGTAAATGGTTGTTTAAATAAATCGCCCTGAAATGACAATATAAAACATTTCAGGGCAATTTTTAATATTATATTATAAATGGTTAAGAAGTGTTTTAACAAATTCCTCTAGGCCATTACGATCTTCCTCTGAAAAGCGATTCACGATAGGACTATCGATATCTAACACACCAATAATTTCACCTTGCTTCATTAGCGGTATAACAATTTCAGACTGCGATGCAGCATCACAGGCAATATGCCCTGGAAAATCATGTACATCTTTTACAACAACTGTTTCTCTTGTTGCCACAGCTGTACCACAAACACCACGCCCAATAGGAATTCTAACACAGGCAGGAAGACCCTGGAATGGTCCTAACACAAGCTCATTATCCTGCAAGAGATAAAAACCAACCCAGTTAATGTTCGTTAAAAATTGATTTAACAGAGCAGAGGCATTACTTAAATTGGCGATTTGATTGGTTTCGCCAGTTAATAGTGCATCTAATTGTTTTGATAATGTCAGATACTGGTCAGCAATTGATCCTTCGTAATTAATTTGTGTAAACATACTAAGCACCTCGTTTAAAAGTTATTTATATTGGTAATATAACATTATAGTGTTGATGTAAATCTTCTGCGCAATGTGCATCTGAACCAAATACATATGGTAGTTTAATAGTTTGACTATAATTGATAAGGGCAAATGGTGGATAAGGCTCCTGACAATATTGTTTACTTAAACCAGCACTATTTAAATCTAATTCATAGCCCGCGAATTTCATGCTGTCTAATACTTCTTTGATACGTGGGGTGTCATTGATTTTTTCGTTGTGCGCTAGTTGGAATTTATGAATAAGTGATGGATGCCCAATCCGTTTCGGTTTGTATGGTCCAAGATCTGCTCTAATCGATTGTAGGACAGTATCATAATATAAATCATATAGCAGTTCAACAGAGCCAACTTTTTTTGAAAAATCAATAAAGCATTCAGAAGAAAAGTCGATACATACAAAGGTATCTTGCCATTTTAAAAAATGGACTGATAAAATAGCGTCATCTAAAAGATGTCCATAGGTATCAAGGAATTGACGAGTTTCTTGTTCGTAGCCTTGGATGTAGTCAACTTCTAGTCCGATGCGGATACGAATATCTTGTGCATACTGTTGTTGTAGATGTTGCAATTCTTCAATGTAAGACATGAGATCATCAGGATTCATGCCACTATCTTGTTGCGGGGTTGGATCGACAAAACTTTTGGGCAATGGGGCGTGTTCTGTAAATGTTATATCTGTGAAATGTTGAGAAATTGCTTTTTCAATATATTGCTTGAATGAGTCCGTAGTGCCATGTGGACAAAAAGGACTATGTATATGCCCATCACGTTTCATAATTTACCACTCCTTTAGCTCTATAGATACGCTATTTAAATATTTCACAATAGCGAAAATACAGTTTTCTGAAAAACACTTAAATTTTAGTACAAAAGGCGAAAACATAGTATATAATAAATACAACTAGCCAATTCGTTTATTGTAGAATAGGAGGCTTACGATGGAGTATATCATCATTCCGATTATCCTACTATTAATTTTAGCCATAGTAGGATTTATGATGCGAAGAAAACATGTTGCAATTATTGCAAAACTAGAAAATGAAAAATTACAAATACAACATAATCCTATAAATGAAGAAATTTCAAAAGTAAAATCTTTAAACATGAACGGTGAAACGGAAGAAATGTTTGAACGATGGCGCAATACTTGGGATGAAGTCATCGACGTACATATGACTAAAATCGATTCTCTTCTATTTGATGCTGAGGATCAAATTAATCGACTTCGTTTTAAAAGGGCAACTTTAATAGAACGTGAAATTGAAGATTACATTGAGAAATGCGACCAAGATAAAAATAAAATTTTAGAAGAACTGAATGAATTAATTGGCAGCGAAGAAAAAAATCGAATTGAAATCGAACAATTAAAAGAATACTATCGCTCTGCAAGAAAGACATTGCTGGCTCATCAACATTCATTCGGTGTAGCATTACCTGCATTAGAGAAGAAGCTAGAGACATTTGTTCAAAAATTTGAAGAGTTCGATGTCCTAACAAATGAAGGTAATTATTTGCAAGCGCGAGAAATTGTCATTAGCTTAAATCAAGAATCGCAGCAGACATTCGAATATATTAATGATGTTCCAACCATCTTAACGGAAATTCAAGTAAAGCTACCAGGTGCGGTTCAGGAATTGCGTAATGGTCAGCGTGAAATGGAAGACCAATCTTACTATTTACAGCATTTAGAATTGACAGATGCACTTAATAAATATGAAAAAGAATTTGAGGCATTAAAACTCGAACTTGCAGAGCTGAATTTAAAAGTTGTTAAACCGCGTGTGACAGAAATAAATGAAGAAATCGACCATTTTTATGATTTACTTGAAAAAGAGGTTATTGCTAAAAATTATGTAGATCAAAATTGTGATCGTTTATTAAGTTCTATTACCAATGTCATTTCTTCAACAAAATTAGTGAATGACGAGGCAACGTATGTACAGCAAAGTTATCATTTAAATGAAAAAGATGCCGAAATTCCAAAAGCCGCTTTAAAACAATTGGAAGCACTGCAACGTCGCTATGATCTATTAGCTATGCGAGTAAGGGAAGAAAAATCAGCTTATTCTAGCTTACAGGAAGAGTTAATCGAAATTAGTGAAGAGCTTGAACGAATTCACGAAGAACAAGGTCATCTATCGAATACAATGAAGAAACTTCGAATAGATGAAAATAAGGCACGCGCTCAAGTCGAAAACTTAAAGAAAATATTACAGGATACTGATCGTTTATTGAACAAGGCAAATATTCCAGGAATTCCTGAGGAGATGGATGCACGGCTTGATGAGGCAGCAGAGCACATCTATGTTGTCATGCAAAGCTTGCAAGAAGTACCACTTAATATGGGTACTGTTCATAATAATCTAAATGCAGCAACACTCTGTGTAGAGGATGTTAAAGTAAAGGCACATGAGTTAATAGAAAATGTGATGCTCATTGAGCGTATTATTCAGTACGGTAATCGCCATCGCGCATCGAACCCAAAATTGAACGGACGTTTAAGAGAAGCAGAAGAGGCTTTCCATCAATTCCGTTATGCAAAGGCTTTAGAAGAAGCCGGTACAGCAGTGGAAGAAATGGAGCCAGGTGCCTTAAAGCGTATTCAAGAAATGGTTGCCGAAGAATTAATAGCAAAATAATTCAAATAACATTTTGAGCTGTCTAAAAAGTATAGCGATTACTTTTTAGACAGCTTTCTATTTATGCTTAGATTAGGATGTGATTCAGTATGAAATTGTCAATCAAAGAAATGAATGAACATTTCGCAAGTGAAATTTTACAATGGCAATATGTAGCACCTTACGATTTTTACAATAATGAATTATCGGGTGAAAATGTACAAGAAATGCTTGATAATCCTTACTTTGCGATCTTTAATAATCATAGTGAATTAATTGGCTATTATTGTACAGGTAAAGCAGCCCAAGTGCCAAAAGGGCAAGGTTTTGGGGCGTATGAAGAGTACTGTATAGATATTGGAATTGGGTTGAAGCCAAATCTAACGGGTCAAGGATTAGGAACGGCATTTTTTTCGTTTATTGTTCAAACAGTTCAAGAAGAATATCAGCTGCCATTACGTTTAACAGTTGCACTATTTAATAAGAGAGCAATCCATCTTTATGAAAAATTTGGTTTTCTTAAAGCAATTGAATTTAGTACACCAACAGAGTTTGTCACGATGGTGAAAAAAATGTAGGATATCAATTAAAATTTAAATAATTGTTAAAGTTAGTGGTCAATCGCCAAAGATTGCGTTATGATAAATACCGTTAAATCAACGTTTTGAAAGTGTGTGAAAAGTTATGGTTAATACAATTTATTTGGATAATAGTGCAACAACGAAGCCTTTAAAAGAGGTTATGCAGGCTTTTATGGTTGTAAATGAGCAGTATTATGCCAACCCTGCTTCCATCCATGCTATGGGTGTTGAAGCAAATGATTTATTAATACGTGCGCGTGAGCAAGTAGCAGATATTTTGCAGACAGAGGCAAAAAATGTGCTATTTACTTCAGGTGGTACAGAATCAAATAATGCAGCTATTTTTGGCATAGCACGTAGTAATACGCATATAGGAAAGCATATTTTAACGACTGAAATTGAACATCCATCAGTGCTAGAAACAATGAAACAACTTGAAAAAGAGGGCTTTGATGTTGAATATCTTCGTGTCGATCGAAGAGGTGTGATTTCTCTAGATGAGCTTCGTACTAAAATACGAAAAGAAACAATTTTAGTTAGCATCATGCATGTGAATAATGAAATGGGTGCAATTCAGCCTATTAAGGAAGCAGCAAAAATGATTCATGAAATGAGTCGTGCTGCCTTTCATGTTGATGCTGTGCAAAGCTTTGGGAAATTAGCAATATCCTTTAAAGAAGAAGGACCTGACATAATTTCTATCTCTGGTCATAAAATTCATGGCTTTAAAGGCTCAGGAGTGTTAGCATTCCGTAAACCCGTAAGATGGCAGCCCTTTGCTCTTGGTGGAGGTCAGGAATTTGGTATGCGTAGTGGTACTGTAGCAGTTCCGCAAGCTGTTGCTTTAGCGAAAGCGGCTCGACTTGCTGTTGAAACAATGAACGAACGCTCAAATAAATATCGTCAATGGCACGATGAAATCCGAACTCAGCTAGAAAGTTATGGCGAAGCAGTCCATGTTTTATCAACGCCACAGGGAGCTGCGCATATTGTGTCATTTAGTGTTCGTGATTTAAAAGGGGAAGTCATTATTAATGCTATGCAAAAACGTGGTGTCATTGTGTCGACATCAAGTGCATGTTCTTCCAAGCAAACGAAAACAAGTCATGTCGTCGAGGCGCTTCACCTTGATGAGCATTATAAAAAAGGCGTGATTCGCCTTAGCTTTGGCGCACATAACACAATAGAAGATATAGAAAACTTTAAACAAGTACTAGCAGAAGTAATGTTGGAACTCAAAGGAGAAAAAAAGTAAATGATTTGGAAAGAAATTTTAATTAGATATGGTGAGCTTTCTACAAAAGGTCGCAACAAAATGGATTTTATCCGCCGTTTACGTGAAAATATTCGTCATGCCTTTGCAGATTTAGGACAACTGCATATTCGCACAGAACGTGACCGTATGTTTATTGCCATAGAAGACGAAGCACAAATGCAAATGCTAATTACAGGTTTACCTAAAATTTTTGGTATTCAATCATTTAGCCCTGTCGCTGCATGCGAAAAAGATATGGACAGTATGAAAAAGCTCGCTATCACTATTATGGAGACATTTAAAGATGAGCCACATACATTTAAAGTAGAGGTAAAACGTACTGATAAAACATTTCCTTTAGAATCTCATGCCATCCAACGTGAGATCGGTGGCTATGTTTTACCACAATTTCAAAATTTATCTGTTAAAGTGAAGCAGCCTGATATTGAGCTACGTGTAGAAGTTCGTCATGATGCAACTTATATGATGGCACAAGTCATTCCTGGTGCAGGTGGAATGCCTGTAGGATCAAATGGCAAGTCTTTATTAATGCTATCTGGCGGTATTGATAGCCCTGTCGCAGGTTATTTAATGATGAAGCGTGGTGTGCGATTAGAGGCAATTCACTTCTTTAGTCCACCTTATACAAGCCAAAATTCATTGGAAAAAGTTAAAGTGCTTGCCAATGAATTAACAAAATTTGGTGCTAGTATTCGTTTGCATGTCATTCCTTTTACTGAAATACAAGTTCTTATTAAAGAAAAAGTACCTTCTAATGTATCGATGACGACAACACGCCGAATGATGTTGAAGGTTGCTGATCAGGTGCGTGAGGAAATTGGTGCACTTGCTATTGTAACGGGCGAAAGTCTTGGACAAGTGGCGAGTCAAACGCTTGAAAGTTTAACAGCAATAAACGCAGTAACAAATACACCTATCCTTCGTCCGCTGATTTCAACTGATAAATTAGAGATTATTGATATTGCAGAAAAAATCGGCACATACGAAACATCTATTCAGCCATTTGAAGATTGCTGCACGATTTTTACACCAGCAAGTCCAAAAACAAAACCGAAGCTTGAAAAGGTTGAGCATTATGAAAGCTTCTCTGACTTTGATGAATTGATCGAGCGAGCAGTGAAGAATCGCGAGGTCTATATTTTCCCTAAGAAAGAAGAACAACAAGATAAATTTGCAGATCTACTATAAGGATTCAAAAGCCGTCTCAAAGCCCATTTTGAGACGGCTTTTTTGTATGGATATTGTTATTCCAATAGAGGTACAATTTACCTCTAAATTTTTTGTATTAAAAATCTAATATCGCACATTCTATATTCACAAGGAGGTGAGAAACATGGCTTCAAACAACAACCGTAGTTCAAACCAGCTTGCAGTACCTGGTGTACAACAAGCACTAGATCAAATGAAATACGAAATTGCACAAGAATTTGGTGTTCAATTAGGAGCTGAAGCTTCAGCTCGTGCCAACGGTTCCGTTGGTGGTGAAATCACTAAACGTCTTGTACAAATGGCAGAATCTCAATTAAAAGGTATGCCAAACAACAACCAATAAATGCTGATTAAGCATTTATAAACTTAAAACCAGTGACCGTAAAAGGCACTGGTTTTAGTTTGTTTATTGATCATTTATTTATACGAGATAGGGATCTAAATGTAGCTACTGTATGATCAACATCTTTGCTTTGACAAATAGCTGAAATAACAGCAACACCATCAACCCCCGTTTGAAATACAGAATGTGCATTTGTGAAATTAATTCCACCGATTGCTACAATTGGTAATTCAGGATGTAATGAATGAGCCTCCTGTAAAAAAGATGTACCACATGGTGGTTGTGCATCACTTTTAGAGGATGTTGGAAAGATTGGACCGATACCAACATAATCAGCTTGATGGTTAATAGCTATTTGCAATTCTTCCTCGCAATGGACAGATACACCAAGAATCATGTTCCCGATTCTTTTACGTGCTACACTTACAGGTAAATCATCTTGTCCGATATGAACACCATCAGCTCCTAGTCGTATCGCTAGATCAACATCGTCATTAATGATAAAGGGCACATGATAGTGATGACATAGTTTTTGGCATTGGCGTGCAAATTGTTCATAGGCAAGTCCAGTTAACGCGTGAGGACCTTTTTCACGAAATTGAAACATTGTAATGCCTGCTTGCAAGGCTTTTTCTAGGATATAGATAGGTTGTTCTTGAGGAGGAACATTGCTCGTACCCATAATAAAATAAAGCTCCAAATCCTCACGTTTCATGAATAATCACCTCACAGCCTTCCTTATACTGTTGATAAGCAAAATGATTAGTGGGTCCATGACCATTTCCAATCGATAAATTAAACATAATAGCTAATTGGATATATTTTTTAGCTTCCATAATGGCATTTTCCAGAGCAAATCCTTGTCCAAGAAAAGCAGTAAGTGCTGCGGAAAATGTACATCCAGTACCATGCGTATTTTTTGTTTGGATTCGTGGAGACTGCAAAGAAAAAGAACGTCCATTTTTGCAAAATACATAATCAATGGCATAAAGTGGATCTGCTAAATGACCACCTTTAATGATGACACATTGTACACCTAGCTGTAACAAGCTTTGAGCTACTTCTTTCATATCTTCAAAATGATGAATAGATCTCCCAGTAAGTGTCTCTGCCTCGGGTATATTGGGCGTAACAACCGTAGCAAGTGGTAATAAAGTTGAGCGTAAGGCATCGATAGCTTCTTGCTGTAATAGGCTTTCCCCACCTTTTGCAATCATCACCGGATCAACAATCAGTGGAATGTTTAGCTCCCTGATCTGGTGTGCAATTGCTTTGATAATTTCTGAGGAATAAAGCATTCCTGTTTTAATCGCAGCGATTGGAAAATCTTCTACTAAGGCCTCTAATTGTTTTTTTATAAAGGAAACGTCAATAGGGCAAACACCTGTTACACCCAAAGTATTTTGAGCAGTTAGAGCAGTAATAACAGAAGTACCGAACACTTCTAATTCCTGAAATGTTTTTAAATCAGCCTGTATACCCGCGCCTCCACCACTATCTGAGCCAGCGATTGTTGTTACAATATGCATGAAGCTGCACCATCCTTTGATAAGCGATGTATAGCATTGAGTAAGGCTATTTGAAAATCACCAATGTCTGCAGTAAATGCGGATGCCAGTACACCTGCTTTTTTATAGTAAGTAAGTGTTTCTGTTAATTGTTGGTAAGGATTATGGCTTACACTATAGGCTGCGCCACAAATTGCGCTAAGTAAACAACCTGTACCCGTTACTTCCGTCATTTGGGGATGACCACCAGCGATCCATTGGCTATGCTTGCCATCAGTTATAAAATCGCGTTCTCCTGTGACAATAACAATGCATTGATAGCGTTGAGCCAATGATGTGGCTTCTAATTCCATAGCGATAGTGCCATGACCACTATCGACACCCTTTTGTTGCCAATTTACACCAACTATTGCTGCTAGCTCGCCGAGATTACAGCGAATCACGGCAAAGTGTATGTTTTCCAGTAAGTATCTTACGGTTTCCTTACGATAAGTTGTGGCTCCAACTCCGACAGGATCTAAAATAACAGGAATACCAAGTTTATTGGCTTTTTCACCTGCTAATAACATGGCACTTTTTGTGCGATCATTAAGTGTTCCAATATTAATTAATAATGCTTGAGCAATGGCCACCATCTCCTCTACCTCTTGGTAGTCATCGGCCATTACTGGTGAAGCACCTATCGCTAATAAACCATTTGCTTGAAAATTTGCCACTACATAATTGGTTATACAATGGATAAGTGGTTGCTGTTGACGAATTGTTTGAAAAATCATTGTAGTCCTCCTTTAGGGATGGACGTAAGCATGCAAAAAAGGCTCTTTTTGTGTAAAAATGCACGAAAAGAGCCTTTCATCTGAAAACGATGTTTATTGCTCCCTACGTCAGTATTAACTAACAGGTTCAAAGGGTCAGGTTTTACCTTCTCAACTCTTACGAGTCCCCCTGCAATCTTGCTTTTAGTTGACCAAAATGTACCATACTTTTCATTTGTATTCAATAGCAAGTTTTCCTATAGATAAAATGTGACCGATGCCATATAGGAGGGTATGATAGTTGTCATGACTTTACCGAAATTAAGCACAAACCATTGAAAATGCTGAAAAAAGAGTTTTATAATGTGTCATAACAAAAGGGGGCAATTGCCATGAAAAGACAAGATTTAGTTGCACCAGAATGGTATAACATAGTAGAGGAAATTGAAAAATATGCTCAGGATGCAGCCAAAAATGCTTTAATCATTTATGAAGAAAACCAAGACATCCAATGTATTACATATGCACATTTATTGGAAAAAGCGAATCAAGCAGCACATGTATTCACCAAGCAAGGTTTAAAGAAAGGTGATGTCATTTTAGTAATGGTACCACGTTCGGTTGAAGCATATATTGTGTATATTGCTGCATTGAAAGCGGGTTTAACTATTATTCCAAGTTCTGAGATGTTAAGAACAAAGGATATTGAGTATCGAATTCATCATGCAAATGCTAAAGCAGTTATTGCATTTGAACCCTATATTGAACAGTTCGATAAAGTGGGAAATTTACAAGACATACTGCAATTTGTCATAGGGAATGCACATGAACCTTGGCAGAACATACTTGAAAAAATGAATAATCAACCTACAACCTACATAAATCCTATCCCAACAAAAAGCACAGACAATGCATTTTTAGCCTATACAAGCGGAACAACAGGAAATCCAAAAGCAGCAGTGCATACGCATAGTTGGGGCTATGCTCATTTACGAACAACAGCACCACATTGGTTGGGTGTACAAGAAAATGATATTGTTTGGGCGACTGCAGCACCAGGGTGGCAAAAATGGATTTGGAGTCCATTTCTAGCTACTTTAGGCAGTGGTGCTACTGCATTTGTCTACAAAGGTAAATTTGAAGCAGCTTCTTATTTAGCATTGCTTGAGAGATTCAAAATCAATGTACTATGCTGTACACCAACTGAATATCGTTTTATGGCAGCGCTTGAAAATTTACATGAATATGATTTAAGTGCAATTCGCCAAGCTGTATCAGCTGGTGAGCCATTAAATAGTGAGGTTATTAGAGTATTCTTGGAAACATTCAAATTACAAGTGCGAGATGGCTATGGACAAACGGAAAATACATTATTGGTAGGCACAATGGTAGGGATGGAAGCGAGAGTTGGCTCTATGGGAAAACCTACTCCTGGCAACACTGTTGAAATTATTAATGATTTGGGCAAACCTGTTACAATCGGAGAAGTTGGTGATATTGCTGTTCATCGCGAAACGCCAGCACTCTTTAAAAAATATTTAAATGATCCTGAACGTACAAATTTACAATTTCGTGGGGATTGGTATATTACAGGAGATCGTGCCTATAAAGATGAAGATGGCTACTTTTGGTTTGACGGACGAGGAGACGATGTTATTATATCCTCAGGCTATACAATTGGCCCTTTTGAAGTAGAGGATGCTTTAATGAAACATCCAACTGTAAAAGAGGCTGCTGTTATAGCGAGCCCTGATAAAGTAAGAGGAAATATTGTCAAAGCATTTATTGTTCTGCGCAATGGTGAAAAAGGTGATGGAGCGCTTATTCAAACACTCCAAAGTCATGTTAAATCATTGACCGCTCCTTATAAATATCCACGTGCTATTGAATTTGTAGAGGAACTACCAAAAACATCTTCTGGGAAAATTAGACGTGTCGAATTACGGCAACAAGAAATCAAACACCTCCAATTATAATCATTTCCTAGGAAATAATGTCGAAAATCAAAGTTCATCAAAGGTATGGACTTTGATTTTTTTATTTTTTTTAGGTAAGGTAATATGAGGAAATACATAGCTTAAAGCTTTTTGTGTTTAATTATTGCAAAAAAATGAAACAAATTGGCAAGTCATACGTATTACGTGTTGAGGAGGCGGAAAGACATGAATGTAAAAAGGTGGGTTGCTTTAGTAGTGGCTGGTGTTCTTTTACTATTTTCGTTAGGAATTAATACCATTTTTGCGCTATTTAAAGCAGATTTCCTAGGTAATTTTGATAGCTTAATGGCAGGTAATAGCTTAGATGTATATGAAAATGTCATTGAAGGGGAGAATTTTGATAAGCGAATTGCTTATTTAAAGGTAGATGGAACGATTCAAGATATCGGCTCAAGTACATTGTGGCAACCAGTTGCCTATGATCATCAATTTTTCTTAGAACAATTGGATAATATTTTATATGATGAGTCCATACAGGGGGTTGTTTTAAGCGTTAATTCACCAGGTGGTGGTGTAAAGGAATCTGCAGATATCTATAAAAAGCTACTAAAAATAAAAGAAGAACGACAAATTCCAATTTATGTATCAATGGATTCTATGGCAGCTTCAGGTGGTTATTATATTTCTGCACCAGCAGATAAAATATTTGCCCATCGTGATACAATAACAGGCTCTATTGGTGTCATCATGCAATCAATTAACTATCAAGAGCTGGCTGAAAAAGTAGGAGTCAAATTTGAA
Organism: Lysinibacillus sp. LK3; assembly: GCF_001043675.1. NCBI lineage: Bacteria > Bacillati > Bacillota > Bacilli > Caryophanales > Bacillaceae > Lysinibacillus > Lysinibacillus sp. LK3. Next base: position 69,354 of record NZ_LDUJ01000018.1, read on the forward strand.
ACGTTTAAATCGGGAGAGCATAAAGATATGCTAAGTCCAATGCGTGAAGTGACAGCAGAGGAACGTGCAATGATGCAAGATATGATTAATGAAACGTACGAAGAATTTGTAGATATTGTAGAGCAGGGACGTAATATGTCTGAAGCAGAAGTGAAGAAGGTTGCAGATGGTCGTATTCTTGGCGGTACAAAAGCACTTGAAGCAGGGTTAATTGATGAAATTGGTGATGAAGAAGCGGCCATTGCAGCTCTTCGTGAGGATTATGGACTTGAAGATGCGGCTTTATTTGAGTATTCATACGATATGGGTGGCTGGCAATCATACGTAGGTATGAAAATTGGCTCCATGTTCGGTCCCTCTGCCGAAGAAAAAATGCTAATGAAAATCATGACGGACTATAGCGCTCCGAAAATGATGTATCTATATGGGGAATACTAAGGGGGGAGCACAATGACAAACAATGAAATTGTTATGCAAGGTTCACCCTCATTGGAAAATGGCTTCTATATAAACACTTCAGGAGAATCAGCACATGAAAAAAACTATGCATTAAAAACTGCTGGTTTTTGGGTACGATTTTGGGCATTTTTATTAGACGGATTCATCATTTCTGCTGTAGGTGGAATACTCGTCAATCCTATCTTCTATTTAATGGATTGGTCCTTATCTGATTCGGTTTGGTATGCGCCAATTTCTATTATTACAGCAATTTTCTACTATAGCTATTTTGTGCTGATGACCAAGTTCTTTGGGCAAACACTAGGGAAAATGGTGTTCGGATTACGTGTAATTTCATTAAAGCACGATCAGCTAACTTGGTCAGATGTGTTATTCCGTGATTGGATTGGTCGTATCATCAATAATATTTTTATGCCACTGTATATTTTGGTAGTGATTTTGCCAGAAAATCAAGGCTTACATGATTATTTTGCCGATACAACAGTGGTGCACGAAAAAATCTTTATTGAAAAGGCTTCAACACAGACTACTTTACCAAAACAAGAAGAACATATAGAAATTACTGTGCAAGAAGAAAAAATAGACTTAGCCAAGCTAGAGGAAAAAAATGAACAATAAACATAAGACTGTCTCAAATTAGGAGACAGTCTTATCTATTTCTATGTATGTAAGCTATCATAGTTGCAATTAATTCCCTTCATTTAGTAATATTATGTACATATGATGATTAGGAGGCGTTTAGATGGCACAAGTAACATTTAAAAATGGTCCAGTGACACTAGTAGGAAATGAAGTAAAGGTGGGCGATCAAGCTCCAGATTTTACGGTATTAGCGAATGACCTATCACCTGTAACATTAAATGATTCACAAGGAAAAATTCGTTTATTTAGTGTTGTACCATCATTAGATACTGGTGTATGTGATGCGCAAACACGTCGATTCAATGAGGAAGCAGCGAACTTAGGTGATAATGTAGTCATTTATACAGTATCTGTGGATCTTCCATTCGCTCAAAAGCGTTGGTGTGGTGCAGCAGGTATAGATGCTGTCCAAACTGTATCAGATCACCGCGACCTTTCATTTGGTGAGGCATATGGCGTATACATTCAAGAATTACGTCTTCTGACACGTGCAGTATTCGTTGTGGATGCAAACAATAAAGTAACATATGTTGAATATGTACCTGAAGCTACAGATCATCCAAACTATGAAGCGGCCATTGCAGCTGTCAAAGCACTAGCATAATAAGCTGCTTTTAGGCTAAGATAATACTAGACAAAGGGGCTGTGACAAGTGTTTGTCACGGCTCTTTTCTGCGTGAAAGGAAGTTAGATATGGAAAATATCGAAAAGTTATTTGGTTTGCTAAATGAGCATGCCGAAAAAATCGAAAAAGAACACAATATAACGTTACTAGAAGGATTATTAGATGGGTTAGAGGCATGGCTTGATGGCGAAGTTGATTTTTCTCAAAAAGATGCAACAAAAGAGGATATTCGTAAAGCTATTCAAATTGCTATTTTAAAAGGGATGCGCAAAGGCTCACAGCCGAATCATCAAATGACTCCTGACACGTTAGGGCTATTAGTGGGCTACTTTGTGGAGCAGATTTTTGCAGAGCGTCTTGAAAATGAAAAGATCTCGATCATGGACCCAGCAGTAGGCACGGGCAATTTATTACTGACGGTTATGAATTTATTAGATGGAAAAGTGGAAGCAACAGGTGTAGAGGTGGATGAGCTACTTATTCGTCTTGCTGCGGCAACTGCTGACTTAACAGAACAACCTATTTCTTTATACCGTCAAGATGCCTTAGAAGATTTATTGGTCAATCCAGTGGATGCCGTTGTTTGTGATCTACCTGTAGGTTATTATCCAAATGAAGAAGTGGCGCTCGATTATGAATTATGTCCAGTGGAGGGGATGAGTTATGCCCATCATTTATTCATCGAGCAATCAATGAATTATACAAAGGATGGCGGCTATTTATTTTTCCTTGCACCATCTCATCTGTTTGAGTCAGAGCAGTCTAAGCAATTACACAAATACATTCAAAAACATGCGTGGATTCAAGCGATTATTCAATTACCTGACTCGATGTTTGCAAATAAATCATTAGAGAAGAGCATTGTGATTTTACAAAAACAATCGAAGGAATTGAAAGCACCTAAAGAAGTCCTATTAGCTAAAGTACCAAATATGCAGAATAAGCAGGCACTTGCGCTATTCTTTGAAAAAGTGAAGATGTGGAAAGAGGGCAAGTAATTGCTCTTGAGTGCAAGTAAAAAGGTATCCTATACAAGGATACCTTTTTATGTATTACAAATTAGTTTTCAGGCGTACGGATAACTAGTACGTCACATTTAGCTGAACGTACAATAGCCTCAGATACAGAACCGATTAGGAAGCGTTCTACTGCATTTAGACCAGTTGCACCACAAATGATTAAATCTGCGTCTACGATGTTAGAAAGCTCTTTTGTTATGATATTTTTTGGAGAGCCATACTCGATGATAAGATTAACATTCGTTAAACCTTCATCTTCAGCTTGCTTTTTGTAACCATTTAATAGTTCTTCAGAAAATGCTTGAGCACGCTCTGCAATGGAACGGTCATATGCTTCGATAGCAGCAAATGAACGAGTATCGATTACATTTACTAGATTTAACACTGCACCTTCGTTTCGTTTTGCAACATCAATTGATTTACGAAACGCGTATTCAGCTTCTTTTGAACCGTCTACTGCAACAACAATGCTTTTATAATGATTAGCCATTTGAAAAACCTCCCTGATTTGTATATGTTGATTATACCAAATGATTTTCTAAAGGAAATACTTTCCGCAAGAAAAATTATGAAAATGTGAAGGCATTTCATGTAGAAATGTTAATTAATTATAAATATCTAATTCCCACTATTTGCAGTGTGTAAACGTCTTTTGATTGGTTTCAACTACACATGAATCAGCTCCATTAACTGCTACCTATACTCCTTTTTAGTTTTTAAATATAGTAATTTATAATGATATACAACGTTTGAATATTTGTTATTTTGGAAATCTTATAAATTTTATCTGTATTTGCATTAGTTAAAGCTTTTTTTGCAATTGTTTGGTAATATGGAAGTGCAAGGGGTGCATCAAGTTTAGTTACATAAATGATGCTTATTTCTTACGTTATGGAAGGGGATAGGAAACAATGAAGATTGGTATTCCAAAGGAAATTAAAAACAATGAAAACCGTGTAGCAATGACACCAGCAGGAGTTGTCACTTTAACACATGCAGGGCATGAAGTGTACATTGAAACAGGAGCGGGGCTAGGTTCAAGCTTTACGGATGCTGATTACATTGCAGCAGGTGCTCATATTGTTCAAACAGCTAAAGAAGCTTGGTCCCAAGAAATGATTATGAAGGTAAAAGAACCTGTAGCTTCTGAGTATGATTACTTCTACGAGGGTCAAATTTTATTCACTTATTTACACTTAGCGCCAGAGGTTGAATTAACTCAGGCACTTTTAAATAAAAAAGTTGTAGGAATTGCCTACGAAACAGTACAATTAGCAAATGGTTCATTACCTTTGTTAACACCAATGAGTGAAGTCGCTGGTAAAATGGCTACACAAATTGGTGCACAGTTCTTAGAGAGAAACCATGCTGGTAAAGGTATTTTACTAGGTGGTGTATCGGGTGTACAACGTGGAAAAGTGACAGTAATTGGCGGTGGTATTGCGGGTACAAATGCTGCAAAAATTGCTGTTGGCATGGGTGCTGATGTGACAGTTATCGATTTAAGCCCAGAACGTTTACGTCAATTAGAAGATATGTTTGGACGCGATGTTCAAACATTAATGTCTAATCCATATAATATTGCAGAATCAGTGAAAGATTCAGATTTAGTTATTGGTGCTGTATTAATTCCAGGCGCAAAAGCACCGAAACTTGTATCGGAAGAAATGATTCAATCAATGCAAGCCGGCTCTGTTGTAGTTGATATTGCAATTGACCAAGGTGGTATTTTTGCAACATCTGATCGTGTGACAACACATGATGATCCAACATATGTGAAGCATGGCGTTGTACACTATGCAGTTGCAAATATGCCTGGTGCGGTACCACGTACTTCTACAATTGCTTTAACAAATAATACAATTCCATATGCACTTCAAATTGCCAACAAAGGCTACAAACAAGCTTGCCTTGATAATGCAGCACTGAAAAAAGGTGTGAATACATTAGATGGACAACTTGTTTATAAAGCAGTGGCAGATTCGCAAGGACTACCATTTGTCAATGTGGATGAGTTAATTCAATAAACTTTGCTAGACAGAGAAAAAGGAAGCACACTAGTTGCTTCCTTCTTTGCATTATAGAATGATTAAATCTTTCGGGAATTTTGTTAATACTTCAACGCCATCTTTTGTAACGACAACATCATCCTCAATACGTACGCCTGTTACATCTGATTTATAAATGCCAGGCTCAATCGTAAAGACCATACCTTCTTCCATCGTCATCTCATTGGCACCTGTAACAGATGGGAATTCATGCACAGAAATACCAAGACCATGTCCAAGGCGGTGCGTGAAATATTCACCATAACCAGCCTCTGTAATTGTATCACGCGCAATTTTGTCTAAGTCCATCGCACGAACACCTGGTTTTACTGCTGCGACAGCATTTGTATTGGCAGCTAAAACAGTTTGATAAATTTCTTTTTGTGCTTCACTAGGCTCCCCAAAAGCTACAGTACGTGTAATATCTGAGCAATAGCCATCGTAAATAACGCCAAGGTCAAATAGTACCATATCACCTTTTTCAATTTTACGTGCACCTGGCTTCCCGTGAGGAGAGGCAGTTTTTGGACCACTCAATACCATTGTTTCAAAAGACATTTTACAGCCTTTATCTTGAATGGCACTTTCGATTGCTGTTAGGATTTCCATTTCTGTTTTACCTTCAGCAATTTCCTTGCAACCGATTTCAATTGCATAATCGGCCAATTCAGCAGCTTTACGTAATTTTTCTAATTCACTTTCATCTTTGATTACGCGCATCGCATTAATTTTTTCGTCAAGACGCACAAAGCTAGCTTGAGGGAAAGATTGCTGTAAAGCTTCCAAGCGCTCAACAATGAGTTGTGCTTTTTCAATAGCAAATGTAGCTGGGGTGATTTGGCGTGCTACAATCGCTTGAGCAAGAACTTCCATCGAATTTTCTGTATCTTGATGACCAATTACCTCATAAGACCAACCAGCAGCCTTTGCATCTGGAATCTCCATTTGTGGACAAATTAGAAAAGGCTCTGCATCTTTAAAAATCATGACTCCTAGTAATCTTTCATGTGGATTACTTTTAAAGCCTGAAACGTAAAAAACATTGTCAGGTGTTGTTACGAATGCTGCATCGATATGATTTTGCTGCAAGTAACGTTGGATTTCTTCAACCTTTGACATCAATATGTCCTCCTTTTAGTGCATGGAAAATTTTTTACGTAAGAAAGCTTCGACTGCCGAAAAAAGTAGCGAGGTTTCTTATCGAGTACTGAATAATTATGCTCTAACAGGGTATAAAGCTGTTAGAGAATACTACCATTATTCTCTGTACAAGCATATCAAAAAAAGGGAAAAAGCGCATGGGTAGCGAATTAAAATGTTGGACTGTACTTTGTTAATCGAGGAGGATGTTAAGATGAAAATAAGTTATCATGGACATTCAGTTGTCAAAATTCAAACAAATGGAAAAACGATATTAATTGACCCTTTTATTAATGGCAATGGGCAAACAGACTTAAAAGTGGCTGACGAAGCGCCAGATATTATTTTACTTACACATGGCCATAATGATCATGTTGGAGATACAGTAGAATTAGCGAAGAAAAAAGATGCGCTAGTCATTGCGCCAAATGAACTGGCTAATTGGATTTCTTGGCAAGGTGTAAAAACACACCCAATGCATATAGGTGGTGCAAAGGAATTTGACTTCGGTAAAGTAAAGTTTACACAAGCCTTTCATGGCTCTTCTTATGTAACAGAAAATAACGAAATAATTTATATGGGCATGCCTGCTGGAATTTTATTATTTATTGAAGGATTAACAATTTATCATGCGGGCGATACAGCTCTTTTTGGTGATATGAAACTAATTGGTGAACGACATCCAATTGATATTGCATTCTTACCAATTGGTGATAATTTTACAATGGGGCCAGAGGATGCAGCGTGTGCAGTTTCGTTTTTAAAGCCGAAAATTGTCGTACCGATTCATTACAATACATTCCCACCAATCGAGCAAGATCCACAGATTTTTGCAGATTTAGTACAAAATACAGAAGTTCAAATTTTGAAAGCTGGCGAAAAAGTAAACTGTTTCTAATCGTTGGTAATGCTGTACTATATGAATTGACACCACGCTGGTAGTTGAAATGATGGGGAAAGTTAAACAATTTCATCACTTTATATTAAATATTTTAATAAAAAATATGGTACACTAAGAGCAGAATTGAAGCTTAGGAAATAGGTGATATTTTGTCTACAAAACATGAGAAAATTTTACAATACATCGAATCACTACCCGTGGGCGATAAAATTTCAGTACGGCAAATAGCAAAGGAAATGCAAGTGAGTGAAGGAACAGCTTACCGTGCAATTAAGGAAGCTGAAAATCGTCGCTTAGTAAGTTCTATTGAACGTGTTGGAACAATTCGTATTGAGAAAAAAAAGAAAGAAAATATTGAGCGCTTAACTTTTGCAGAAATTGTTAATATTGTAGATGGCCAAGTTTTAGGTGGTAAATCAGGTCTACATAAAACACTAACAAAATTTGTTATTGGAGCTATGCAATTAGAGGACATGATGCGTTACACTGATGCAGGTAGCTTATTAATTGTTGGTAACCGTATTAAAGCACATGAGAATGCCCTTCGAGCGGGGGCAGCTGTTTTAATCACCGGCGGTTTCGATACTACGGAAGATAATAAGTTGCTTGCAGATTCATTAGATTTACCAATTATTTCAACAAGCTACGATACGTTTACAGTAGCAACAATGATTAACCGGGCAATCTATGACCAATTGATTAAAAAAGATATTCTTTTTATCGAAGACATTTATGTACCGATGACTGACACTGCAGCATTAAAAAATGATGAAACAATTCATCATTTCCAGAAGCTGAATGAACGTACAACCCATGGTGCATTTCCTGTAGTTACCCACCAAAATAAATTGGTCGGTATGATTACCGTAAAAGACGTCATTGGTCGTGAAGAAAACGAGCTTATTGAAAAAGTAATGACGAAAAACCCAATTGCAGGCTCCATGAAAATGAGTGTCGCTTCGGCAGGGCATCGAATGATTTGGGAGGGGATTGATCTCTTACCAATTGTAGATGACGACAATATTTTACAGGGTGTTATTAGCCGTCAAGATGTACTGAAGGCGTTGCAATTAGCACAAAGACAGCCACAGCATGGTGAAACGATTGATGATTTAGTGAAAAATGAAATGAAGGTATTAGGTGATGAAGAACTCATCGTTGAATTTAAAGTCACACCACAAATGACTAATCAATATGGAGCAATTTCATACGGTGCTTTTACAACTTTACTAGCTGAGGTCGGTTCATTCGCATTAAAACGACGTAAACGTGGAGATGCAGTGGCAGAGAATATGACTATTTACTTTATTAAACCAGTCCAAATGGAAAGTACGCTAACTGTTAAGCCTCGGATTTTAGATATGAGTCGTAAGTTTGTGAAGATGGATTTTGAAGTGTATAATCAACAAATGCTTGTTGGTAAGGCAATGATGATGTTCCAACTATTAGAACGTTAAGTATTGAAAAGGGATGGCCTAGCGCAATTGCTTGGTCATCCCTTTGTTACATATATTATTGATTAATGCGGAATTCTTCCTCAACAAATTGTCCATAATGACGTGCTTTTTTTATATTTTCTACAATAACTAAGATGCCGAGCGCGGCAAGAATTGCTACAATAATAAATGTAAATAAGCTCGGGAATAAATAAGCTTGATTTAAAGCAAATGACAATATTAAGGAACCTAAGCCGATGTTCGCTTTGCTTTTATACCAGTTTTTAGCAATAGGTAATGGAGAACGGAATTGTTTTGTTTTAAAATAAAAATAAAAAACAAAAGATATGATAATCGCAAACACAAATATTAAATTGAGCATAGTAAACCTCCTAGCATAACTAGACATTATTGTAACGATAATTATGTAAAAATGCTAACGGTTCTTACTATCATTTTGGGGGAAATTATTGTGAAAAGACAAATCATCGACACAATTGAGGCCAATGAAACCATTATTATCCATCGTCATGTACGTCCTGATCCTGATGCTTATGGCTCACAGCAAGGCTTAAAAGAGATTATTTTAGCCAATTATCCTGAGAAAAAGGTTTTTGCTGTAGGGGAACATGATGCTTCTTTATCTTTTATGGCACAGCCTGATGAAATAGCGGATGAAGTGTATGAAAATGCTTTAGTTATTGTCACTGACACGGCTAATACAGAACGTGTTGACGACCAACGCTACACAAAAGGAAAAATGGTGATAAAAATTGATCATCATCCAAATGATGATGCTTATGGTGATCTTTTATGGGTGGACACGACAGCAAGCTCTTGTAGTGAAATGATCTATGAATTATATGAAGAAGGCAAGGAAGTAGCAAACTGGAAACTTTCAGATGCTGCTGCACGCTTATTATTTGCAGGAATAGTGGGCGATACAGGCAGATTCCAATTCCCAAGTACAACAGCTAAAACATTTAAAGTTGCTGCGGATCTGATTACATATGATTTTGATCGAAACCAACTATTTGATGGCATGTACGAAATGGAGCAAAAATTACTTAATTTACAGGGATATATTTATCAAAACTTTACAATGGATGAGCATGGAGCTGCCTATGTGAAGCTAACAAAAGAATTACTGGCAGAGCATGACACTGTGCCATCTGAGGCTTCTTTATTAGTAGGCTGCCTAGGCAGTGTTAAAGATATATGCTCATGGGTTGTTTTCATTGAAGAAGGGGATCAGATCCGTGTACGATTACGTTCGAAGGGTCCCGTTATCAATACATTAGCAAAAGAGTTTAACGGTGGCGGACATCCGCTTGCATCTGGTGCTACTGCCTATTCATGGGAAGAAGCAGACCTCGTTATTGCAAGATTAAAAGAGATTTGTAAAGCGTATCATTAACAGAGAAAAGGAAGGGATTCATTTGACACATGTATATACAAAGATGCATACGAGCGCGGATTTATTGAAAAGCACAATTCGGCTTGAGCAATTGATTCCTTTTTTACAAGAACAAAAGACACAAGCCTGTGCAATCGTTAATACGAAATTGTACGGGCTTTTGCCTTTTTGTAAAGCATTGCAGCAAGTAAATATCCATGCGGTTATAGGGCTTTCGGTTAACGTTCAGTGGCATGATAAAACGCTTCCCCTCGTCCTGTATGCGCAGACACAGGAGGGCTATCAGCATTTATTAAAGATTAGTAGTGCGATTTCAATTAGACAAGATGATATGCTGCCTTGGAAATGGCTTGAGGGATATTCAGCAGGTTGTATAGCGCTACTTTCTTCAGACGATTTAACAGATGTAGATGACTGGCAGGCAATGGTTTCTGCTTTGGTCCAACTGTTTAACCATCACCTCTATATGGGGATTGCTAGACCTGGAGGGATAAAAGCTGAACAAGAAGATGATTTCGTTTCTTGGTGTGAAGAACATGCTATTGCACTTGTAGCCTCTCAAAGCTGTTATTTCTTGCGTCCAGAAGATCATTTTGCTTATGAAGTAGCAAGAGCAATTGATACAGGAGAAAAGCTTGGTAATACTATGCAAACAGCTGATGTACAGGGCTATTTTGCCCCAACAGCATTCGAATGGCAAAATTGGTTTGCGGATCGTCCAGATTGGCTTGATGCCAGTACGAAAATGCTTGCTTGCTGTAAAGCTGATTTACCAAAAATGCCTGTGCAAATGCCTAAATTTCCTGTACCTGAAGGTGAAACAGCTGAAAGCTTGCTTGTTAAAGAAGCATTTACTGGATTAGAAGAGCGATTCAAGCAACTGGCAATACCCGGTGCTTACCATGAACGATTACAGTATGAACTAGAAATTATTTGCTCTATGGGCTTTGCTGACTATTTTTTGGTTGTGGCGGATTTTATGCGATATGCAAAAGAAAATCGAATTTTGACGGGACCTGGACGTGGTTCCTCAGCAGGTTCGCTTGTGGCATATAGTCTTTCGATTACCCAAGTAGATCCACTTGCCTATGGTTTATTATTCGAACGTTTTTTAAATCCTGAAAGAATTACCTTACCTGATATTGATATCGATTTTGTTGATAGTAAAAGGCATCAAGTCATTCAGTATGTTGCCCAAAAGTATGGCAAAGCAAATGTCGCACAAATTATTACATTTGGTACATTGTCTGCAAAAGCAGTTGCCAGGGATGTTGCACGGGTATTTGGCTTTGATGCGGAAATGCTAGAAAAAATTTCGAAGATGATTCCAAATAAGCCGGGAATTACATTACAAAGAGCTGTAGCAGAGTCACAGGACTTTCAAGGCTGGTTAGCGGAGAATGATAAGCATTTGCGTTGGTACGAGGTGGCGTTAAAATTGGAGGGCCTACCAAGAAACTCGTCTATACATGCAGCTGGTATTGTCATCGCTCCATCGCCTTTAGTGAATACTGTACCGATTGAAGAAGGGCATGATGGTATTTATAGTACGCAATGGCCAATGGGAGATATTGAAGCATGTGGTCTCGTCAAAATGGATTTTTTAGGCTTGCGCAATCTCACTATTTTAGAGCAAATACGTTGGTCAATTTATAAAGCTGGTGGTCCTTGGATAGAATTTGAGCGAATCCCACTGCATGATGACAAGACGTTTCAACTATTACAAAGAGGGGATACGCTGGGGATTTTTCAATTAGAATCAGACGGTATGAAGCAAGCCTTGCGTGATATCTGCCCTACAACCTTTTTAGATATTGTGGCTGTAAATGCACTTTATCGCCCAGGTCCAATGGATTTTATTCCTGTCTATGCAAAACGGAAGGCTGGCAGAGAAATGGTAACGATGCCACATCCAGTGCTAGAGCCTATTTTACAAGAGACCTTTGGTGTGATCGTTTATCAAGAACAAATTATTAAAATTGCATCAGTACTGGCCGGCTTTACAATGGGACAGGCAGATTTGCTTCGCCGAGCAGTGAGTAAAAAAAATCGACAAGTTTTAGAGGAGCAACGCACAGCATTTGTTCAGGGGGCGCTACGCCAAGGCTTTGATCAGCGTTTAGCTGAAGAAGTATACGAACTGATTGTACGCTTTGCGGATTATGGTTTCCCTAAAAGTCATGCTGTGGCCTATAGTGTTATTTCCTATCAAATGGCTTATTTAAAGGCGCATTTCCCTCAAAACTTTTATGCAGCGTTATTATCAAATGCCACGGGAAATGTAGAAAAGATTCAACAATTTGTCCATGAGGCAAAAGATAAGGGCATCCCATTTTATCCACCTTCATTAAAAAGTAGTACGAAATATTTTACGGTGGAAAAGGAAGGCATTCGCTACAGCTTATCAGGAATTAAAGGTGTGCCTCATACATTTATAGAAAAAATACATGGACTCCGTCAAACAAATCCAGAGGTATTAAATAACCTATTTGATCTAGCTGTTGCCTTAAGTGCGCAGCATTTTAAGCCAAAAGTGTTGGAATCATTGATATATGCTGGGGCGCTTGATTATCTAGAAAAAGATAGAGCCGTCCTCATCATGACAGTTGAGGCAGCTTTGAAACACGCAGAACTTTTAAGGCCAACTGAAGATATTGATTTAGCATCAGCAATGGCATTTAGTTTTGGTAAACCAAAATATATGCAGGCAGAAGCAATGTCCCAGAAGGAAAAATTGATGCATGAAAAAGAGAGCTTGGGCTTTTATATTTCTACCCATCCAGTTGCACAGGAAAGACTCTTCTGGGCGGATATCAATAGTACCTGTCGAGAGTTGAAGCAGAAGCGTGATGGTACCTCCATAAAAATGATTGGTCTGATTGAAGAAGTGAAGAAAATCCGTACGAAAAAAGGTGAGCAAATGGCTTTTGTTCAGCTACAGGATGAGTTTGGAACAGTTTCCACTACATTTTTTCCACAAACCTTTCAGTTGGTCCAAGACCTGCTAGTAGAGGAGGAAATGTTATGGATTGAAGGTGTTTTAGAAAGACGTTTTGGCAAGCCGCAAATCAAAGTAAAACATGCGCAAACGACGAAAAAGATATAAAATGAAACAAGAAATTAGAAACTGCATTAAATTTTATGCAGTTTTTTCTTTACTTTTGCACAGTTATTTTGTAAGCTAGAGTCAACGTTAAAAAGTGGTCAGACCACTTTTTTGATAAGGGGAGTTAGTCGTATGGATAAAAAAACCGAACAAAAAAAAGTGTTTTTAGAAATCGTCCAACAACTACGTCAACTCATTAAAATGGAAAAAATTCAAGCAGGTGAGAAGCTACCTTCCGAACGAGTTCTATCAGAGCGTCTAGGTGTCGGGCGATCCTCTGTGAGAGAGGCTTTGCGAAGCTTAGAGTTGCTAGGGCTTATTGAAACGAGACATGGTGGTGGTACTTTTCTTGCGTCCACACATAAGCATCAGCTCGTAGAAATACTGTCGATGTTTATATTAGAAGATGAAAAATCAAAAAAAGATGTCGAATTAACGCGACAAATTCATGAAATGGAAGCAATCCGCGTAATAAGTTGTACAGAGATTCTTCGCACACTACCTGTGTGGGATAGTTTTTTTGTGAAACTAGAAATAGAAGGTACAATTAATTGTCGAGATATTTTAAGAGAACTATTAATTACGACAGGTAATCGTCTTTCATTAAAAATCTGGTTTCAATTAGCAGCTTATGATGGCGACCGTTTAAATCGAAACTCAACAGAAGATGAAAAATTAATCATTCAAACGATGTTGAAATCGATGCAGCTGGGTTACGAAAAAGAAGCATTAAAAGCTTATGAGCAGTGGATGAGTACTGTACAGAGCATTTAGACAACAACAAAGGGGGAGTCGAACATGGCAATACGTAGCTTATTTAGTGGTAATCGAAAAAAGAAAGAGGACGGGCAAGAAAAGGCATTTCCAGAAGGGTTAATGACAAAATGTCCTGAATGTCGTCACATTCAATTAACAAAAGAATTAGAAAAAAATCATAAAGTATGTACAAAATGTAGTCATCATTTCAAAATGACTGCTCAAGAACGTGTGGACTATTTCTTAGATGAAGGCTCATTCGAATCCATGGATGATCATTTACAAACAAGTAATCCCCTTAATTTCCCAGCGTATGTTGAAAAAATTGCAGCAGACCAAGAGAAAACAGGCTTGAATGAGGCTGTCCTAACAGGCGTTGGTACAATAGATGGGGAAGAAATTGTCGTAGCGATTATGGATTCGCACTTCCGTATGGGGTCAATGGGCTCTGTAGTCGGTGAAAAAATTACGCGAGCAGTAGAGAAGGCAACTGAACTAGGTGTACCATTTATTATCTTTACCGCTAGTGGTGGTGCTCGTATGCAAGAGGGCGTATTATCATTAATGCAAATGGCGAAAACTAGTGTCGCATTAAAACGCCACAGTGATCAAGGCTTATTGTTCATCTCCATCTTAACGCATCCAACAACAGGCGGAGTTTCAGCAAGCTTTGCTTCTGTTGGTGATATAAATATTGCAGAGCCACAGGCATTGATTGGCTTTGCAGGGCGACGTGTAATTGAAGAAACTGTACGAGAAAAACTACCAAGTGATTTCCAAACAGCAGAATTTTTATTAGAGCATGGTCAGCTTGATGCCATTTTCCATCGCAAAGATTTACGTAAACAAGTTTCTTTACTTGTAAAAATGCATACGAAAGGCGGCGTACAACATGTCTAAAAATTTAGCATTTGAAGAACCAGTCGTACAATTACGTGAGAAAATTGATGAATTAAAAACAATTGCTGCTGAAGCAGAAGTTGATATGTCTGGTGAAATCGAGAAGCTTGAAACACGTTTATCACAATTAGAGCAATCGATTTATGCCAATATGAAGCCGTGGGATCGTGTGCAAGTAGCAAGGCATCCAGAAAGACCTACAACGCTTCAATATATTGAAGCAATGTGTGAAAATTTTATTGAATTACATGGTGATCGTACATTTGGTGATGATGCAGCCATTCTTGGTGGGATTGCCATTTTCGAAGGGCAACCAGTAACAATAATTGGACATCAACGTGGTAAGTCTACTAAGGAAAATATCCGTCGTAATTTTGGTATGCCTCATCCAGAGGGGTATCGAAAAGCACTACGCTTGATGAAGCAAGCTGAAAAATTCAAACGACCAATTATTTGTTTTATTGATACAAAAGGTGCTTACCCAGGGAAAGCTGCTGAAGAACGTGGTCAAAGTGAAGCAATCGCTAGAAACCTTGTAGAAATGGCTGGCTTAACTGTGCCTGTAATTAGTATCGTTATTGGTGAAGGAGGAAGTGGTGGTGCATTAGCATTAGGTGTAGGAAACCGTGTCTTTATGCTTGAGAACTCGACTTACTCTGTTATTTCGCCAGAGGGAGCGGCATCTATTTTATGGCGTGATGGTAGTCTGGCTAAGCAGGCAGCAGAAGCCATGCGTATCACAGCACCTGATTTGAAAGAACTTGGTGTAATTGATGGCATTATTCCTGAAATTATTGGTGGAGCACATCGCAATGTAGCAAAACAGGCCCTTTCTATTAAAGAATGCATTAGTGACACACTTCATGCATTAAATTCTTTAAATGGAGAACAATTAGTTGAAGATCGCTATGAAAAATTTAAAAAAATTGGACAGTATACAGAAGTGTAAATCTGTTTGTAAAAAGACGAATGTTGTTTACTTTAATAGGATATAAAATTTAAAAGTTATATATTTGCTCGTTAAGAGACAAAATTTGTTTCTTAACATATTAAAAAGCTATAAAAATTAAAGAAGATAATAGCGCATAATAAACGCCAGACTTCTTGAAAAAATGTTAGATTTAGGATGTTTTTAGGTGGAAAGAGTGTGTGAAAGCGCATTCTTTTCATTTTTTATGTAAAAGTTATGTTTTTGTATCCCCAGAACCCTTACATAGTTTGTTTTTTCATGTTAATGTGAATAATAATAGTAACTGCAGGAGGTTCGACAATGAAAAAAATTGCTGTATTAACTAGTGGTGGAGATGCGCCTGGAATGAACGCTGCTATTCGAGCGGTCGTTCGTAAGGCAGCATTTCATGGAATTGATGTTGTCGGAATTAAGCATGGTTATGAAGGCTTAGTAAAAGGATTTATGGAAGAACTTGATTTAGGTGCAGTTGGTGGTATTATTCAACGTGGTGGAACGCATTTGAATTCGGCAAGATGCCCAGAATTTAAAGAAGATGCTGTTCAGCAACGAGGTATTGAGAATTTACGAGCTGCTGGTATTGAAGGACTTGTTGTCATTGGTGGTGATGGATCTTATCGAGGTGCCATGGATTTGGTGAAAAAAGGCTTCCCAGTTGTAGGGGTACCTGGAACAATTGACAATGATATTCCTGGAACTGAATATACGATTGGCTTTGATACAGCCCTAAATACAGTAGTAGAATCCATTGATAAAATCCGAGATACTGCTACATCTCATGAAAATTCTTTCATTGTAGAGGTAATGGGACGTGATGCAGGAGATATCGCTTTATGGGCAGGTCTTGCTGCTGGTGCTGAAACAGTTTTAATTCCAGAAGAAGATTATAATTTAGATGATATTGTCGCACGCTTAGATCGTGGTGCAGCACGTGGTAAAAAGCATAGTATTATTATTGTGGCAGAGGGTGTTATGTCAGGAAGTGAGCTGGCAAAACTGTTAAAAGAAAAAACAGGAAAAGAAACACGTGTTTCAGTATTAGGTCATATCCAACGTGGTGGATCACCTACAGCAAGAGATCGCGTATTAGCGAGTCAGTTTGGCGCACATGCAGTTGAATTACTTATGGAAGGCAAGGCTGGTCGAGCAGTAGGTATTCGCAATCATCAAGTCATTGATTATGATATGCCAGAGGCTTTTGAAAAGAATCATGAGGCTGATGTAAGCCTATATACACTAATGAAAGAACTATCAATATAATTTGTTATAAAACGGAGTGGGCAAAAATGAGAAAAACAAAAATCGTATGTACAATTGGACCTGCAAGTGAGTCACCAGAAATTTTAGAAAAATTAATCGAAGCAGGTATGAATGTAGCCCGCTTGAATTTTTCACACGGATCACATGAGGAACATGCAGGGCGTATTCATTTAATTCGTGAAGTGGCACAAAAATTAAATAAACCAGTGGGAATTTTACTTGATACAAAGGGACCAGAAATTCGTACACATAACATGAAAAATGGCGAGCTTCATTTGTCAGCAGGTCAAGTAATTGATATTTCAATGACAGAAGTAGAAGGTACTGAGACGAGCTTTTCTGTCACATATGAGCGCTTAATTGAAGACGTTGAGCAAAATTCAATTATTTTACTTGATGATGGACTAATTCAACTACGTGTATTAGCAACGGATATGGAAAAAGGATTAATTCATACAATTGTTGAAAATGCTGGCGTACTAAAAAATAAAAAGGGTGTTAACGTACCAGGTGTTTCTGTACAACTACCAGGTATCACAGAAAAAGACGCACAAGATATTTTATTTGGTATCGAACAAGGTGTTGATTTTATTGCTGCTTCATTTGTTCGTCGTGCAAAAGATGTTCTTGAAATTCGTGAATTACTTGAACAAAATGGTGGTAGTCATATTCAAATCATCCCAAAAATTGAAAACCAAGAGGGTGTCGATAACATCGATGAAATCATCCTAGTATCTGACGGTTTAATGGTTGCTCGTGGAGATCTTGGTGTTGAAATTCCTGCAGAAGAAGTACCACTTGTACAAAAGAAATTAATTTTAAAATGTAATCAAGTTGGTAAACCGGTAATTACGGCAACTCAAATGTTAGATTCCATGCAGCGTAACCCACGACCAACACGTGCAGAAGCAAGTGATGTAGCCAACGCAATTATTGATGGAACAGATGCTATCATGTTATCTGGTGAAACTGCCGCAGGTCTTTATCCAGTTGAATCGGTACAAACGATGAATAAAATTGCACAACGTACTGAAAATTCATTAGATTATCGATCAATTGTTTCTACACGTAGTCGTGAGAAAGAAGCAAATATGACAGAGGCAATTTCACAAGCTGTAGCTTATACTTCTATCAATTTAGGGGTGAAAGCCGTATTGGCTCCAACTGAAAGTGGTAATACAGCGAGAATGATTGCGAAATATCGACCAGGAGTGCCAATTGTTGCCGTAACAGGCTCTACAAATACAGCTCATACATTAACACTAGTATGGGGCGTATACCCAATAGTGTGTCAACGTGTGACAACAACAGATGAAATTTTAGAACTAGCTGTGGATGAAAGCTTGAAGCATGGTTTTGTTACACATGGAGACGCAGTTGTCATTACAGCAGGTGTACCTGTAGGTGAAGCGGGTACAACAAACTTAATGAAAGTTCACATTATTGGAGATTTACTTGCACGCGGACAAGGGATCGGAAAAGCATCAGTTGTTGGTAAAACAGTGGTTGCTAAAAATGCTGCTGAGGCACTTGCCTACGATACAGACGGCTGCATTCTTGTTACAGTCGGTTCAGATCGTGATATGATGCCTGCTTTAGAAAATTGTATTGGCCTAATTACTGAAGAAGGTGGACTTACTAGCCATGCAGCAGTTGTAGGGTTAAGCCTAGGTATTCCAGTAATCGTTGGTGTAAAGGAAGCAACTACATTAATCCGTCATGGTCAAGAAATTACAATGGACGCTGAAACAGGTGTGATTTACAAAGGACATGCAAGTGTTCTTTAATAATTAACAAAAAGCTCTAGTGCGGTTTGTTGTACTAGAGCTTTTCCATAAAGGTTGTACACACACTTTATGGAAACTATTAATTCCTTCCTTTAACAGAAGTTGCTTTCTCATAGAATAGGTCTATTCATTTTTTTATGAAACTAAACGGGCTATAATAACGTATAAAAGGTATAGCTTTTCAAGTAGAAAGGAGAAAAATATGCGAAAAATTTTTCTTGGTTTCATTGTCTACACATTAGCCGAATTGACGTTATTAATAGTCATTGGACAAAATATTGGTGTTTTAAGTACATTATTGCTCATTATTGCTACGAGTGTGATTGGGATTTATGTCATGAAAAATAAAGGTATGAACTCTGTTCAAAATGTGAAAAATACATTGGCACGCGGAGAAGCGCCAGGAGCTGCATTAGTGGATACTTTCTTAACTTTTGGTGGTGGTTTGCTTTTAGCGTTACCTGGATTTTTAACAGATATCCTAGGTTTATTCCTACTCATGCCATTTTCTCGAAAAATGTTCCAACCCATTGTCTATTACTGGATGCGTAAAAAAATGAAAAAAGGTCAATTCATCATCGTTCAAAGATAGAGTTTTCTTTCAGTTTTACAGCTAGAAATAAAAAGATAGGGCTCAGTAATATACCATAAAAGCCAAATAATAGAATAGAGGCAGCGCTGATAAAGAATGTATGGAATGTGCGTAGCTGAAGCGTATTGGACCAAAGCATCGAATCGGCTAGCTGCCTTGTTAATTGTACAAATAAATAGAGTAGTAAAATGGCCACACATAAAAAGGTATTGCCATTGAAATAAAAATAAATGCTCATTGGCACAAGAAAAACGCCAATTCCGAAAAACGGTAGTACATCTGCAAATGCTACAATAAATGCTTTAATAATGGCTTGTTCAAATTGAAGGATCATAAAGCCAGCACAAAGAATGAGTAGGGTAATCGTAAATAATTGAAACTCTACAAATAAGAAATAATGAAAAAGTTGCATGATTTTTGCAAAATGAGATTGCCACTCTTGACGATATTTTTTAGGCACATATTGAAAGAACCAATAGCGTGATTTACGTGTTTCTAGAAGCGCAAAGTAATAAGCGACTAAAAAGATGAAAACCTCAATGACATGCTTCATTAATAATTGGAAAAGATCTGCTGTATATACGATGATGGAATCGAAAATGGACAGTGATTTTTCTTTTAAAACTTGTACAAACATGGATTCATATTCACTGAAAAGCGGGAAATTTTGTAAAGTCTCTCGAATTTCTGGGAAAATGACGATAATACTGTTAATAGATATGACAACTAGTAGAAAAATACAGGTTAATATTAATACTTCCACAATAATTGCTGCAATCCAATACGCAATCCTACAATATTTGTGTAAAAAATTTATGATAGGATACGTCGAAAATGATAAAAAAATTGCGAGTGACACAGGTAATACAAACCAAAGTATGACTAAATAAAAAATAAATAGCAAAACGCTCGTAGTTCTTTCGTATGAAAAATACTTTAAATTCCTCATTTTTACAAATTCACCCCAAACCAATTGATAAATTAATGTCAAAATATACAAAAAAATCTCTTTAGGACAATTATATAGTCGTTCGGACGTCTTTTTCTTTATTTGGAGGATTTTCATTCACAAAGCTGTCAAAAATGATTATAATAGCAATGTAAGCGATTTACTTAATGGTTCATATGAGCAAAATTCGTAAATGCAACATAAAAAACGCATTTGCAACAAAAAAATAAGTATGAGGGAGCGATAATTTATGTCAGCAACTAAAGGTTTAGAAGGTATCGTAGCAGCGGAATCTAAAATCAGTTCAATTATCGATGACACACTTACATATGTTGGTTACAACATTGATGATTTAGCAGAAAATGCGTCATTCGAAGAGGTAATTTACCTGTTATGGCATACTCGTTTACCAAAAGAGGACGAGCTAGCTGAATTAAAACAACAATTGGCAGACAACATGTCAATTCCGCAAGCGATTGTCGACCAATTTAAAACATACCCACTTTCAACTGTACATCCAATGGCTGCATTGCGTACTGCAGTATCTTTACTTGGTGTATTCGATGAAGAAGCGGATGTTATGGATCCAGAAGCAAACTACCGTAAAGCAATTCGTCTTCAAGCTAAAATTGCTACAGTAGTAACTGCTTTTGCACGTGTTCGTAAAGGTTTAGAACCAGTTTCACCAAAACCTGAACTAGGATATGCGGCAAACTTCTTATACATGCTTAAAGGCGAAGAGCCAGCAGATATTGAAATTGAAGCATTCGACAAAGCATTAGTATTACATGCTGACCATGAGTTAAATGCATCTACATTCACTGCACGTGTATGTGTAGCTACATTATCTGACGTTTATTCAGGTGTAACTGCAGCGATCGGTGCATTAAAAGGACCACTTCACGGTGGAGCAAATGAGCAAGTTATGAAAATGTTAACTGAAATTGGCTCACTTGAAAATGTTGAATCTTATATTCAAAATAAATTAGACAACAAAGAAAAAATCATGGGCTTCGGTCACCGTGTATATCGTAAAGGCGACCCTCGTGCTCCGCATTTACGCGTAATGTCTAAAAAATTAACTGAGCTAACTGGTAAACCAGAGCTTTACGAAATGTCAGTTAAAATCCATGACATGATCGTAGAACAAAAGAAATTACCTGCAAACGTAGATTTCTTCTCTGCGTCAGTGTATGATTCTTTAGGTATTGATCATGACCTGTTCACACCAATTTTCGCAGTATCACGTACTTCAGGTTGGGTGGCACATATCCTTGAGCAATATGCTAATAACCGCCTAATCCGTCCACGTGCTGAGTATGTTGGACCAGGCATGCAAAAATATGTTCCAATCAGCGAGCGCTAATTTGGAAAATATGCTAGAATGTTTGGGACTGTGTTATCACTAACACAGTCCTATGATTATGAATTTAGGAGGCAACAGAATGTCAAACAAAATTGTAGTTGAAAATGGCGTACTTAATGTACCAAACAATCCAGTAATTCCTTTCATCGAAGGTGATGGAATTGGTCCAGATATCTGGGCAGCAGCATCACGCGTAATTGACGCAGCAGTAGAAAAAGCTTATAACGGTGAAAAGAAAATTGAATGGTTAGAAGTTTTAGCTGGTGAAAAAGCATTTAACCAAACTGGTGAATGGTTACCACAAGAAACTTTAGACAAAATTAATGAATACTTAATTGCAATCAAAGGTCCTCTTACTACACCAATCGGTGGTGGTATCCGCTCTCTTAACGTAGCATTACGTCAACAACTTGACTTATATGTATGCTTACGCCCAGTACGTCACTTTGATGGAGTGCCTTCTCCAGTTAAACGCCCAGAAGACGTTGATATGGTTATCTTCCGTGAGAACACAGAAGACATCTACGCTGGTATTGAATTCGAATCTGGTTCAGAACAAGCTCAAAAAATCATCAACTTCCTACAATCTGAATTTGGTGTAAATCAAATCCGCTTCCCAGAAACTTCTGGTATCGGTGTTAAACCTGTATCTAAAGAAGGTACTGAACGTTTAGTACGTTCTGCTATCGAATACGCAATTAAACATAAACGCCCATCTGTTACTTTAGTTCATAAAGGTAACATCATGAAATTCACTGAAGGTGGATTCAAAAAATGGGGTTATGAATTAGCAGAAAAAGAATTTGCTGATCAAACTTTCACTTGGAACCAATACGATGCTATCAAAGCTGAACAAGGTGAAGAAGCAGCAAACAAAGCTCAATCTGATGCTTTAGCAGCTGGCAAAATCTTAGTGAAAGATTCTATCGCTGATATCTTCTTACAACAAATCTTAACTCGTCCAACTGAGTTCGATGTAGTAGCTACAATGAACTTAAATGGTGACTATATTTCTGATGCTTTAGCTGCACAAGTTGGTGGTATCGGTATCGCTCCAGGAGCTAACATTAACTATGTTACTGGCCATGCGATCTTCGAAGCTACTCACGGTACAGCTCCAAAATATGCTGGTTTAGATAAAGTAAACCCATCTTCAGTATTACTTTCAGGTGTATTAATGCTTGAGCACTTAGGATGGCAAGAAGCTGCTGACATGATCACTCAATCTGTTGAGAAAACAATTTCTTCTAAAGTTGTTACTTATGACTTCGCACGTTTAATGGACGGCGCTACAGAAGTGAAATGTTCAGAATTCGCTAATGAGTTAATCAAAAACCTATAATTTTCTATTCTACAATAGAATTTATCGCTAAAGCGGATGCTTTTTTCTGCCGATATAATTAGGGTGACAGTAAATTTTAATTGAATATTTACGATAAACTTGTTTAATTGAGGGAGTGAGATGGAAGTCTCCTCCCTCTTTTAAAATATATAACCTAATTTTAAAGGAGCGTATTCAAATGTCTCTGAAACGAAAAAAAATCTCAGTTATCGGTGGCGGTTTTACAGGCGCTACTGCAGCATTTTTAGCAGCTCAGAAAGAACTTGGTGACGTCGTATTAGTGGATATTCCACAAGCAGAAAACCCAACAAAGGGTAAGGCGCTAGATATGTGGGAGGCAGCACCAATACAAGGGTTTGACTCTTATGTGCAAGGTACTTCCAATTATGCAGATACGGCGAATTCTGACGTAGTGATCATTACCGCTGGTGTTGCACGTAAACCAGGTATGAGCCGTGATGACCTTGTTCAAATCAATCAGAGTGTTATGAAAACTGTTTCAAAAGAGATTGCTACGCATTCACCAAATGCTACAATCCTTGTACTGACAAACCCAGTTGATGCCATGACATACACAGTATACAAAGAAACTGGCTTCCCTAAAAACCGTGTAATTGGTCAATCAGGTGTTCTTGATACGGCTCGTTTCTGTGCATTTGTGGCAGAAGAACTTAAGATTTCAGTGAAAGATATTACTGGTTTTGTATTAGGTGGTCACGGTGACACAATGGTACCGTTAACACGTTATTCATTTGCTGGTGGTATTCCGTTAGAATCACTTATTTCTGCTGAACGTTTAGAAGAAATTGTTGACCGAACGCGTAATGGTGGAGCAGAAATTGTCAACTTACTTGGTAACGGCTCTGCCTATTATGCGCCTGCTGCGGCACTAATAGAGATGGCTGAAGCTATTGTAAAAGACCAAAAACGTATTTTACCATCTATTGCTTATTTAGAAGGCGAGTACGGCTATCATGATTTATACTTAGGTGTTCCTACATTACTTGGCGAAAACGGTATTGAAAAAATCTTTGAGCTAGAATTAACGGACAAAGAAAAAGCAGCTTTAGATCAATCAGCAGAAGCAGTTCGTAATGTGATGAAAATTTTAGTGTAGAATATCAGTCTAAGTCTTAAAACGAGTAGGGAATGTTCCTGCTCGTTTTTTTATGTTTCCAGGGTTGAGAAAGGTAAGGTTCTTCTGCTTTTCATTGTACTTTTAGCATAAAATTGATACTATGAATGTAGTATGATAGAAAAGGGGTTGGCGTATCTTTGCTTCAAAAAAATAGTAAACTTGGTCTCACAATCGATGAAATTACAGTTGGCGAGAAAATCCATATCACTGAAAAAATTGAAGATAGGGATCTATTGCTTTATTTAGGCCTTACAAACGATAGTAACCCGCTTTATATTCAACATGATTATGCAGCTATGACACCTTTTCAAAAGCCAATTGTGCCGACAATTATGTTAAATGGTATTATTACATCAGCTGTGTCAAAGTATATTCCAGGACCAGGTGCACGAATTATTGAGCAACATTTGAAATATTTAGGACCTCTCTATCATTATGAATTGTTCGATACGCTATTAGAGGTTACAGCAATCAATAAATATGACAATACCATCACTGTATCTGTCCACTCATATAATGAGCAGAAGCAGCTTGTAATTGAAGGTTTATTGCTTGTGACTCCACCACTTGCGCTATAGACGTCTTGAGATTTGAAATGGGGGTTTCAAATCACTAACGGAGGCATTAGACATGACAAAAACGATTTTAGTAATTGAAGATGAATTTTCGATTGCAACATTATTGAAATATAATTTAGAACAGGCAGGCTATGTAGTGGAAACGGCTGCTGATGGTCAGGAAGGGCTTGAAAAAGCAATCGACTTACAGCCAAATTTAATTCTTTTAGATTTGATGCTTCCAAAACTAGATGGCATGGAGGTCTGTAAACAAATACGACAACAACGTATGAATACGCCAATTATTATGCTAACTGCTAAAGATGACGAATTTGATAAAGTTCTTGGTCTTGAGTTGGGAGCAGATGATTACATGACAAAGCCTTTTAGTCCTCGTGAAGTTTTAGCGCGTGTCAAGGCTGTATTAAGACGTTTCACGCAAAATGTTGTCGCAGATGATAAGGATGAGGCGCAGGAAAAAATGTATGAGTTTGGACAATTGCGAGTGTACCCAGAGCGATTTGAAGTATTTTTACAGGATGAGGCACTGGAATTTACACCAAAAGAGTTTGAGCTACTCATCTATTTACTTGAAAATAAAAATCGTGTATTAACACGTGATCAGCTATTAAGTGCTGTATGGAAATATGATTTTGCTGGCGATACTCGAATTGTGGATGTACACATTAGCCACCTTCGCGATAAAATTGAAGAAAATAGCCGTAAGCCGATGTTTATAAAAACAATTAGAGGTCTTGGTTATAAATTTGAGGAGCCGAAAACGACATGAAATCGATGAGCAACCGCTTATTCTTGACATTCATGCTTTTACTTGGAACGATACTAGCTGTCCTAATGATTGTTATAGGTCAGCTTTTTCCTGTTTATATCGAGCAATATAACGAGCAAGCAACCACTGAGATACGGACATCAATGGACCAAGTAATCGATGAACGCAAAATGGATTTAACGAAGGAAGATCAGGAAGCTTTGTACGCAGCTCAGGCTATGGAACGAGACGAATCCTTATTGAACTATGTGCGTGCTCGCCTTTACGGAGTACTGGCTATTCTCTTTACCATCACGTTGATATTAATAGCAATTATAAGTCGTTATATGATACGTAACTTTACTGCACCGATTGATAATGTGACAGACACTGCCCTTGAGCTTGCAAAGGGTAACTATCGTGCACGTGCTCAAGAAAATGAGCATGAACGGATGATACCACTGAGTCATTCCATAAACATATTGGCACGGAATTTGCAAGATATTACAACGATACGTGAAGTAGAGGAAGAAAGACTGAAAACCTTAATTGAAAATATGGGGAGCTCCCTTATGATGATTGGTCGTGAGGGGAATATTTCCATTGTAAATCGAGTATTTCTGGAGCGCTTTGGAATGCAGCTTGATGATGTACAAGGAAAGGTTTTTCGTACAATAGGCTTACCTAAATCATTAGAACAATTTATCGATCATGTTTTTCTGACAGAAATGCCTTATCGACAACAAATTAAAATGGAAGTACAGCAAGAACTTTATAACAAAGAAGTTTATGGGGCACCGGTCATCGGGGACCACGGACGATGGCTAGGCGTTGTTATCGTTATGCATGATATAACGGAACTAGTTCGATTAGAACAAATTCGGAAAGACTTTGTTGCGAATGTATCACATGAATTACGCACACCTATTACATCTATTAAAGGCTTTTCAGAAACTTTATTGGATGGGGCCTATAAAGACGAAAAAATGCTGATTTCCTTTTTGGAGATTATATATAAAGAAAGTAATCGACTTCAAATGCTGATTCAAGATTTACTAGAGCTCTCAAAGATCGAGCAGCATGGTTTTACTGTCAATATTATGCCGATGGGCTTACAGGATGTTCTAATTCGTGGAGCAGAATTGACAGCTCCGCGATTGGATGAAAAAAATATGAGCTTCCAGGTGGATATCGAACGAGATGTCCAGGTTATGGGGGATGCCAATCGTATCATTCAGATTGTGACGAATTTAATTACCAATGCGATTACATATTCACCTGAAAACACGACTGTTTCTATTCGATTAAAGGAAAATGAAACACATGGCATTATCGAAATAGAGGATCAAGGAATTGGTATTGAAAAACATGAAATAGCGCGCGTTTTTGAAAGATTTTATCGGGTGGATCGAGCGAGAAGTCGTAATTCTGGTGGAACAGGCTTAGGCTTAGCGATTGTTAAGCATTTAGTCGAGGCGCATCATGGCCGAATTCAAGTAGAGAGTGAAGTCGGCATAGGAACTAAAATGATTGTCATGATTCCGAAAAATTAACAAATCCTTTACATGAACAACATGTTACATTCATATTTGGGCACTATACTTATTTCTAGAAACCCCCAATATGATTGTTAAGACGATGACCATAAAAATCTAATAGAAGATTTTTAACTGCTTTATATTCCCCACAGAAAGAATTTAGTGTTTTTTAGACACTAGGTTCTTTTTCTGTTTTACAGGGAACGTAAATAGGTGTAAAGTATAGTAGCATAAAGTTTAACAACCATCTTACCCGCGATTGTCTGTTAGACGAACGCTTTGACAGTCAGTGAATCAACCTTCTTATCATTCGAATCGTGTTTTCCTGACTGTTGAGGCAGAGAAAAAAATGAGAGAAGGATGACCATGAAAATCGTCAAAAGTATCGTGCAAATCGGCTATCTTTATATCCTATTATTAATCGGAAATACTATTGCACGCCTACTTCACTTGCCGATTCCAGGGAGTATAATAGGACTTGTCCTATTATTTTTGCTGTTACAGTTTCATATAATCAAGCTTGAATGGATTGAATTAGGAGCAGCCGTACTATTAAGTGAACTCTTATTATTCTTTATTCCATCTGCCATCGGCGTTATTGATTATCATGCCTTATTCGGTGTGCAGGGAATGAAGGTTGTGCTGGTCATTGTCGTGAGTGCCATTGTGGTAATGTTTGTAACGGGGTATACAGCACAATGGCTAGAGCAGCGAAAGAAGGGTGATGCGATATGACTTTATTAATCGCCATTGTCAGCTTACTTGGGACGGTTGCTATTTTTTATATTTGTAAAATGTTTTATAAAAAATATAAAAAAGAATGGCTGACACCTATGCTGATTACACCTTTAGTCATTATAGGTATTTTACTACTGACAGGTGTATCTTATAATTCCTACAATTCTGGAGCGAGTGTCTTAACAAATTTACTAGGACCAGCAACCGTTGCGTTTGCCGTTCCTATATATAAAAATGTCAACCTATTAAAAAAACACGCATTTGAAATTTTCATCAGCATTGCTGTTGGTTCAGCGGTTGCTATTGTGTCATCCTTTATGATGGCTCTATTGGTGGGCTTAAATGATGAGTTGGTGCATAGTTTAGTGCCACGTTCTGTAACAACACCTATTGCGATGGATATTTCTAATATGATTGGTGGTTCTCCTACGCTTACAGCTGTTTTCGTTATGACGACTGGTATTTTAGGAAGCTTGTTAGCACCAATCGTTATCAAAGTATGTCGTTTTCACAGACCTTCATCTAGAGGATTAATGCTTGGTATGGGTGCTCATGGAACGGGTACATCAAAAGCATTTGAATTTGGAGAGCTAGAAGGCACATTTGCTAGTCTAGCGATGATCGTTGCTGCATTAATTAGTATTGTATTATCCACTACCATTTTCCCAGTATTTGAACATCTGGTTATCAATATCCTGTTGCCCTAAAGGTAACAGGATTTTTTTGCATTGATAAGCTTTTGTTAAGAGTGAGATACAGAGGATTCTGTCCTTTACAATCATTATATGAAAATATTTTGAAACTTTTTATAAGGGTTCACCGTAAACAATAGTACTAAGCAAAAGGAGGAACAGACATGAGTGTGAAAAGGACACTAATGATTGTTGGACTTGGAATATTTGGAATTATTGCACTTATTACAGTTTTTACTTCATGGTACACGGTAGATGAATCAGAGCAAGCTGTGGTTATTACATTTGGTCGTGCCGATGATACAGTAACAAATCCAGGTCTTCATTTTAAATTACCTTGGCCCGTCCAATCCGTAGAAATTTTGTCAAAAGAAACGTTTAGTCTGCAATTTGGTTATAAGCAAAATAAAGCAGGTGAGTTAGAGGCATACGATGCCGAAACAAAAATGATTACGGGGGATGAAAATATTGTCTTAACAGACCTTGTTGTTCAATGGAAAATTACAGAGCCTAATAAGTTTTTATTTAATTCGCAGGATCCAGAAAGAATATTACATAGCGCGACATCGAGTGCCATTCGTTCTATAATCGGAAGCTCTTCTATCGATGCAGCGTTAACAGAAGGTAAAGCTGACATCGAAGCAAATACTCGCCAATTATTAGTTTCTCTTATTGAAAAATACGATATTGGAATAAGCGTTTTAGGTGTGAAATTGCAAGATGTAGAATTGCCAAATAAAGATGTGCGTGCAGCATTCACTGCTGTAACAGATGCACGTGAAATGAAAAATACAAAAATAAATGAAGCTGAAAAATATGAAAACCAACGCATTAGTGAAGCTGAAGGCGAACGTGATGCTATTATGTCGAAAGCAAAAGGAACTAAAACAGCCCGTATCGAGCAAGCACAAGGGGATGTAGCGGTCTTTAATAAAATGTATGAGCAATACAAGGGCAATCAGCAAATTACACGAGAGCGGTTAATTATAGAGACGCTTGAAAATGTCCTACCGAAAGCACAAATTTACATTATGAATGATGATGGTAGTACGATGAAGTATTTACCACTTCAGCAACTACAGCCTCAACAGTCGCAACAGACACAAACAGAGAAAAAAGAGGGGAGCGGTAACTAATGGACCAAAAAAATAAGGATCTAGAAAAATTCCTCAATTTCTTATCTGGCAAAAGTAAAAAAGCTGCTCCTTCAGAAGGTGATTCGGGAGACAATGTAGTTAAAATGTCGAAGAAAGGACCGAAGAATCCTAAAAAATATATCTCTCTAGCTGTAACCTTAACGGTCATATTCGCTCTAGTGATTACTTTATTAACGAATATTTATATAGTTAAAGAATCAGAGTATGCTGTTGTTCGGCAGTTTGGAGAGGTTGTTAAGTTTGAGCGTGAACCAGGTTTAAATATGAAAATTCCTTTTATTCAAAGTGTTACAAAGTTACCAAAAAACCAAATGACATATGAGATTTCGGAAGAAGAGATTAATACAAAGGATAAAAAACGAATTATTATTGATAATTATGCTGTATGGCGTATTACGGATCCTAAGCTATTGATTTCGAATGCTGGTACGATAGAAAAAGTTGAATCACGTATGGAAGAGTTCATTTATTCTGTTATTCGATCTGAACTTGGCCGAATTAACTATACGGAGATTATAAATGATGAGGATTCTTCTCGAGGCAGCATAAACGATCAAGTAACTGAACGTGTTAATGAACTTCTTTCCAACGATAACTATGGTATTGAAGTAGTAGATGTACGTATACGTCGCATTGATTTACCAACTGAAAATGAACAATCCGTTTTTACGAATATGATTTCAGATCGTGAATCAATTGCACAAAAGTATCTTTCAGAGGGAGATGCACAGAAACGTCGTATTGAGGCACAAACGGATCAACACGTACAAGAAATGCTTGCTAAAGCAAGTAAAGAAGCTGCTTTAATTCAAGCTGAAGGAGAAGCAGAGGCTGCAAAGATTTACAATAAATCTTTCTCTCAAGATCCTGAATTTTATTCTTTATACCGCACATTAGAATCCTATAAGAAAACGGTTGGGGAAGATACGGTTATTATCTTGCCAGCTACTTCACCATATGCCAACATCTTGTCTGGTTATATTAAATAAGCGCAGTTTAAAGTCGTCTCTGTCTTGAAGGAGACGACTTTTTTGTTGGACGAATTATAATTATCCGTGAAATCGAATTATTATAGTATGAAAATAATAGAAATTTATAAGTTTGTATTCCCGAATCAGCTATAATTTGATAGAATGATAATGTTTAAAAAAGAATAGTTGGGGGTAAGGGCTTTGAAATTACAAATTAGCAAATGGCTCCAAAATTTAGGGATTGCTTGTAGTATAGCTTCGATATTAACACTTTTCTACCGTCTATCCGATTTTTCGTGGGTGACGAAAAGTGTTTATCATATACCAGTATTTTTTGTTTGTATCTTTTTAATCAGTATCATTATTGCAGATGATGTAAGAAACCTTTTTAAGAAATTATTTTGGTATGAAAAAAGAAAGGTCAAGCGTCCTATTTGGCAAGTTGGAATTGGCTTAATCTTCTTTTTGGCACAAATTAGTACAGTAATGGTATTTAATCAAGAGCTAACATATCCACAATTAGGCGGCATGCCGTTATTTCTTGTGTTTGCTTTTATGAATGCATTTATATTAACTGTCATCTATGAAGAAGTTTTTTATCGTACTTCAAATCAATAACAACTATTAAGAACTTTCATTTACAGGAGACTTGTCCTTGAATGAAAGTTTTTGCTTTTTAGTAATGGATGTAATACGTCTTATGCCTTGTTAATACGAAAATTATTAACATTTGTCAGTATTGCCCTTATTTAATCTGTAGTACAGTCAAGTTATTGAGAATAGTCAATGACTAAACTTGATAGGCAGATGCATACATACCATATTATATTTTTTAACCTAGTTTTAACCTTTAGTATGTATGATAAGCAAAGATTCATTTTAATAGGAGGTAATAAAGATGAAAAAGGTCGTGTTTGGAAGTGCTTTAGCAGTCGGATTATTATTTAGTGGGGCAGGGCAATCCTCTGCTAATAGCCTAATTCAACCAATTGATATTCAAGGCATGGATCTAGAATCAGCATTACAGGCAGTCCAATCACAGCGAGCACAGCTGTTAGAAAATCAGCTTAAGGATCAACTAGAGGATGTTCAACAACGAAATCAACAGCTAGCTGATTTGAATGCACAGCAAGGTCAAATGGATATGCTCCGTTTACAAAGCATGAATAGTAAACGAAATGAGGCTTTTGATGTAATGACTAATTTTGTAAAAAAAATGCAGGATAGTCGTTCATCTATTATAGGTAATATGCGTTAAGGAGTTAAAATATTTTAAACAAGTCAACCGCTGCGCGCGGTTGGCTTTTTTGAATGAATAGGAATGCTAAAGTAGCGGATAAAGTCTAAAAGTGGTGGATAAACCATTAAAAATAATGGATAACCTTGAGGATGGACGCCTGCTTTTTTTACTTGAAATGTATTGTTATGATAAAGTAGAAGAAGAAGACAACGCAGGAGGATAAAATCATGACCAAGGAAAAATTACTATTATTGGACGGTAATAGTTTAGCGTATCGCGCGTTTTTTGCGTTGCCATTGCTAACGAATGATAGTGGCATTCATACTAATGCTGTATACGGCTTTACAACAATGCTACAAAGAATATTAGAGGAAGAACAGCCAACCAAAATATTGGTTGCTTTTGATGCTGGGAAAACAACATTCCGCCATGAAACCTTTACAGAATATAAAGGAGGACGTCAAAAGACACCACCAGAATTATCAGAGCAATTTCCTTATTTACGAAAGCTCATTGATGCGTATGGTATTAAGCAATATGAGCAGGAGTTATATGAAGCGGATGATATTATCGGAACGCTTGCTAAAGAGGCTTCGTCGCAGGATATGGATGTTATCATCGTTTCTGGAGACCGTGATTTAACTCAGCTGGCGACAGAGCAAGTAACCGTTTATATAACGAAAAAAGGTATTACGGAAATAGAGAAAAATACACCAGCCTTTATTGCGGAAAAGTATGGGTTAACGCCGCTCCAAATTATTGATATGAAAGGCTTGATGGGGGATTCCTCCGATAATATTCCTGGTGTACCAGGCGTCGGGGAAAAAACGGCTGTAAAATTATTAAAAGAGCATGGCTCCGTTGAAGCACTTTATGAAGCAATGGATACATTGAAAGCTTCTAAAATGAAGGAAAAGCTTGTAGCTAATGAAGAGCAAGCCATCATGAGTAAGAAGCTGGCAACGATTTATACGGATGCTCCAATCACCATTTCACTGGCTGATCTTGCATATAATGGGCCAAAAGAAGATGAATTAATCAATGTGTGGCGTGAGCTTGGCTTTAAATCGCTGCTTGATAAAAGTGACTTTACAGTGCAAGAAGAAGAACAGGCGCCTCTCGATTATGACCTTGTCCAGGAAGTTCGACCTGAGGATTTAAAAGACGTGATGGCTGTGCATGTAGAGCTTGAAAACGAGCACTATCATACTTGTCAGCAGCTGGGAATTGCCTTATCAGATGGCGTAAAGACGCAATATATTCCATTTGATAAAGCAGCAAAATCAGATATTCTCCGTCGTTGGCTAGAAGATGCCACAAAAATAAAATATATATCCGATTCTAAGGCAGCTCAAGCATCATTAAAGCGAGCTGGGATTCAATTAGCTGGCGTTGACTTTGATTTGCTACTTGCCTCTTATATTAATAATCCAGCATTAAGTGGCGATGATATCGCAACACTTGCAAGGGAATTAGGCTACTATGATGTCCAAGCAGATGAAGCGGTATATGGAAAAGGTGCCAAGCGTGCAATACCTGATTTGGACCAACTTGCACAGCATGTTAGCCGTAAAGCTTTTGCAGTATGGTCATTACAGCCAAAACTGGAAGCCTTATTAAAGGAAAATGAACAATTCGATCTTTATAAAAACCTAGAGCTACCATTGGCAGGAATTTTAGGTGAAATGGAAAGCGAAGGGATTACGGTTAACCGCGCTACGTTAGAGAAAATGGGGCAAGAGCTTAATGATAAACTTGTAGTAATTGAGCAAGAAATTTATGCAGAAGCTGGAGAAACCTTTAATATTAATTCACCAAAACAATTAGGTGTGATTCTATTCGATAAGCTAGGGCTACCTGTGATTAAAAAGACTAAGACAGGCTATTCAACTGCTGCAGATGTCCTAGAAAAATTACAGTCAGAGCATGCTATCATCGAACATATTCTGTTGTATCGCCAACTTGGAAAATTACAATCCACATATATTGAAGGCTTACTAAAGGAGATTCATGTATCAGATAGTAAAGTGCATACGCGCTTCCAGCAAGCTTTAACTGCAACAGGGCGTTTAAGCTCAACAGATCCGAATTTACAAAACATCCCAATTCGTTTGGAGGAGGGCCGCAAAATTCGTCAAGCCTTTGTACCTTCAAAAGAGGATTGGATATTATTTTCTGCTGACTATTCGCAAATTGAATTACGTGTGCTTGCACATATGTCAGAAGATAAAAACCTTGTTGAGGCTTTCCGTGAAGGAATGGACGTTCATACACGTACAGCTATGGATGTATTTCATGTGTCAGAAGATGAGGTTGATAGTAATATGCGTCGCGCAGCGAAAGCTGTTAACTTTGGAATAGTCTACGGTATTAGTGATTATGGTCTATCACAAAACTTAGATATTACACGTAAGGAAGCGGCTAATTTTATTGAAAAGTATTTCGCAAGTTTCCCTGGTGTAAAACAGTACATGGATGACATTGTACAAAATGCGAAATTTAATGGTTATGTGACAACGATATTAAATAGACGCCGTTATTTACCGGATATAACAAGCTCAAACTTTAATTTAAGAAGCTTTGCTGAGCGTACGGCGATGAATACGCCAATTCAAGGTAGTGCAGCTGATATCATTAAAAAGGCAATGATTGATATGGATGCTCGATTGAAAAAAGAAAAGATGCAGGCAAAACTGCTACTTCAAGTGCACGATGAGCTAATCTTTGAGGCACCAAAGGAAGAGATTGCCTTACTCGAAAAAATTGTACCTGAAGTCATGGAAAACGCTATTGAGCTTGCTGTACCGCTTAAAGTAGATTTTAACCATGGCTCAACTTGGTACGAGGCAAAATAAGGAGGGATTCAAATGCCTGAATTACCAGAGGTAGAGGGTGTCGTCCAGGCATTGAAGCCAACAGTTGAAGGACGTACCATTCAACAGGTTCAGCTTTCTGAACGAGTACATTTCTCTTTTAGTGAGGGTAAACAATGTATTGTCAAACAAGCAGCGCCTGATGCATTTGAAAGTACTTTGTCCCAGATGACCATTACCAAAATTGAACGAAGAGCAAAATATATTTTCTTTCATTTGCTGAAGGATGATGTTCCATATGTTCTTGTTAGTCACTTAGGGATGACAGGTGCTTGGTTTGTTGTGAATTCACCCGAAGAAATCAATGAGGCGAAATTTCAAAAGCATATCCATGCGACATTTGAAATGGCAGATGGGGGATACTTGATTTATTCAGATATTCGTCGATTCGGTGAACTTCGTTTTCTGACAAAAATTGAAGATCATGCACCATTGACAAAAATGGCACCAGAGCCATTTGATGAGCATGCATGTGATTTTTTTATAACAAAATCTAAGCTACCGAAATATGAAAATAAAGCCGTAAAAGAAGTAATTATGGATGGGCAAGTCATTTCGGGCTGTGGCAATATTTATGCAACAGAGGCATTGTTTGCTCAGAAAATTCACCCTGCACGCAAAATGAGCCGCATTAGTGAAAAGCGGAAGCGAGCATTATTTGAGGAGATTGTTGCTGTCCTACGTCAAAGCATTGAAGCGGGTGGTTCAACTATTTCTGATTATCGGAATATTAATGGGGAAGCAGGGAGTATGCAGAATCGATTAAAAATGTATGGGAAAAAGGTATGTCCAGCATGTGAAACGGCAACAAGTCAAATGACAATTGGAGGGCGTACCTCTGTCTATTGCCCAAATTGTCAACATTAAAGGGGATTTAGCAATGATTATCGGACTAACAGGAAGTATTGCAAGTGGAAAAAGTACAGTAGCTAAAATGATGAGCGAACTGGGTTTACCGATTGTTGATGCAGATGTTGTAGCACGAGATGTCGTAGAACCTGGAACTGAAACATTAGCATTGATTGCTGAAAGCTTCGGACAAGCTATCTTGCTTGAGGACGGCAATTTAAATCGAACTATGCTGGGAGATATCATATTTCATGAGCCTGCCAAACGCAAAACGTTAAATGATATCATACATCCAGCAATCAGAAAAGAAATGTTACGTCAGCGTGATGCTTATTTAGAAGCAGGACATGAACATGTTGTGATGGACATTCCTTTGTTATTTGAGAGTAAGCTTCAACATTTTGTGGAACGTATCATTGTGGTATCGGTCAGTGAAGAAGTTCAGCTTCGACGTTTAATGGAACGAAATAATTTATCTAAAGAAGATGCATTGGCACGTATGCACTCTCAACTGCCGATGTCTGTCAAAGAAAAGGGTGCACATGCGGTCATTTATAATAATGAAAATATAGAAAGTACAGAAGAACAATTAAAAAAAATCCTGCATTATTGGGATGTTATTTCATGAGTTCTTTTATAATGCGTAGCAAGCCGACCTTGCTACGCATTTTTTTATGGGGAAACGCCATAATAAAGAATAATTTTTCAGAAAATAAGAACTTTTATATTCTCAATATATAATGTTCATCTTTTTTAAAATTGTGTTATACTAATCACCATAAAGTATATAATTAATTAATCTGAGTATGTACTCACAGGAGGATATTATAAATGACAGTATCAATTGCTATTAATGGTTTCGGGCGTATCGGACGTATGGTTTTCCGCCAGGCTATCGTACAACAAGATTTAAACATCGTTGCAATTAACGCTAGCTATCCTGCAGAAACGTTAGCACATTTGATTAAGTATGACACAAATCACGGAACATTTGAAGGTACGGTAGAACCAGCAGGCGATGCTTTAGTTGTAAATGGTAAACGAGTTCAAATTATTAGTGAACGTGATCCTTTAAAATTACCTTGGTCTACAATGGGTGTAGATATCGTTATTGAAGCTACAGGAAAATTTAATGAGCGTGATAAAGCAGCGATGCACTTAGCAGCTGGCGCGAAAAAAGTAATTTTAACAGCACCAGGTAAAAACGAGGATGTCACAATTGTTTTAGGTGTAAATGATGACAAATTGGATATTGCGAAACATGATGTTATTTCAAATGCTTCTTGTACAACAAACTGCTTAGCGCCAGTAGCAAAAGTATTGAATGACACGTTTGGTATTGAGAATGGTTTAATGACAACAGTTCATGCTTATACAAATGACCAAAAGAACTTAGACAATCCGCATAAAGATCTACGTCGTGCACGTGGATGCGCCCAATCCATTATCCCAACATCTACAGGTGCAGCGAAAGCATTAAAATTAGTGTTACCTGAATTAGAAGGTAAAATTCATGGTATGGCACTTCGTGTTCCAACACCAAACGTATCTTTAGTTGACCTTGTAGTAGATTTAAATACAGATGTAACAGTTGATGCAGTTAATGCAGCATTTGTAAAAGCGGCAACAGAAGGTCCAATGAAGGGTATCCTTAATTTCTCTGTTGAGCCATTAGTATCTTCTGATTACAATACAACAACTTATTCTTCAACAGTTGATGGACTTTCTACAATGGTGTTAGGCAACCGCAAAGTAAAAGTACTTGCTTGGTATGATAACGAGTGGGGCTACTCTGCACGCGTTGTTGACCTTGTGAAAAAAGTGGCAAATGCTTTAGAAACGGTAAACGCGTAATAATTTCTATAGATAGCACATTGAAATCGAAAAGGTTTCAATGTGCTCTTTTTTTACAGAAACTTTTCTTGTACTTCAGGTGCTTTAGATTTATCATGAGGCCACAAACGTGAATGCACTTTTCTTACATGTAGGAAATTTGTTATAATAGATATATTAAATTGTTGTAAACCAGGAGAGTAAATATATGAGATGTCCATCTTGCCAATTTAACGGAACGCGTGTTGTGGATTCGAGGCCAGTAGATGATAATAAAGAAATTCGTAGACGTCGTGAATGTGAGTCATGTGGCTTCCGTTTTACAACGTTTGAAAAAATTGAAGAGACGCCATTAGTCGTTGTGAAAAAGGAAGGTTCACGAGAAGAGTTTAGCCGTGAGAAGGTACTTCGTGGGCTTATTCGTGCTTGTGAAAAACGTCCAGTGGCACTTGATGTGCTGGAGGAACTTGTTCTGTCCATTGAAAAAGATCTTCGTCGTATTGGAAATTCGGAAGTACGCTCAGAAGATGTTGGCGAAATGGTCATGGACCGCTTAGCCAAAATTGATGAGGTTGCCTATGTGCGTTTTGCGTCGGTCTACCGTCAGTTTAAAGATATCAATGTCTTTATTGAAGAAATAAAGGACATTATTCAACGTCAAACGGAGAAGAAATCATAGCAAACAGAGAGGATGAATGACGTTGATTCATTTATATAAGGAATTGCAGCCTGGCGATCCTTTCGACATTCGTCTACCTCATGCATTTTCTACACAAGAGCGTCAATTAGTTACATTATTTTATCAACCATTAACGGGATCAGAGCCAGTTAGCCTCTATTTAACATTATGGGCAGAAGCAGAGCAAATGCCAAAGCAGCAAATGACACATTATTATTTAATGAATGTGCTAGGGCTACCAATTGGTAAAGTGTTTGAGGCTCGTATTGCTTTAGAAGCTATTGGTTTGCTGCGTACATGGAAAAAAGAAAATGCTGGTGAGCGTAGTTTTTTATATGAGCTACAGCGCCCATTAGATGCAGATAGCTTTATGAAAGACCCGCTGCTGTCGATGTTTTTGTTTAGTAAAATTGGAGAGCAGGCTTATCGCAACTTACGTCAGCGCTTTATGTCACCTGTAAAGGACTCGGCGTTTAAGGATGTATCTCGTGCTTTTATTGATGTCTATAAGCCTGTTCATGCCAATATCCCATCAGATTTACAAGTGGATACGAGTCATAAGGATAAACAACAAAAAGTATATCCTTTTTATTTGGAGCAATTCGATTTTGATTTATTGCAAGCAGGTTTGTCTGAGCAATTGGTACCTTCCAATTTGTTGACATTTGAAGTGCGTGAAGCTATAGCCAAGTTGGCATTTTTATATCATTTAACAGCCCTTGATATGCAAAAAGTAGTCATACTTGCTTTAGATGATGATTTAGGAATTTCTCAGGAACGTTTACGAAAGGCTGCTGCTGATTTTTATAAATTAACCGTATCCAAGGAGCCGCCAAAACTTGCCCGTGTCACCGATCCTCTACCAGTAGCAGAAGCGGGACAAAAAACCAAGGATCAGGAACTTCAACACTATTTAGAAACAACGGCACCTGTCCAAGTTTTAAGAGATATAAATAATGGTAAAGAACCATTACAAACCTCAGTCCAACTTGCAGAAAATTTAATCGTTCAACATGGCATGCCAATTGGAGTGGTTAATGCATTGTTAGAATACGTTATGCTAACAACAGATATGAAGCTCCCTAAAAAATATGTGGAAACGATTGCTGATCATTGGGTACGAAAAAATGTCCAGACCGCTAAGGAAGCAATGGAACTTGCACGTCAAGAGCATGATAAATATACAGCTTGGAAAAACAAGCCGCAAACGTCCAATAAAACGAGTCAACAGACTAAAGGACGTTCAAGATATCAACGTGAAGAAAAAGTGCCTGAATGGTTCTATAAACGAAATGACAATCAAGAGGAATCTACCTCTAGTACTATAGATTTTGAAAAAGAGCGACAAAAAATATTAGAGATGCTAGGAAAAAGCGAATAGTAAAGAAGGTGAGCAGTAATCGAACCTATAAATGGACCACTAAAGCGAGCAATTAATGTACCCTCGTTCCAAGAACGCTATGAAGCCATGCGACGTGAAATTTTAGAGCACCCGCATGTGCAGGAATTTTTAGCGCAGCATGCAGATGAATTAAACTATGACAATGTTGAGCGAAATTTACCTAAACTGCATGAGTTTATTAGTCAATCTACTGAGTGCTGTGGGTGTGATAATACCGAACATTGTACAAACTATTTAAAAGGATTCATCCCGACATTAAGGGTTGTTCGGAATTCTATTGAAATGGACTATGTGCGCTGTGAGCAAAAGATTAGGGAAGAAGAACGCCGAGATGTTGCGAATATGATTGCAAGTATGCATATGCCAAAAGATGTGCTACAAGCAACAATTCATGATTTAAGTATTGATGATGAATCACGTGTGGCGATTGCACAAAAAGCAGCTCAATTTGTTAAAATAACAAAAGAAACTGGTCAATTACCTGCAAAAGGTTTTTACCTATATGGTAAATTTGGTGTAGGGAAATCCTTTGTACTTGGTGCATTGGCCAATGAATTAGCATCTATTAAAATCCGCTCTGTGGTAGTTTTCGTTCCAGAATTTTTACGAGAAATGAAAAATGCCATTGGCGATAATACATTGAATGAGAAAATAGATTATATTAAAAAGGCTCCTGTCTTAATGCTAGATGATTTAGGTGCGGAGACAATGACTGCCTGGACACGTGATGAAATATTGGGGACTATTTTCCATTATCGGATGGCAGAGCAATTGCCAACTTTTATTACGTCTAATTTTAACTATGAAGAATTAGAGCATCACTTAGCTCAGTCACAAAAAGGTGATATTGAGGTTGTCAAAGCGGGACGAATTATGGAGCGAATTAAAGCCCTAACAGTGCCAATCGAAATGCGAGGCAAAAATCGTCGGATGTAACATTGATAGTTGCATTTTTCGACAATCGAGCGTATACTGACTCATATACTTAATATCAATATGCATTGATGAGGACATGAATTTTGTGTATCAGCTTTTAGAGAGGGAAGTCATCGGCTGAAAACTTCCTAGTATGGGCACATTATTTACTACCTACTGAGCAGCGAAAGGGATAATCTTTCGCCGGTCCCTAGCCCGTTAGCTAGCCTTGAGCTTCGTCTGACTTTATGTAAGTCGGAAGGAAGAAGGGTGGAACCACGAGCATACGCTTCGTCCCTTTTGTGAGGGACGGAGCTTTTTTTATTTTTCTCAGATTTCATTGAAATAGTGGTGGATCCGCTCATATAGGGAGATAAGTCGCTCGCGAAAGTGGTAAATTCGCTCATAGAGAGTAAGAAACCGCTCAGAAACATGAAGATGCCGCTCCGATTGAACAGAGAAATGCTTAAAAAAGCAATGACTCCGCTCAAACCAAGCCGTAGAGTCACACAAACATTGCTCCAGCCAATCATCAAGCATTATGTATTTATCAAAAACAAAGGAGTGCAAAGAATATGTCAGAAATGATTAAATTAACTTTCCCAGATGGCGCTGTAAAGGAATTTGCAAAAGGCACATCAACTGATGACGTAGCATTATCTATTAGCCCTGGCTTACGGAAAAAAGCGTATGCAGGTAAAATTAATGGTGTGTTAGTGGATTTAAAAACACCAATTGAAGAGGATGCAACAATTGCAATCATTACACAAGATGATGAGGCAGCACTTGAAATTTTACGTCACTCAACTGCCCATTTAACAGCGCAAGCTATTAAACGTCTATTCCCAGATGTAAAGCTTGGTATTGGTCCAGTAATTGAAGGTGGTTTCTACTATGATATTGACTCACCAACACCAATCACTGCTGAAGATCTACCAGCCATTGAAAAAGAAATGAAGAAAATTATTGCTGAAAACCTTGAGGTAGAACGCAAAAATGTAAGCCGTGCAGAAGCACAAGCCCTTTATGAAGAAATTGGCGATGAGTATAAATTAGAATTACTTGAAGCCATTCCTGCTGATGAGCAAGTATCTATTTATTATCAAGGCGAGTTTTTTGATCTTTGCCGTGGTATCCACGTACCATCTACGGGTAAACTTCGTGAATTCAAGCTTTTATCATTAGCGGGTGCTTACTGGAGAGGGAACTCTGATAACAAAATGTTACAACGTATTTATGGTACAGCGTTCTTCAAAAAAGAGGAATTAAAACACCACCTTCAAATGCTAGAAGAAGCAAAAGAACGTGATCACCGTAAAATCGGAAAAGAATTAGAACTGTTTACAACTTCCCAAAAAGTTGGCCAAGGTTTACCACTTTGGTTACCAAATGGTGCAACAATTCGTCGTGTTATTGAACGTTATATTGTCGATAAAGAATTATCACTTGGCTATAAGCACGTTTATACACCAGTATTAGGTTCTAAAGAGCTTTATCAAACTTCTGGTCACTGGGATCATTATCAAGATTCAATTTTCCCACCAATGGAAATGGATAATGAAACATTAATTATGCGTCCAATGAACTGTCCTCACCATATGATGGTGTACAAAAACAGCATGCATTCATATCGTAACCTACCATTGCGTATTGCAGAGCTTGGCACTATGCACCGTTACGAAATGTCAGGGGCTGTTTCAGGCTTACAACGTGTTCGTGGGATGACATTAAATGATGCCCATATTTTTGTTCGCCCAGATCAAATTAAAGCGGAATTCCAAAAAGTAGTACAGTTAATTTTAGAGGTTTATAAAGATTTCGATCTTAATGATTACTCATTCCGTTTATCTTATCGCGACCCAGCAGATACTGAGAAATACTTCGATGATGATGCAATGTGGGAAAAAGCACAAAGTATGCTAAAAGAAGCAATGGATGAACTTGGCTTAGACTACTTTGAAGCGGAAGGTGAGGCTGCATTCTATGGTCCTAAACTTGACGTTCAAGTAAAAACAGCGATTGGTAAAGAAGAGACTTTATCTACAGTTCAATTAGACTTCTTATTACCAGAACGCTTCGACCTAACTTATGTTGGGGAAGATGGTAAGCCTCATCGTCCAGTTGTTATCCACCGTGGTGTTGTATCAACAATGGAACGTTTTGTTGCCTTCTTAATTGAAGAATACAAAGGAGCATTCCCAACTTGGTTAGCACCGGTACAAGTTGAAGTTATTCCAGTATCGAATGAAGCTCACTTCGACTATGCAAAGCAAATTGAAGAGCAACTTACAGCGGCTGGTTTACGTGTGGAAATGGATGATCGTGAAGAGAAATTAGGCTATAAAATCCGTGAGGCACAAATGAAAAAGATTCCTTATATGCTTGTTATCGGGGATAAAGAGGTTGAGGCAAATGGCGTAAATGTTCGACGTTATGGCTCGAAAGATTCCGAAACAATTAGCTTTGAGGATTTCCTAGCAGCTATAAAAACAGAAATTACAAAATAAGCTTTAACTAGAAACCCTCGCTTGCCAAAGTGAGGGTTTCTGTATAAAATAAATCTTGCATTTGTATAGAATAGCTTCATTTTGGTTATGTTAGCACAGATAAGAAAATAAATATTTGACAGCTTATCATATACATGCTAATATAATTAAGGTTAATGAATACAAAGTTTGTGGTTGAAGTAGAGGCTGCCCGCTTCTCACCTGATACAACGCTTTAAAGGCTGTGAACAGGTATGACACGTTGAATTGTTTTGCGTAGACTTGCGCATGCACATATAGCGGGCGGACATCTTCAAAAATGTCCGTCCTTTTTTTATGGACATGACGAGAGGATGTACCGTTCAACCGGGCAAGGCTTTGCCCAAACCATGTATTCGCGACAACTACTTGGAGGTGGATTACTATTAGCAAAGACATGTATGTAAACGAAGGCATTCGCGCACGTGAACTTCGATTAATCGATCACAATGGTGACCAGCTTGGTGTAAAGACACGTAATGAAGCGCTAGAAATCGCCGCTCGTGTAAACTTGGATCTTGTCCTTGTGGCCCCTCAAGCCAAGCCGCCAGTCGCTCGTATCATGGACTATGGTAAATTTAAGTTTGAACAGCAAAAGAAAGACCGTGAAATTCGTAAAAATCAAAAGGTCATCGTAATGAAAGAGGTTCGTTTGAGCCCAACAATCGATGAGCATGATTTCCAAACGAAGTTACGTAATGCGATTAAATTCCTTGAAAAAGGCGATAAAGTAAAATGTAGCCTACGTTTCAAAGGTCGTGCGATCACACACAAAGAGATTGGTCAACGTGTGTTAGATCGTTTTGCTGAAGCTTGTGCTGAAGTATCAACGGTAGAACAAAAACCGAAGATGGAAGGCCGAAGCATGTTCTTAGTTCTTCAACCAAAGAACGAGAAATAATATTAGACGAACAGTTTAGGAGGAATTCGACATGCCAAAAATGAAAACTCACCGTGGAGCTGCGAAACGTTTCAAAAAAACGGGTTCAGGTAAATTAAAATACGACCGTGCTTATGGAAGCCACTTATTCGCAAACAAATCTACGAAACAAAAACGTCACCTACGTAAAGCGAACATCGTATCATCTGGTGACTTCAAACGCATCAAATCTTTACTTGTTTACATGAAATAATTGACTACAAAAAAATACTAACATTCATTTTTTAATGAAAAGCAGGAGGTAATTCATATGCCACGCGTAAAAGGCGGAACAGTGACGCGCAAACGTCGTAAAAAAGTATTGAAATTAGCTAAAGGTTACTATGGTTCAAAACATACATTATACAAAGTTGCTAACCAAGCAGTAATGAAATCAGGTCAATATGCATACCGTGACCGTCGTCAGAAAAAACGTGATTTCCGTAAATTATGGATCACTCGTATCAACGCAGCTGCTCGTATGAACGGTCTTTCTTATAGCCGTTTAATGCACGGTTTAAAAGTTGCTGGTATTGAAGTTAACCGTAAAATGTTAGCTGACCTTGCAGTAACTGATGCTGCAGCATTCACTCAATTAGCAGACGCTGCTAAAAAAGCAGTAGCTAAATAATAGCTGACAACATTCACTATTATTTCTGCACCGAAAGCTTAGCTACAGGTGTGAAATATCATAAGTGCAATAAAAAGACTGATGGGTTTTTCCATCAGTCTTTTTTGTGTTAGATTAATAGTATCACGGTTTTAAAGGAGTAAGAAATGGGACAAGCATTATTAGCTTATATGAGCATTGTATCAATTGTATTGCTCATTTTAATGGGGATGGATAAATCACG
The DNA here is from genome assembly GCF_001043675.1 of Lysinibacillus sp. LK3. Lineage (NCBI taxonomy): Bacteria > Bacillati > Bacillota > Bacilli > Caryophanales > Bacillaceae > Lysinibacillus > Lysinibacillus sp. LK3. The sequence goes on from NZ_LDUJ01000018.1 coordinate 113,718, forward strand.
CGCAAAGAATCATGAATGGCGTATAGCAGAGCGTACATTATTTACACTAGCCATAGCAGGAGGGGCAGCTGGGGGTGTATTGGGTATGTATTTATTCCGCCACAAAACACGTCATAATCGTTTTGCATTTGGTTTTCCCCTACTTGCAGCCATACAAATTTTTATCATTGTGCAACTCTGGACATAAATGAGAATAATTAAAACACATCCTCATGATGAGGATGTGTTTCGCATAAGCTGTTCAATGGGCTGCTTCCAATTGATTTTGGCGCTTGGATAGTTCAATAATATTTCTTGCTGCAAATATTCAAAGTCGCTTTTGCTGAAGCCTTGTAATGTGGCAGCATCACGCGCACCGACGAAAATGGTTACAACCTCAAATGCATCCTCTGTTGTGCCTAGGTATTTTTCACCTTCAAAAAGAGCACCCTTATAGGAAATAAAGAAATTTTTTCGGACATTTTTAACGTCATCATAGAAATAATACTGGCCTTTTTCATAGGCTTCATCAAGTTTGCGTTTAGGATCGGTTATATAACGAATCGCTTTGTAAAATACATAAATAATAAGCGCTATTACAGCAAGTCGAATTAGTAACGGCAACATGTTTAAATTTCCCCCTTGAAGAAAGGTTATTCTTTCCTATACGGTTAGAAGGGTCAAATAGTTTCACTTTTTATAAAAAATTTTTTAGAAATTTAGGAGAAAAAAATGAATTTACAACAATTGTTTACCATGCAAAAAGAGCTTGATGATTTTATCGAGCAAACACAAAATATTCAGCAAGATGTGTTTCAGGAAAAGGGCTTAGCCTTACTAGTGGAACTAGCTGAGCTTGCTAATGAAACACGTTGCTTTAAATTTTGGAGCACAAAGGGACCATCAGCACGTGAAGTCATTTTAGAAGAATATGTAGATTCGATTCATTTTATCTTATCTCTTGGCTTATTAAAGGGCTATACATCGATTGACATGTGGCCTTTCGTAGAAGAAAACAAAGATTTAACAGCTACTTTTTTAGAAACACAAAGTGTTATTTTAGCATTTATTCATCAACCTACAGAGGAGCGTTATTTAGCTATTTGGCAATACTATGGATTACTAGCGTATAATCTCGGTTTTACATTTGAGGATGTAGTTGGTGCTTATCTTGAAAAAAATCAAGAAAATTATCATCGGCAGCGTTCAGGTTATTAAATTAAGAAATACACCAATTTTCAGACGATTAAGCTAGGAATATTTCGGTAAACGAAGTATAATAAAATAGATACAAGAAGTAGGAGGCAAAAGGATGACACAACTAGATCCAACATTACAAATGTTTAAAGATTTAACAGATGCGAATGGTATCGCAGGTAATGAACGTGCACCGCGTGAGGTCATGAAAAAATACATTGCACCATATGCAGATACTGTAGAAACAGATAACTTAGGTAGTGTCATTGCTAAAAAAGTTGGCGATGAAAACGGTCCTAAAATTGTTGTAGCAGGACATTTAGATGAAGTAGGCTTCATGGTTACACAAATTGATGACAAAGGCTTTATCAAATTCCAAACAGTGGGTGGCTGGTGGAGCCAAGTTATGCTTGCACAGCGTGTAACGATTACTACACGTAAGGGCGATGAAGTGATTGGGGTTATTGGTTCAAAGCCACCTCATATTTTACCTGCGGATGTACGTAATAAGGTAGTAGACATTAAAGATATGTTTATTGATATTGGTGCAGCTTCTAAAGATGAAGTACTTGAGTGGGGTGTACGTCCTGGCGATATGGTAACACCGTACTTTGAATTTAATGTAATGAAAAATGATAAGTATCTATTAGCTAAAGCTTGGGATAACCGTATCGGCTGTGCAATCGCGATTGATGTTATGAAAGCGTTACAAAATGAAAAGCACCCTAATATTCTTTATTCTGTAGGGAATGTACAAGAAGAAGTTGGACTTCGCGGTGCAAAAACTGCTACACATAAAATCCAACCAGATATTGGATTTGCAGTGGACGTAGGTGTAGCAGGAGATACTCCTGGAGTTACAGCAAAAGAATCAACGAGTAAGATGGGTGCAGGCCCTCAAATCGTTGTGTATGATGCATCTATGGTTTCACATCGTGGCTTACGTGAATTCGTATTAGATGTAGCAGATGAGCACAATATTCCATATCAATTTGAAGCGATGGCTGGCGGTGGTACAGATGCTGGCTCCATCCACGTAACAGCAAATGGTGTACCAGCACTATCAATCGGTATTGCAACACGCTATATTCATTCACATGCAGGTATCCTACATCGTGATGATTATGATAATGCCGTTAAATTAATGGTAGAAGTCATTAAAAAATTAGACCGTGATGCAGTCAATAAAATTACTTTTGACTGATACTGCTAAATAGATATAGCATGATTTTGCCTTCTAACAAAATGTTAGGAGGCTTTTTTACTCATTCCAAGACAATTAGACTTGCTAATATGAATAGTAATTATAAACACAAGTCCCATTCTTATTAGTGAGTAAGACTCTTATAGAAATCAAAATATAGAGAAGTATTAATTTGTAGGTTAATGGAAAATATCTGCAAGTAAATTGATTGTTGCTGTGCTGAGCAACAGCCCATGTTAAGTTAGCTTATGACAAGAATCATTGCTAGCTTCTAGAAGCGTTTAACAAGCATAGAACTATTAAGAATGAGTAAAGGTTGACAGGTTTCAAGCTATGTATAGGAGCTACAAGTAGTTCTTGTGAAGAATAGGGTATTCCCGTTTATACCATTCAAGAAACACCCCATTTTCGCTATAAAGAATTTTGCAAGAGCTGTAGAATATTTTTCCCCATTTCAAGAGGGTTTGTTGCTAGTATAGAGGATCGATAATTGGATAGAATCACGACACCTGTTTGCTGTTTTTTATTAAATCCTAGATAACTAGAGAAGCCTTTCGTTGATCCGTTATGCCAAATAATATCGTCTTCAAGTACCCATCCTAATCCGATCCTTACATCTTTTGAAATAGTATGAGTAGCTTGATGTGTTAATAGATAGCCTGAATTTTGATTGCCAATGTGTATTTTTAAAAATTTTAATAAATCATCAACAGTGGATCGTATAGCGCCAGCTGCCATAAATTCATTCATTTCAAGTGGGGGCTTGTTATGTCCCCGAACAGAATATCCCTTCAATACGATATTTTCTTTAGAGGGGGGGATAGAAATAAAGGTATTCGTTAAATTTAAAGGTTCTACGATTCTACGAGTAATGGCTGTTTCAAAGTCAGTGTGAAGTTCATTTGCTAATAAATATCCTAAAAGGCCCATTCCTACATTAGAATATCTAAACTTAACTTTAGGCTCCTGGGTATGGGTTTTAAAATACTGTATTGCCTCATTCAATGAGTAGGGACAAAAGGGGTCACGAGGTGTTTGGCTATCAAAAAGATTATAGATGTTCTTCAGTACACCAATTCCCGGTAGACCAGATGTGTGATTTGCCAAATGCCTCAAAGTTACAGGGTGATTATCGGGAATTTCAGAAAAGTATTTGGCGATAGAATCTTCTATCTTCACGATTCCTTCTTGAATCATTTCCCCAAACATGGATGTTGTTAAAACTTTAGAGATTGACCCAATTTCATAGACATAGGGTTTTTTATCATATGTGACATTTGAGCCGTTGAATATAAAAGCAGCATCTAGATTACGACAAATAACACCAATGGATAGGATTACATTCGGACGAGTCTTTACGTAAGGATAAGCAATTTTAAAAATATCCTTTTTTAAATCATTTAAATCCACAAATATTCCTCCTTTTCAATCTCTAATTTTTTTGATCGCTAGAGACGATAGCATGGAGTTTCGTGTATATTTCTTTTAATTGCAGTAAATCCTCTTTAGAGAGCTGTGAATAGTATTTATTGATAATGGCTAGTTCAATTTCTTCCTGTTTTTGAAAATAATCAAAGCCCCGCGTATCTAACTCGATGATGATCTCTCTACGGTCCTTTTTATTTATGGTTCTTTTTATAAAGCTCTCCTGTTCTAATCTTCCTACTAATTGACTTACAGCACTAGCAGATGTCCCCATCAACTTTGCTAATTCGAAGGTTTGCAAAGGGCCATGTGTTTGAAGAAGACTTAAAAATAGTGCCTGCTTTGTAGTTAATGTTTCATCTAATAGGGTGGAGAATTCTTCTGTTAGCATCACATTTGTTTCATATTCTACTTGGTTCAGCTCTTTGACCAGCTGTATCAGCTCTTTTTCCATTTTTTCACCGCCTCAATAGTTAATGCATATTAATTATAAATATATATAAACTATAATGCAATTATTTAAGAATATGAATGTTTAGTAAAAAAGAAAATATGTATAAATATTCGCTTTGACGAATTTTTGACACATTTAATAACAAATGAATAATAATTAAGATTAATTATAAAAATTCAGTTGATTTTATATTTATGCATGTTATACTAATTTCAACAGCAACGATATAAGGAGCGAAGGCTATGAAATTACTCGAAGAAGTACAGTTAAAGTTAGTGTCTAGTTTAAAGGGAAAAGATTTACTAACTTTGCTAGACTATACAAGTCAAGAGGTCCAGGATCTTATTGAATTAGCAACACAGCTTAAGATGATTACAAAAGAGGGGAAATGTCCAAGATTACTAGAAGGTAAAACGCTTGGCATGATTTTTGAGAAACATTCAACTCGTACACGTATTTCATTTGAAGTTGGTATGAATCAATTAGGTGGGAAAAGCATGTTTATGCATGCGCGTGATTTGCAAATTGGTCGTGGTGAATCAATTTACGATACAGCGCATGTATTATCGGGCTATTTAGATGGCATTATGATTCGCGCAAACTCTCACAAAATGGTCAAAGAGCTTGCAGAGCATGCAGCAATCCCTGTCATCAATGGATTAACGGATATTTATCATCCCTGCCAGGCATTAGCTGATTTAGAGACGATTGCAGAAAATAAAGGCATGTTAAAAGGACTTAAAATTGCCTATGTAGGTGATGGCAACAATGTAGCACACTCACTCGTAGTAGCTTCAGCACACGTTGGCATGAATGTAGCTGTTGCGACACCTGTAGGGTATGAATGTGATGGGGAAGTCATCGCTAAAGCACAGGCCATTGCGGCAGCAAATGGCAGTACGATTATGATCACGAATGATCCTGTTGAAGCAGTATTAAATGCAGATGTCGTCTATGCTGATGTTTGGACATCTATGGGTCAAGAGGAAGAAACAGCAAAACGTTTACAAGATTTTGCTGGCTATCAAATTAATGATGAGCTAGTAGCCTATGCAAAACCAAATTATATGTTCTTACATTGCTTACCAGCACATCGTGAGGAAGAGGTTGCGACTTCAGTTATTGACGGACCTAATTCTTACATCTTTGAGCAAGCCGAAAATAGATTGCATGCTCAAAAAGCTGTATTAGCATCGATTTTAGCTTAAATTGAGACATATGCTTTCTCGAGTTGAGAAGTACGATAGATAGAGTTTACATGGACAACAGAGGGTGTTCATGTGAATAACATAAAAGTGGTAGGCAGACAGAGGGATGTTCACCACGTGCGATGTTTGTTGTCAAGATGGATGGCTACATCGCTACATAGTAAAGTAACCTGGGAGACGCTGGGTTACTTTTTTTCTTTGTCAAAAATATAAAACATAGTTTTCTTATAAGTTATAGAGAATATAAGGAATTATTTATATAATAGGTTAAATAAGTAATGAAGGAGTGAACTCCTCGTGAATATAGACCATATCGAGGCATTTTTATATGTTGTCCATTACAAAAGTATCCATAAAGCAGCCAATGCATTATTTCTTTCACAGCCGACTGTAACTGCACGTATTAAGTCATTAGAACGAGAGCTAGGTGTTGAGTTATTTTACCGAGATGGAAGAAGTGTGAGCGTATCAGAGAAAGGGAAAGATTTTTTACCATTTGCCACGCAAATTGTGCAAACATTTCAGCAAGGAAAGAAGCAATTAGAAGAAACGCAGGAGACCGATGAGGTATGTATTGGTGCAAACGGTGTAACAGCCCAGTATTTTTTAGCCTATGCATTGCCAAAATGGAAAGAGCAATTTCCTTATTTGCGTTTTCAATTATTTACAGGTTCCACAACAAACATTTTAGAAAAGCTACAAAGCCACCAAATTCATCTAGGCTTTATTCAATATGTACATGGGGATGACATTGAGAACGAGCTTTTATTGAACAATACAGTGAAACTTGTCAAACACCGTGATCACCCATTACAACTAAATGAACTTATTCAAGCAAAAGAATTAGCTCAACAGAAAATGGTGTTTTTTGAATGTGGCGCGTTTGATTGGAATTATGTGCATAAAATGTTCGAGGTAGAGGGAGTAGCAGCCAATATTGAGGTACGAACAGATCATTTAGAAGTTGCCAAAGAGTTTATTCGGACAAAAGACTATCTAAGCTTTTTACCACATCTATGCATTAAAAAGGAACTGGAAAGCGGTGAATTTGTGGAGATAGACGTTAAGCATTTGCTGGATATGAATCAACATATATTTTTAACCTATAAAGAGAAAGAGACGTTGCCATCAGCCTTTTGGCAGACAATTTGTGAAACAGCTAAGCATTTTGAAAGCATAGGAGACACGTATTGATAAAAAATTTTATCACCACATAAAATTTTTTCTATTACTGTACCTATTGCATATCGTCTAAAGGAACGGTAATATCATTCTCAATCCAACAAAACATACTTAACCACTATGTTTAGTAAAATAAAGATTGAGGAGGAATTGACATGGCTAGACAGGATAAAATTCGATTTGGAGCAATTATTCATGGGGTAGGAGGAAATATTTCTGGTTGGCGTCATCCAAAGGTGGCGAGCAATCAAAGTGTAAGCTTACCTTTCTATATTCAGCAGGCTCAGAAAGCAGAGCAGGGAAAATTTGATGTAGCATTTATTGCGGATGGTTTATTTATTAACGAAAAATCCATCCCTCATTTTTTAAATCGATTTGAACCTATTACAATCTTATCGGCTTTAGCAGTAGCGACGAAAAACATTGGGTTAGTTGGAACAGTCTCAACTTCCTATAGCGAACCATTTACAGTAGCACGCCAATTCGCTTCATTAGATCATATTAGTGCTGGGCGTGCTGGATGGAATGTTGTAACGACACCATTAGAAAGTACTGCTTTGAACTATAACAAAACAATCGACCAACATCCTAGCCATGCAGAACGCTATCAAATTGCGGAAGAATACTTAGAGGTTGTCAAAGGCTTATGGGACTCGTGGGATGATGATGCGTTTATTGCAGATGTCAACAAAGATCAATTTTTTGATCCAGAAAAATTACACACATTACATCATAAAGGGCGATATTTTTCAGTCCAAGGACCACTCAATATTGGTCGAACAAAGCAAGGCCAGCCCGTTATTTTCCAGGCTGGGTCGTCTGATGCGGGCATTCGATTAGCTGCAAAAGATGCAGATGCCATTTTCACACATGGGGCATCTATTGAAGAGGCACAGAAATTTTACTCGAGAGTAAAAAAAGAGGTGGCAACATTTGGACGAAATCCCGAAGAAGTAAAGATTTTTCCAGGTATATCACCAATTATTGGCGATACTGTGGAGGAAGCAGAGGCGAAATATCAAGAAATTGTTGAGTTAGTTTCCATAGACCGTGCTCTTGCTTATCTTGGACGTTACTTCGACCATCATGATTTTACCCAATACGATGTGGATGCACCGTTTCCTGATCTAGGGGATATTGGAGCGAATAGCTTTAGAAGCACAACCGATTATATTAAACGTTATGCTAAGCAGGAGGGTCTGACATTACGTCAAGTCGCTTTACGCGAGGCGACACCAAAAACAGCCTTTTTTGGGACAGCTGAGCAAGTAGCAGATCTTGTACAAGAATGGTTTGAAAAGGAAGCAGCAGATGGTTTTATTATTGGCGTGACAGTACCTGGTGCTCTTGAAGATTTTGTTGATAAAGTAGTGCCAATTTTACAAGCAAGAGGGCTATATCGTAAAGATTATGAGGCAGATACTTTGCGTGGGAATTTAGGTTTACCATTCAAGGAAAGTCGCTATGTTAAACAGTCTGTCTAAAAACCTAGTAAATTTATTTGAATAAAAGAAATTAGGAGGGGTTGTATGAGTTATACATTAGGCATATTAGATCAAAGCCCTATTATTGAAGGAGCAAGCAATGAACAAACATTACAAAAAACGGTGGCTTTAGCACAACGAGCTGAGCAGTTAGGCTATACACGTTTTTGGGTATCGGAGCATCATCATACAGAGTCATTAGCAGGTTCTTCTCCAGAAGTATTGGTTTCTTATTTACTTGCCAAAACCAAATCCATTCAAATTGGATCAGGTGGGGTTATGCTACAGCATTATAGCCCCTATAAAGTAGCGGAAAATTTCCATGTTCTAGCATCATTGGAGCCAGGACGTGTAGACTTAGGAATCGGTAAAGCCCCTGGTGGCTTGCCACTTTCCACGAAGGCTCTACAATATGGCACACTCAATCAAGGGGAAGATTTTGAAGAGAGACTAATATTTTTACAGCAATTAATTGAGCAATCCATACCAAAAGAGCACGAATTATATGGCATACAAGCAACGCCGATTCCAAAGGCAAAGCCGACATTATTTTTACTTGGCGCTAGCCCTGAAAGTGCTGCTCTTGCAGGAAAACTCGGCATTGCATTTGTCTTTGCTCGATTTATTAATAGTGATAATGATGTTTTGGCGCAAGCGGCTACAATCTATCGCAGTCATCATCCAAACGGTACTTTTGCGATTTCCATTGCTGCACTTGCTGCTCCAAGTAAAGAGGAAGCGAAAGAGCTAATAGGAGATCAAAAAATTACAAAGGTGCATTTAGCAAGTGGCAGAAGCCTGACGCTACAATCAGTAGAGCTAGCAGAGAAATTTGGTCAGGAATCTGGAGAGGAATACACGGTGGAGCAGTATGAGGCTGATATTTTATACGGTACAGCAGAAGACATTAGAGCCAATTTAGATGACTACCATGTACGATTCCAAATTGATGAATTTATTTTGCATACGCCCATCTTGAAGGAATTTGAACGTCAACGTTCGTTTGAGCTTTTAAGTCCTGTCCATTTGCAGTTACAGCAAAAGGTGAAGGTAATCTAAGGGAGGTCATGATATGACAAAAAGTTTAGATATAATTATTTGGTCGAAGCAAGGTTGTAGTTATTGCGAGGAAATAAAAGCATATCTACAAGAACGACATATTGCCTACAAAACAGTTGATGTCACGTCTAATGATAATTTTAGAGACATCCTTGATATAAAGTATGGTGTTCGACATGTACCCGTTGTAGAAATTGGTTCAAGTGAAACAGGTATCTATAGAGCCGTAACAGCAATTGGTTTAGAGCATCTACAGAAGGCACTTGCTGTGAATCTACCCTCATATGCATAACAGAAGGAGAGAGGAATCTTATGAAAAAAATATCATTTTATTTGCTACTTGTGCTAGCAGCGCTATTAACTGCGTGTGCAAACTCAGAAAAAACAGTTGGTGACGCAAGTGCTCAAAAAACAGCACAGAGTGGCAAGGATGTTCAAAAAATTATAGTTGGTACGGGAACTCAGTTTCCAAACATCTGTTTTTTAGATGACAAGGGAAATTTAACTGGTTATGATGTAGAGCTTGTTCGTGCAATTGATGAGAAGCTACCAGAATATGAGTTTGAATTTAAAACAATGGAATTCTCCAATTTATTACTAAGTTTAGAAACAAGAAAAATAGATTTTATTGCCCATCAAATGGAAGTTAATAGTGAGCGTGAAGAGAAGTTTTTATTTAATAAAGAGCCGTATAATGTTTTCCCATTAAAGGTGACAGTCAACGAGAAAAATAATGCAATTCAATCCATTGAGGATTTAAAAGGGAAAAATGTGAGTGTTTCACCAACAAGTAATTCTGCTGTTTTTATTGAAAAGTATAATAAAGAGCATAATTTAGGAGCAAATATCGTTTATTCTTCTGGCTCTGTCGATGTTAATAATCAACTTGCAACGGGACGAATTGATGCTATTATTACCACACCGTTTGCTGTTCGATACTATAACGAAAGCAATGAGGCACAGCAAAAGGTTGTAGGTGATGCATTATTAAATTCAAAGGTCTACTTTTTACTCAATAAAGATGAAGTGAAGTTACAGGAGCGCTTAGATGAAGCGATCGTTGAATTAAAGAATGAGGGGGTAGTGAGTGAGCTTAGTAAAAAGTGGTTGGGTGATGATTATACAGTAGACTTCTAATGAACAGGAAAGGAAGATGGCAGTATGGAAAATAACTTTGATGTCGTGCTAATTGCGAGAGTACTTCCAACATTGCTTCAGTATTTACCCATAACTTTCGAGATTCTAGTATTCTCCATACTTTTTGGTATGATGCTTGGGATTGTGCTAGCCATACCAAAGCTACTTCACATACCGATATTGAAGCAAATTATTACAATCTATATATCCTTTATTCGTGGTACACCCATTTTAGTGCAGTTGTTCTTAGTATTTTACGGTATACCCGCATTGTTAAAGCTCATTCATATTGATGTGACACGAATGGATGCAATGTATTTTGTTATTATTACGTACACATTCAGCAATGCGGCAGCCTTTGCCGAAATATTTCGTGCAGCAATTTTAACCGTTGATCGGGGTCAAATGGAGGCGGCCTATTCAGTAGGCTTAAGTGGATCACAGGCTTTTATGCGAATCGTTTTTCCACAGGCAATACGTGTTGCTTTTCCAAATATAGCAAATACAATGATTAGTTCATTAAAAGATACATCGTTAGCATTCTCCATCGGTGTAATGGATATGGTGGGGAGGGGAGAAACCTTGATTGCTTCTACGACACGAGCGTTTGAAATCTATGTAGCTTTGTCAATTGTTTACTATGTCATCGTGATAATCCTTGAAAAAGTATTTAAATTTAATGAACGCTATTTTAATCGCTATATGCCAAAGGAGCTTGCTTCACAATAGGGGGAATATGCTATGACCATTGATATCGCTTTTATAGTAGAAGCATTACGAGAAATTAGTAAAGTAATACCGTTAACCTTATTCATGACTATTACACCTGTTTTATTAGGAATCGTTATTGGCATAATTGTAGCTTTCGTGCGCATTCAACAGATAAAAATAGTCTCATCTGTACTTAATTTTTATGTTTCATTTTTCAGAGGAACACCTATCATTATGCATATCATGCTCGTTTATTTTGGCTTGCCAATGCTAGTTGATAGTGTAGCTAATTTGCTTCATTTAAAGATACAATCAAATTCTATTCCTATATTATTTTTTGTCATACTAGCCTTAACACTTAGTGCAGGGGCTTATGCCTCAGAAATTATTCGTTCAGGGATATTAGCTGTACCTAAAGGACAATTAGAAGCAGCATATGCGATTGGATTAACATTTCCTCAAGCGATGCGACGTTATATTTTACCACAAGCATTTGGGCAATCTATTCCCAACTTGACGAATGTTTTTATTGGTTTTTTACATGCTACATCATTAGCATTTTTCCTATCCATTAAAGAATTGACCGGTGTGGCAAATATTATTGCTTCCATGAACTTAAAGTTTTTAGAGTCATTTATTGCTGTTGGTCTTATTTATTGGGTAATTTCAATCATAGTAGAATGGGTTTCACACCGTATTGAAATAAGAGTAACAGCCTATAGTAAAGGCGGTTTTTCATCATAGAAAGGGGAAATTAGAATGACAGTAGCAGACATTGTGATTGAACATTTACAAAAGGAAGATTATGCAAGCTATCTTGAAGTTTTAGTTGAGAGCTATGCGCAATATGAAAAGGACTATGAAGACCCAGAGCGCTGGCAATCATATTTAAGTGATATCCGTGCTTCGGTTGGTAATCCGAATGCAGAGACAATTCTTATTGCAAAACGCGGAGATGACATATTAGGTGGATTACAACTATTTACAGATGCAGGGAAAGCGTATGGTTTGCCGGAGCTAAATATTCAATCGACGATTGTGCGCTTATTAGGTGTGCATCCAAAAGGAAGAGGACAAGGGGTTGCTAAGAAATTATTAAATGAAAGTTTTGCCTTTGCTAGAAAGAGACAGGATCAGGCACTTTATTTACACTCAGGTGATATGATGCAGGCTGCCATAAATCTTTACTTATCATTAGGTTTTGTGCGAGATGAGTCGAAGGAATTTTACAAGGGAGATATATTAGTCAAGAGCTTCCGTTATGATTTATAAAGATAAACCCGCTGATGCTCTAGTCAATCAGCGGGTTTTAATGTTAATTATAGTGTGAAAATCTTTCCAGGATTCATAATGTTAAGTGGATCAAGCGCTGCTTTTATGCTTTTCATGACGACTAAAGAGGTACCGTGTTCAGTGGCTTGGTATTTCATTTTGCCAATGCCAACACCATGCTCGCCCGTACATGTGCCACCTCGAAGTAATGCATATTGCACGATTTGTTCATTGAATCGATCCGCTTTTGCCTGCTCCTCGGCGTCATTTGGATTTAACATTAAAAGTGCATGGAAATTTCCATCGCCCACGTGGCCCACAAGCCCACCTGCGAGTCCAACATGATCAAGCTGTTCTCGTGCATATAAAATGGTTTCAGCAAGCACAGAGATTGGTACACAGACATCCGTTGACATGAGCTTCTTACCAGGATAAGCATGAATATATGCATAGGCTAAAGAATGTCGTGCTTCCCAAAGCTTATTACGAGCAGCATTATCTTGCTCGAATTCGACGGATAGACAGCTGTAGTCCTCAAAAATTTCTGTAGCAAATGCGATGTCCGCATGCATACCCGCTTCGTTTCCGTGGAATTCTAAAAACAATGTTGGTTTTTCGCTAAAGGATGTATCGTTATAGACATTGGCCTGCTTCATAGAGGATTCATCGACCAATTCCACTCGACCAATTGAAATACCAGCCTGTAATAAGGCGGTAACAGCACTAACAGCATCTCCAACTGTGTCAAAAACAGCTCGCCCCGCTGTCACAAATTCAGGTATACCATACACTTTTAACGTTAACTCCGTAAAGCAGCCAAGTGTTCCTTCAGAGCCGACAAATAGACCATTTAAATGATAACCAGAAGAGGATTTCGCGGCTAAATTACCTGTATGGATGACAGAGCCATCTGCAAGGACAACCTCTAAATCACGAACCTGATCACGCATAACACCGTAACGCACAGCAGTCGTACCACTAGCATTTGTCGCAGCCATGCCACCTAGTGTTGCATCTGCACCTGGATCCACTGTGAATTGTAGACCGTGTTTTTTTAACTCCTTATTCAGTTGAGAGCGCGTGACGCCAGGCTGAACTTTTACAAGAAGGTCGTCAGGTCGAACTTCTAAAATCTTATTCATTTCAGAGAAATCAATAGAAATACCATGTGCAATAGGAATCGCGTTTCCTTCTAAGCTGGAGCCAACACCGAATGGTACAACTGGTACACGTTGTGCATGTGCAATTTTTAAGATGGCACTGACATCAGCTGTGGAACGGGGAAAGACAACGATATCAGGTAAACTCATCATATGATGAGATTCATCCTTTCCATGTAGCTGTCGTACCGTTTCGTTTGTTGACACTTGTTCTTCTAATAAAACCTGTTTGAGTTGATTGACAAGTAATTCTACTGCAACAGTCATTCCAATCCCTCCAAATTTTCTGATAAGTAAAACTTTATCACGCATTTATTGGAAATGGAATGCACAGTTCATTAAAAATCAGTTAGCAAATACTTTTTCTAGTTTTTGAACAAATTCATCTTGTTCTGATGGACTGGATTGCTTCCACCATTTTTCAAAAAACACCCCAAGCCCTGGTAGTAAATGCTCTTCTCCACGATTAATAGCATCTTCCACAATGTCTTTGAATTCTGCGGCAGATTGACCATGTACATTCGCTGTAATTGCATCTCTTATTTGAAAATTCATCTATATCGCCTCCTTAGTAGTAATTTGTCCAACTATCGTTTAAATATGTATGAAATACCAAAGAAAATAGATAATTTTTGCAATAACTTTGGAGGAATTATGACTAAATATGCCAGGCATTTTATTCTTTCTGCGCGCTGAAATGTTGAAAATGGGCATTAGCTCTCAAACAACATGACAGTCTAAGATTGTGTTACCTAGGAATATTAAACTGTGCACAGTTGACAGGAAGAGTGGTATGTCCATTCGCAACAATCACAAGCTTTCATTAACACAATCTTTTGAAGAAATTTTAGAGGCTGTGCAACCAATGATTACAGCCATTTTTACGCAGCTTCATATTTACAAGGATTTTGATTACTATCGTCATATTGCTTCTATTGCGGTATGGAGGGCATGGCTAAAAGCAGATCCAGCAAAGGGACAATTTTCTGCTTATCTTTATTCTTCGATAAAAGGTGAGATTCTAAATGAATTATCAAAGGAAAAAAACTATTCAGAGCGAATAACGGTTGTTGATGGTGAAACACTCAATTTTATTCTTAGTGACTTGGAGGGATGGGACAATCAAAAAAATCCTAGCTTACTTGAAATTAAGTTGTCTCAGCTTAAGCAGATAGAAAGAGAAATATTACTACTTTATTATGTAGAAGGTTACAGTGATCAAGAAATAGCTAATGCATTAGGCTTATCCGCTGTTGCTATTAAAAAAAGAAGAGGTAGAATCATCCAGAGATTGAAACATCAACTTTCCAGGGTGGAATAAAGAACTAAAAATATCAAAAGTATGCTAATATTGAAATAAAATGAATATTAGCATACTTCACATAGGTGCATACAAATTCCGATAAAAGTGTTATGATTTGTAAGAAGTCAAAGAAATATACAATTCAAATTTAAATAATCGATATAGATAGATAAAATTTCCTAGTGAATGTTTATATAGTAGTATGGAGGGTTTGGAGTGGAGAGATGGTTTAATCAGATAGAGAAAAAAGAAATTTGGTACATGGTATTACCCTTATTACTTGTCATACCATTACTGAGCTTTAGCAATCAAATATATGGTGTTTTCCAAGGTAACATGTATCAAGATATAAAATTGGTGATACAAATATTAATCATTGTTTTTACAATGGCAATTGCGATCCAATCCTATTTAGTATTTTCACACTTATTATCCAATCAAACTTTATACATAGGAAACATGTTTTTCATTATTGCCTTATTAGAATTAGTTAGCTTGTTTTTTAGCCAATCTAGAGAATGGAACTTTATGAACGAGCCCCTACATATATTAATACGTTTATACTTAGCCATTGGATTTATACTTATTATTTTAAACCCTAAAAAGCGATTAACCATGAATCATCGGATACTGACATATGGTTGTTCGATGCTTTTCGTTCTAGGAAGCGTTTTTCTGGCTTATTATTCGCCCAAAGTATTGCCTAAAAATTGGTTAGATACGATTGATAATATGGTACACTTAATTGCTATTATTCTTCAAATTTTAACCATTGCTATTGTTAGTACATATGTAAAAAAATTACCAAAGCGTTCCATGTGGCTAATTAGCGCAGCTATTTCCCTTATTGTGAGTGATGTCTTCTTTATTGTTAGTCAAGATCAAAATGCGATATGGGATTTCTCAGCACTGATCTATCAGTTTTTAGCATTCTATTTTTTCCTAAAGGCGATTTATTATACATCTGTGGAAAAACCCTTTCAGCAGCTGTTGAAAATAAAAAAGGATCTTGAACAATCTCAACAGGAGCTTCGATTTCAAGCTTATCATGATGATATTACATTGTTGCCAAATGAACATTTTTTACTTAAGACGTTAAAAGAAAATTTACATGAACATAAAGCGCAAAAGGCTATCATTGCCATAGAAATTGATCGCTTTGCGGCGATTCGTTCGTCCATTGGGATTAGTAACTCTAATAAAATGATGAAACTTGTTGCAGAGCGAATTCAATCGATTGTACCTCCACATTATTTTGCAACTAAACTGCGTGAAGGACAATTTGTTATTTATATTGACCATGTAAAGACGATTGAGGAACTACTACAATTTTGCTTAAATCTTAAAAGTGCCATGGCAGATCCTTTACAGGTCCAATTATTTTCATTGAATGGCAGTCTAAATATTGGGATTGCTCTTTATGAGGAGCAATGGACTGGTGAAGAGCTATTAATGCATGCACAGTTAGCGATGCGAGAAGCTAGACAAATACCTCAAAGATTTCTTTTTTATAAACCATACATGTCTAAAGGTATTGCAGATCGAATATTGTTAGAGCAAGACTTACATAATGCGTTAGCCAATAATGAATTTTATTTAGACTATCAACCACAGGTCAACTTAAAAACAGGCACCATTGAATCGGTCGAAGCTTTGGTTCGCTGGCGTCATCCAACTCGGGGATTTGTTCCACCTGATGTCTTTATTCCTATTGCTGAAGAATGTGGCCTTATTATCCCGCTAGGTAAATGGATTTTAGAAAACGCATGCACTCAAGCGAAAATATGGGAGAAACTAGGCTTACCTCCGATGAAAGTGGCAGTGAATTTATCACTTGGCCAGTTATTTCAACAGGATTTAGTAGAAATGGTACAAGATATTTTACATCGTACCAATTTAGATCCGTCATTTTTACAATTAGAAATTACAGAAAGTATGACGATGAATATTGATCAAATGACACAGCTATTACATGAGTTAAAGGCATTAGGCATCCAAATTGCTGTAGATGATTTTGGAACAGGTTATTCCTCTCTATCTTATTTAAAGGAATTCCCAATTGATTGTTTAAAAATTGACCGAACATTTGTGAGAAACGTGCCACATAATCCGAATGATGAAGCACTTGTTTCCATGATTATTTCGATGGCTAAACATTTACGTTTGAAGGTTGTGGCAGAGGGCATTGAAGAAGTGGAGCAATTATCTTTTCTAATAGATGGTGGCTGTGATTATATTCAGGGCTATCTATTCAGTAAGCCAATATCCCCACAGCAAATTACGGAAACCTATAAAGATTTACATCATCGTGTGGAGGAAGTATTAACACAACTTCAATATATTGAAGATTATAGTATTTAAAAAAAGAACCTGCTTATTGCTATTGAGTAAGCAGGTTCTTGCTGTTTAGTGAACGAGATATTCTTCTTTTAATTCGGATATAGCTACTTCAGATCGCTCTTCTAAAGAACGGCGTAGGTGAACTGTCGCTGTTTTTTCATCATCGTGGAGCTGATCGATCCAGATGGAAACACCATTATAGCTCACTTCAAATTCTAAAGGTGAGGCGACAATTTCTTGTGCACGTTGAAAATCCAACTGAAGCCCCCCTTATTTTTTCTGCTTATTCTTATTTTGCGTGACTGTGTTAATTAGCTCCATAAACTCTTGAGAAAATTCCTCACTCACCTTGTTTGGTGCAATCTTTTGGTTTTTTGGCGTTTGAGGTAATGAGCCTTTATTATTGCTTTGACCTTGTTTATTGTCTCTTCCCATGTGAGTTGCTCCTTTCCTGTTGATATAAATTAATATGGCTTTGAAATGAACTTTTTATCCCGTCAGCACAGATCGCACTTTACAAGGAAAAATTCGCATAGCTCTTTGTTTATTGCGAACAATAATGAGTATTAAGATTTTTTAACAGAAAAATTATCGTTTAATAAAACCCAATTTTGAGGAAACGGGAATCCTAATGCCCAATAACTAATGCCACGTAAGTTGTAATGTTTAGTCATGTCAAATTTGGCTTGTGCACTTCTCGCATCTTCAAACCATACCTCGTGTTGCCTTCCTTGCTCATCAACATATCGATAAAAAGGAGATTGTGCCGTTGGATCATATTGGATTGTTGCCTCGTACTTGATGGCCCTATTGAGCGCTTCCTGCGGGCTAAACGTTTCGGCTTCTTGGCCTTTGACATGAGGCAAGAGCCAATCACGCGCATACAACTCAAAACCCAATAAGATTTTATCAGCTGGTATTTCAGTTAAAGCATACTCCACGACTCTTCGCATTTCATTAATCGGGGAAATAGCTTGTGGAGGGCCAAGACGATAGCCCCATTCATATGTCATTAATACAACAAAATCTGCTATTCTCCCATGTGCTTCGTAATCATGCGCTTCATATAATGTCCCAGTTTGTGAAGCACTTGTTTTAGGTGCGAGCGCTGTTGAAACTAAATAGCCTTTTGGATGAAGGGTATCCACAGCCAATTGAATAAAGGCATTGAAATTTTCGCGATCAGCAGGTAAAACATTTTCAAAATCAATATTTAATACTTGATAACCTTTATCTTGCATCACCTGTAATACATTATTCATGACCTTTTTACTTAACTCTGGACTGGACAAGACGACATGTGCTAAATTAGAGCCTTCTTCTGTAGAAGTAAAATTAGTGAGCGTTAACATAGGGATAATATGTTTAGCCTTTGCTGCCGCTATCATATTTTCATCATTAATGGGTTGTAATGTCCCATCTTCCTTCATCTTATAAGCAAAAGGACTAAAATAAGTTAGTAGATGACCAATAGCATTAATGGAGTCTACAGCTTCATCTGAAGGTTGGTAGGAATAAGCATTGACTTCAATCGTTGGTAATTTTCTTGGAATCATCAATTGTGAACCAACATAAAGCATATTGGGATTGTTTAGTTTATTTTCTATAGCAATGGCTTGAACGGTCGTACCATAGCGCTGTGCTATTTGCCATAAAGTTTCTCCTGGCTGCACGATATGAACAATGGGTGGAATAATTAATTTCGTTCCTGGTGTTAATTGATCGGGATTCGTTAGATGATTTTCTATTATGATAGATTGCAAGGGAACGCTAAATTTCTGTGCGATTGACCATAACGTATCTCCTTTTTGAACGGTATAAATTGTATAAGGAGAAGGGATAACCAGTGATTGTCCGATGGCTAATTGATCAGGAGTAGCTAATGCATTTAATTGGCTAATAGATTGAACGGGTACAGCATAACGATTAGCGATTTGCCACAGTGTTTCGCCAGCACTTACCACATGGATAAGCATAGAACACCTCCAACACGTTGTTGTTATTAGTGCATCATATGTTTCAAGTGTGAAAAAGAGTATTTTAGTGTGATTCTAGAAAAAAGCTGAAATTTTAAATTCTTTCTCAATGAGTTGCATAGGATAAGTATCATTGTGAGAAAGGGGCTTGATGTTGAAAAAGGCGAAGCTCACAGGAAGAATCGTCACGCCTGAAGATTCGGATTATGAACAAGCGAGAACGAATAATAATTTAAATAATCCCAAATATCCGAGTGTCATTGTGTTTTGTCAAAAAACGAAAGATGTGGTTAATGCCTTAAAATGGGCTAGAGAAAACAATGAGCCTTTCAGAATTCGAAGTGGTCGTCATAGCTATGAAAATTTTTCTTTAGTAAATAAAGGGCTTGTCATTGATGTAAGTGATATGAATGATATTTCGGTAAATCTCTCAGAAATGACGGCTAGGATTGATGCTGGAGCTAATATGGGAAACGTATACCGTACATTATGGGAGCAAGGTGTTACCATTCCTGCTGGTACAGAAAGTAGTGTTGGGGTGGTCGGTTTGACCCTTGGTGGTGGGATTGGGATGCTATCACGACCATTTGGATTAACTTGTGACAATCTTATTGAAATCGAAACGGTGGTAGCTAGTGAACATGAGGGTGCTCAGGTAATTAGAGCGAATAAGCAACAACATCATGATTTGTTTTGGGCAAGTCGTGGTGGAGGAGGAGGCAATTTTGGTATAGTCACTTCTTTGACATTCAAGCTTCATGCGATTAATGAGGTATCACTGTTCTCTATTACATGGGGATGGGATGACTTTGAAGTGGCCTTTGATGCATGGCAAAAATGGGCTCCCTATACAGATAAGCGTCTAACCTCACAGATTGAGCTAAAAACAAAGGAAGTAGGTGAGATAGTCGCACAAGGTGAGTTTATAGGAACAGCAGCTGAATTAAAGAAATTGCTTCGCCCTCTTAGAAAAACAGGCTTGCCAACAAGTATTTGGATAAAGGAAGTGCCATATAGCAAGGCAATAGAATTTTTTGATTTACCAAGCGGTAATCAGCCTGCGTATCGAAAAAGATCAGGGTCATTTTTGGAGAGACCGTTTCCATATAAGGCGATTCAGAGGATGAAAGAATTTTTAGCCCATGCACCTAATTCAAATACAACAATATGGCAACAGTCTTTAAGAGGAGCAGTAGGTGAAATTGCTCCCCAGCATACAGCCTATTACTATCGCAATGCGATAATAGCTCAAGAATATAATACTTCCTGGAAAAAACCGAAAGAGGAAGAACAAAATATTAAGTGGGTAGAAAATTTACGTCAAGCTTTATCACCTTATACGTCTGGTGATTATGTGAATTTTCCAGATCGATATATTAAGGACTGGCATACAGCCTATTACGGACGTAATTTTAGAAGGCTTCGTGAAGTGAAAACAAAATATGATCCGTATAATGTATTTCAATTTCAGCAGAGTATCCCACCTATTAGGAAGTGGTTGTAGCTGGAGAATGGAGCAGGTGAAGCGGCACTCCTGCTCCTTTTTGATTTTCACGTTTTAGCTTGATAAATACTGTTTAAGGGGTCACAATAAAACTATTACATATATTTCTAAAAGGATTGATTGGAATGGAAAATATTGTTGTTCGTAATAATGTAACAATACTCGGACAAGGGGACCAACCGCTTATTTTTGCACATGGATTTGGCTGTGATCAAAATATGTGGCGTTTCATTACGCCTGCATTTATGGACAAATATAAGATTATATTATTCGATTATGTAGGCTCAGGTAACTCAGATATAAATGCTTATTCATCAGAAAAATATCAATCGTTACAGGGCTATGTACAAGATTTATTGGACATTATTGAAACGCTATCATTACAAAATAGTATTTTTGTAGGGCACTCCATTAGCGCCATGATAGGACTGCTCGCATCTATCCAGCACCCTGACTATTTTAAGAAATTGATTATGATTGGTCCTTCTCCCTGTTATTTAAATGATGATGGTTATCGAGGGGGATTTGAGCGAAGTGATATAGCAGAGTTACTAGACATGATGGAAATGAACTTTACAGGTTGGGCTAGCTATATGGCACCTATTGCAATGAGTAATCCTGAACAGCCAGCATTAACACAGGAATTGAAGCAAACCTTTATAGCAGCAGACCCTATCATTGCAAAGGAATTTGCTGAGGTCACATTTTTATCTGATCATCGAAGTGAATTACCAAAGGTCTCTGTTCCTTCGTTAATTATCCAATGCTCGGAAGATAGTATTGTGCCAAGTAGTGTTGGAGATTATTTGCATCAGCATCTCAAAAATAGCACGTTACAATTAATGGAAGCAAAAGGTCATTATCCACATATTAGTCACCCAAATGAAACGATACAATGTATTGCAGATTTTTTGTAGGGAAAAATGAAAGGATTTTCAACAATGGAAAAACGACTCAACAATGCACCATGTGGATTTCTTTCCATCACACATGAAGGGCTTATTTCAGAAATCAATCGAACCCTGCTAGATTGGATCGGCTATGAGCAAGAGGAATTATTACATATGCATCTAGAAATTCTTCTATCTACGCCCAATAAGATGATTTTTCACTCTTATTTTTATCCTATGATTAATCTAGAGGGGCAAGTAGAGGAATTATTCATTCATCTCAAACAGAAGGACGGAATGTCGGTTCCGTTTTTAATGAATGCCAAATTGTACAAAGAGGATTTGGTAGAGCGCATTGATTGTATTTTAGTAAAGATGAAAAAGCGCATAGATTATGAACAAGAATTACGATCAGCCAAAAAACTACTTGAGGCTGCCTATCAAGAAAAGGATCGTGCATTAGCTAATTTGGAGCAAATTCATGTAGAAATAGAACATCAGCAGGCGAAATTATTGGAAATGAATGCTGCTTTAGTAGAATTATCAATGACTGATAAACTGACCGGCTTGAAAAACAGGAGATTTTTCCAGGAACAACTCGAAAAACATTTTAATCATTTTCATGAGACAGCAGAAACTTTTTCGTTATGCATTTTAGATATCGATCATTTCAAAAAGGTCAATGATACATATGGTCATCAAGTTGGAGACGATGTCCTCGTACAATTGGCACAACTATTACAAATACAAGTACGTCTAGAAGATATCGTCGCTCGTTATGGTGGGGAGGAGTTTATTATCATCCTACCTGAGACCGAGATACCTGCAGCAATAGAAATCGGCGAAAAAATTAGACACACCGTGGAGCAGGATGGTTGGCCAACAGGCAGTCTTACGATCAGTATGGGAATTGCCACAGTAACTTCAGAAGATACAGAGACGACATTGATAAAAAAAGCAGATAAAGCATTGTATGGATCGAAAGAGCACGGACGAAACAAAGTCACTCATTTTCATGAGATAAAGTGACTAGCCTTTACAATTCGGCCATTAATTTTTGAATAGAAGGAAGATCTGCTGGAGCAAATGGAAGGTCAAGCAATTGGTTGCGGGGAACCCATCTTGCTTCAGCATGTTCTAGAATTTGGGGTGTGCCTTTAATAATTGAAGCTTTGTATGTTTCTAAATGAACGAAAAATTGTTCGTATTCATGGAGTGTTACAGCCACTTGTTTACCTACTTGAATCGTACAGTTAAATTCCTCAAGAATTTCTCGAGAAAGTGCCTGTTTTGGTGTTTCACCCTGCTCTATTTTACCGCCAGGGAATTCCCAATAATTTGCTAATACCATTTGGGGGTTTCTTAAAGCACAGAAAATTTCTTGTTGCTCATTTTCAATTATAGCCCCTACTACATGTATTGTTTTTTTCATTTATATACCTCACTTTGTGTCTTCGTTAGATATGTATGATTATAGCATGTTTAAGTTGTACGCCACTTGCCACCACAGGAAAATAACAGTTTTCTTACTTAGCTATGAAATTTGCTATTTCGTAGGGTATAATAGTGGTCAATATATAGGAAAAAGGCGGTAAGAGGTAGCGATGAAGAGAATTGAATCTACGCAAAATGCGTTAGTGAAATATTGGAAAAAGTTAGCGACAACAAGAAAAGAGCGTGAACGTTCGGGTGAATTCCTAGTAGAGGGCTTTCATCTTGTTGAAGAAGCATTAAAAAATAAAAACCAAGTATTACAAATTATAGTGCGTGAAGGTATCGATTTGCCAATGTTATGGCCAATCGATGATATAGCTATTGTAGAGGTATCGACTGCGGTAGCGAAGGAATTTGCGGAGACAGAAACTTCCCAAGGTGTTTTTGCTGTATGTAAACAGCCCGTCTTAGAGGATAATGTGATGACTACTTGGCGAAAAGTGTTATTAATTGATGCTGTCCAAGATCCTGGTAACATTGGAACAATGATTCGTACAGCAGATGCTGCAGGTTTAGATGCTGTAATTTTAGGAAAAGGCTGTGCCGATCTTTATAATCCTAAAACACTACGTGCTGCTCAAGGTTCGCATTTCCATATTCCGGTAGTGCGTGGAGATTTAGCAGAATGGATAGATATATTACAGGATCAAGGTGTACCAGTATTTGGTACTGCATTAGATGAGGAAGCGGTGCCGTATAGTGATATTCAGCATACGGGTGCATTTGCGATTATTATGGGGAATGAAGGAAGTGGCATTCAGCCTCAGTTATTAGCGATGACAGATCAAAATATGATCATTCCTCTTTTTGGACAGGCCGAATCATTAAACGTCGCAGTAGCAACAGGTATTGTTTTATATGGCTTTGCCAAATAATTAATTGCTCATTGTGGGATTGAGGCAGTTGTCTCTTGATTTGCTACAGTCCATTATTGTATAATTTATTCTAAAATGTATGTTTAAATAATAAATGCTTTGACCGGGAAGTAGTAAAGATTGTGAATGGACGACAGGGAGCGTAGGCCAGAGATTGAGAGCCAACGCCGTATCAATGCAGTTTTGAATTCAGCCCGCGAGCAGCTACCGGGACCAGTGTACTGCTGTAAAGGTAAGCCGGCTTTATCAAGTCGTTATGTCAATGAAGTGATTGTAAGGCTTTGCTTTGCAATAACTAGGGTGGTACCGCGAAAATGTCCTCGTCCCTTTTTAGGGGCGAGTTTTTTTATGCCTAAAAAGCAGGCATTTATTTTCTGAGGAGGTTTTAACATGGAAGAGCAATTAAAACAATTAGAGCAAGAAGCACTTGCTAAAATTGAAGCAGCTGCAAATTTAAAAGAATTGAATGAAGTACGTGTTGCGTATTTAGGAAAAAAAGGACCTATCACTGATTTACTAAAAGGGATGGGCAAATTATCAGCTGAAGAACGTCCGAAAATGGGTGCTTTAGTGAATAATGTTCGTGAAAATGTAACGGCAGTATTAGAAACAAAGATTACCGTGTTGGAAGAGGCAGCCATTGCTGAAAAATTAGCGAGTGAGTCGATTGATGTCACTTTACCAGGTCGTGAAATTAAAGTGGGGAACCGTCACCCTTTAACACGTGTCATTGAAGAAATTGAAGATTTATTTATTGGAATGGGCTATGAAATTGCTGAAGGTCCAGAAGTGGAGAAGGATTACTATAACTTTGAAGCACTAAATTTACCAAAAGGTCATCCAGCTCGTGATATGCAAGATTCGTTCTATATTTCCGAGGAAATATTATTACGTACCCATACTTCACCAGTACAGGCTCGTACGATGGAAGCCAAAAAAGGTGAATCGATTCGCATAATTTGTCCTGGTAAAGTATTCCGACGTGATAATGATGATGCAACACATTCACATCAGTTTATGCAAATTGAAGGTTTAGTCATTGGCGAAAATATTCGCATGAGTGACCTAAAAGGAACATTAGATACGTTAGCGAAAAAAATGTTTGGTGCAGACCGCGAAATTCGACTACGTCCGAGCTTCTTCCCATTTACTGAGCCATCAGTAGAGATGGATATCTCTTGTTTCAAATGTGGTGGAGCAGGCTGTAACGTATGTAAGGGCACTGGCTGGATTGAGATTCTAGGAGCAGGTATGGTGCATCCAAACGTATTAGAAATGGCTGGCTATGATCCAAAGAAAGTTTCTGGATTTGCATTTGGTATTGGTGCAGAACGTATTGCGATGTTGAAATATGGTGTTGACGATATTCGTCATTTCTATACAAGTGACACTCGCTTCTTATCACAATTCGAGCGAACAGAAGCGTAAGGGGGATAAAACATGTTAGTATCATTAGAATGGTTAAAAGATTATATCAATACGCAGGACTTAGCACCTGAGCTATTAGCAGAAAAAATTACACGCTCTGGGATCGAAGTAGATGCAGTAATTGATCGTGCTAATGCTATGGATAAAGTTGTAGTTGGTTATGTAGTTTCTAAGGAGAAACATCCAGAGGCTGATAAGTTAAATATTTGCCAAGTTGACGTTGGCGAAGCAGAGCCTCAACAAATAATTTGTGGTGCACCGAATGTTGATGCTGGTCAAAAAGTCATTGTTGCTCGTCCAGGTGCACATTTACCAGGTGGCATTAAAATCAAAAAAGCAAAACTTCGCGGTCATGAATCGAACGGAATGATTTGTTCCTTACAAGAGCTTGGAATCGAAGGAAAGCTTGTGCCTAAGGCATACTCAGAAGGTATCTTTGTCCTACCAGCAGATGCAGAAGTAGGCACAGATGCACTGGCTATATTGGGCCTACGTGATACAGTGTTAGAACTAGGACTAACACCAAACCGCTCAGATGCCCTTTCAATGCTAGGTGTAGCGTATGAAGTAGGTGCCATTCTTTCAGAGGAAATTAAATATCCAGAAATTTCCTATCAAACTGCTAGTGAAAAAGCACAGGATTACCTGAAGCTTCATGTAGAAGATTTACAAGCAAATCCTATGTATGTAGCAAAAGTTGTCAAAAACGTAAAAATCGGTGAATCACCAATGTGGCTACAAAATCGTCTAATGGCTGCGGGAGTACGTCCACACAATAATGTCGTAGATGTAACGAACTATGTATTAATGGAATATGGTCAACCTTTACATGCTTTTGACTATGATAGTCTAGCAACGGGTGAAATCGTTGTTCGTAAAGCAACAGAAGGTGAAAAAATTACAACATTAGATGACCAAGAACGTACATTAAAAGCTTCAGATTTAGTCATTACAAATGGCAAAGAGCCAGTAGCCATTGCTGGTGTAATGGGTGGTGCTAATTCAGAGGTAACAGATTCAACAACGACTGTTGTCATTGAGTCAGCCTATTTTGATGGTTTAACAGTGCGTCAAACGTCTCGTCATCTTGGCCTACGTTCAGATGCATCGGCTCGTTTCGAAAAAGGGGTAGACCCAAATCGTGTCTTACCAGCTGCTGAACGTGCTGCCGCTCTACTTGCTGAATTAGCAGGAGGCGAAGTATTAGAAGGTACATGTTTAGTAGATGAGTTAGATAAAACACCAGCGCGAGTAGTCGTTTCCCCAGATTTTATTAATGAACGTTTAGGTATGAAGATTGCATTAGAAGATATGCTTTCTATTTTAGAGCGTTTAAAATTTGGTGTAGAGGCAGCAAATGGTTTATTAATTATTGATGCACCAACACGTCGCCAAGATATTAAAATTGAAGAGGATATCGTGGAGGAAATTGCTCGTCTTTATGGTTATGATGAAATCCCAATGACATTACCAGAGGGTGCAACACAAGTAGGTAATTTATCACCTTACCAAGCAAATCGACGTGTTGTTCGTCATTACATGGAAGGGGCTGGCCTATATCAAGCGGTAACTTATTCGTTAACGTCGGATGCATTGTCACAACGTTTTGCTTTGAAAGCAGAGCCGGTAACTCGCTTGCTTATGCCAATGAGTGAGGAGCGTTCTACATTACGTCAAAGCCTTATTCCACATTTAATCGAAGCGGCGGCTTATAATGTTGCACGTCAAGCTGAAGGCGTGGCTTTATATGAAATTGGCTCCGTGTTCCTTGGTCAATCAGATGAGGGGCAACCATATGAGGAAGAGCATGTGGCAGCAGTACTAACTGGCAAATGGCTAGACCATGCTTGGCAAGGTGAGAAAAAAGCTGTAGATTTCTTTGTGCTAAAAGGTATCATCGAAGGTGTCATTGGCAAACTTGGCTTAGCAAATCGCATGACATTTGTGAAATCACAAGTGGATGGCTTACATCCAGGTCGTACGGCTAGCATTTTATTGGATGGCAAGCAAGTCGGCATCATTGGTGGACTTCACCCAGCAGAGCAAAAAGCATGGGGTGTAAAAGACACGTATGTAATGGAAATGAATTTAGTGGCGCTATTAAGTGCAACGGCACAAGAAGCACCACTTGCCTATACACCAGTACCTCGTTTCCCAGCTATGTCTCGCGATATCGCTCTTATAATGGACCGTACAACAACAGCGGGCGAAGTAATGGAAGCTATTGATGCAGCGGGTGTGAAACTATTAAAAGATATCCGCGTATTCGATGTTTACGAAGGGGAGAAAATGGAAGCAGGTAAAAAATCGGTTGCCTTCTCACTCACATACTTTGATCCAGAACGTACTTTAACAGACGAAGAAGTAGTGGCCGCACATAACAAAGTGTTAAAAGCCATTGCTACGATTGCAGGCACAGAAGTACGCTAATATATGAAAAAAGACTGTCTTACGAGGCAGTCTTTTTTTGTTTGAGAATGGTGAAGATGATGATCCAAAAGGTGAAGAATGAATGATCCAAAAAATGAGGAAAGCGCTCAAAAAGGTTCCTAATGCGTCTCACGCTCATCAGGAACCCCAAAAAAGCTTTTTTAAGCAACCAATAGTATGATTTACTTCATCTTCCGTGCTTTATCAGTGTTGGCGAAATGCCATTTTGTGATGGAGCGTAGAAATTCTTCGCCCTGATTACGCCAGATTCGGGCTGCTTGCACATCTACCTTGTTAGAGGCGCCCTTCATTAATGTAAGCCCTGTAATGTCACTCAAACGGTCCATTTCCTTTAAAAAGGCAGCACGAGCTAAAATAGATGCTGTAGCCACAGCTACATGTAATTGTTCTGCTTTAGTAGAAAAGTAGACATTCTCTTGTACAAGTTCACGTTCATTTTTTAAATAATTGTAATAGACACCACGTTCAGCAAACTGGTCGATTAAGATAAATTCAGGTTTTTCAGGTGCCATTTTTGATAGTGTGTTTTGTAGTGCCTTGTTATGCATCATGGCTTTCATTTTACCTTGGGAATAGCCTTTCGCTTGTAAGTTGTTATATTTCTCGTTGCGTAAGACGAGAACACTATGGACACAGGCTGCACGCAAATCAGGTGCAATTTTCCTCATATAGTCATCTGTTAGCATTTTTGAATCTTTTACGCCAAGCTCATTCATGAGTTCGATTTTGGAAGTAGGTACATATACTGCTGCTACAGTGATTGGACCAAAATAATCACCTGTGCCTGTTTCGTCTGAGCCTAAGACAGACATGGTTGCGAAATTGTTAGGCAGTACATCCCCTTTTGCCCCGATAGTGGAGAGTGGAGTACCAGTTTTTTCAACAGTTCCCCAACGTGCTGCCTCACGTTCAGCACCGCCCCCCTGAAACATTAATTTGCCTGATTTATACATAGTTATGGCTGTATCTGGTAGTTTTGCCGCAAAAATGACTCCCGGAGCCTTTCGTTCTATAAAGTGCGATGCATAGTAAGCCATCACCTCTTTTTGAATATTTGTTGAAATGGAAAGCACAATATTTGCCATTTAATCGTTCCTTTCTGTCCTCGTTGTTCACAATTTTATACCTTTCATGGTATGATAATAAATAGCTTTTTTGTGTGATGGTGCTCACAAGCCTCTAAAATCGTGTGTGCATCGAATTTATAGGAGGGTGCGACTATGGAAAAACAAGAAAAGAATAAAATTTCTGTTGAAATATATGGTCATACATATAAAATGGTCGGCTCTGAATCCATTGGCCATATGCGACTTGTTGCTTCGATTGTTGATGACCGTATGCGCGAGATGAACGTACATAATCCCTCACTTGATAGCACAAAACTTGCTGTTCTGACAGCAGTAAATACAGTTCATGATTATTTACTATTAAAAGAACGAATGGAGCAATTAGAAGAAGAATTGAAAAAGTTAAAGGGTTGAAGAGAATGTTAGATTTAATCATATTAGTGGTACTGTTAGCTGGTATAGGCGTCGGTGCAAAACGAGGTTTTATTGTACAGATGATGCATATTGTCAGCTTTGTAGTAGCCCTAATTGTTGCGTATATTTATTATAAGCCATTAGCACAAAAATTTGTATTTTGGGTTCCGTATCCAGGTGTCACTGACACAGGTAGCCTTGGCGTTGTCATTGATAGTCTAGATTTAGACCGCACCTTTTATCGGGTAATTGCCTTTGCTGTTATTTTCTTTGCAGTAAAAATAACGTTGCAAATCGTGGCATCGATATTTGACTTTATCGCGTATTTGCCGGTGCTAAATACAGTGAATCGTTGGCTTGGGGCGTTACTTGGCATGAT
This sequence comes from Lysinibacillus sp. LK3, assembly GCF_001043675.1. NCBI lineage: Bacteria > Bacillati > Bacillota > Bacilli > Caryophanales > Bacillaceae > Lysinibacillus > Lysinibacillus sp. LK3. Next base: position 143,311 of record NZ_LDUJ01000018.1, read on the forward strand.
TGAAAACTATTTAATTATGTTTATTTTGCTATATGTGTGCGCCTTATTACCAGTAGATGCCATACAAAATTTAATGTCGAAGTCATTGTTAAGTGGTCTTATGTTGGAGCATACACCAATTATTACAAAGATGTTCCAAAACTGGTGGTATATTTATATGCAATAGTAACTGTGCACTTCTCTCTGTCTTGAGGGAAGTGTTTTTACGATAGGAGGAATTACCAATGAATAAAAAAACAATTATTCGCACACTCGAAAAAATTGCTTTATATATGGAACTACAGGGAGAAAATCCATTCAAGGTATCAGCCTTTCGAAAGGCTGCAGCAGCACTAGAGGGGGACGAGCGTTCATTAAGCGAAATGGATGATGTAACAAAACTCAAAGGTATTGGCAAGGGTACTGCGGCTGTAATAGAGGACTTAATGTTAACAGGTGAATCGAATTTGTTAAAGGAGTTAGAAGAGGTTGTACCTAAAGGGTTACTGCCATTGCTAAAATTACCTGGCTTGGGAGGAAAAAAAATTGCGAAACTACACCAAGAGCTTGGTATTGACTCTGCAGAAAGCTTGAAGGCAGCTTGTGAGGCAGGAAAAGTACGTGAATTAGCTGGATTTGCTGTAAAAACTGAGGAGAAGATTTTAAAGGAGCTAGCCAATTTAGCAAATCGTTCAGAACGACTACCAATTTGGCAGCTTGAGCCTGTGGTTTTACAAATTGAGGCGCTTCTAGGTAGTATGAAGGAAGTAGAACGGTTTTCAGTTGCTGGGAGTTTCCGTCGAGCATTAGAAACTAGCAAAGATATTGATTTTATTGTTGTGACAGAAGCAGTTGAGGAAGTACGCGAAAACTTGTTAAATAGCTTGGCCATTCAAGAAGTCGTGGCGGCAGGGGATACAAAAATTTCGGTGATTTTAGACTTAGATGAACCAGTTAGCGTTGATTTCCGTTTAGTGAAAGACAATGAATATGCGACTGCGTTGCATCATTTCACAGGTTCAAAAGATCATAATGTTCGTATGCGGCAAATTGCCAAAGCCCGTGGTGAAAAAATAAGTGAATATGGTGTCGAACAGGAAGATGGTACCGTTTTGACGTTCCAAGACGAGGCAGCATTTTTCGCTCATTTTGATCTACCTTGGATTCCACCTAGCTTACGGACAGGAACAGCAGAATTTGACAAAACAAACATAATTCAAAACTTAGTTCGACTAGAGGATATTAAAGCTGATTTGCATATGCATACAACATGGTCAGATGGTGCATACTCTGTTGCAGAAATGGGCGAGGCGTTACTAGCACGGGGCTATCAATATAGCGTTATTACAGACCATTCGCAATTCCTAAAAGTAGCAAATGGATTAACACCGGAGCGTTTAGAAAAGCAACGTGTAGAAATTGAGGCATTTAATGCAGCACATCCAGATTTTCATTTATTTAAAGGGACGGAGATGGATATTTTACCAGACGGCTCACTTGATTTCGAAGATCAGGTGTTAAAAGAGCTCGATTTTGTTATTGCTTCCATTCATTCTAGTTTTACACAATCACAAGATAAAATTATGGCACGTTTACTAACAGCTATGCAAAATCCCTATGTTCATATGATTGCCCATCCGACTGGTCGAATTATTGAAGATCGCGATGGTTATAATCCTGATATGAAACAGTTAATTGCCTGGGCAAAGGAATATGGTAAAATTTTAGAGTTAAATGCAAATCCGTATCGTCTCGATTTATGTGTAGAACATTTAGAAATGGCATGCGCTGCAGGTGTACCAGTAGCCATCAACACAGATGCGCATGATATTGCACATTTACGTTTTATGGATATTGGGGTTCGCTATGCAAATAGAGCATGGTTACCGAAAGATATGATTGTGAATACATGGACGCGTGAACAGTTTGAAGCGTTCATACAACGAAATAAATAGGCTGAGGAGGTGTTCTCAGTGATTGCTGAACGCGCATTGAAAACACTAGAATACGATAAAGTTAGGCAACAAGTGGCTTCCTATTGTACTTCCTCCATTGGTAAATCTGCCATTGAGGAGCTTGTGCCACAAACAGATTTTGATAAAGTAGTACAATTATTAGAGGAAATGGATGAGGGACTTTCCATTTTGCGTGTGAAGGGCAATGTACCAATGGGCGGAATTTTTGATGTCCGTCCCTCTGCCAGACGTGCTCAAATAGGAGGCATGTTAGCAGCAGTAGAACTAATGGAAATTTCAAGCACGATTCGAGCAAGCCGAATTCTACGTAATTTTATTGAAGATTTAGAAGCCGATGAAGTGATTGATATTCCCCATTTCATCTCCAAAAAGGAAGCAATGCCTGTCCTAACAGGATTGCAACATGAAATTAATAACTGTATTGACGACAATGGAGCTGTCTTAGATTCTGCTAGTCAAACATTGCGCTCTATTCGCCAATCTTTGCGTGCTGAAGAAGGGAAAGTCCGCTCTAAGCTGGAAAGTTTAATTCGGGGAAGTAATGCAGCGAAAATGCTTTCTGATACACTTGTGACAATTCGTAATGATCGCTTTGTTATTCCCGTAAAGCAGGAATATCGTCACCACTATGGTGGGATTGTCCATGACCAATCTTCTTCTGGTCAAACCTTATTTATTGAGCCAGATTCTGTTGTCCAAGCAAACAATGAAATTCATCGCTTGAAAATGAAAGAGCAGGCAGAAATTGAACGTATTTTACTAGCATTAAGTGCAATGGTGCAAGAAGTAGCATCAGATTTATTTAACTTAGTGAAGGTATTAGGCGATATCGATGTCATTTTAGCAAAGGGCAAATATGGCCAAGCCAATAAATGTACAATGCCTAAAATGAATCAGGATGGCTATATCCGACTAATACGTGCACGTCATCCACTACTACCAATAGAATCAGCTATTCCAAATGATATTGAATTTGGTAAAGACATTACAGCTATTGTCATTACAGGTCCTAATACAGGTGGTAAAACGGTGACATTAAAAACGGTTGGTCTGTGTACATTAATGGCACAAGCTGGATTACCAGTGCCAGCATTAGATGGCTCAGAACTTGCTGTATTTGAGCAATTATTTGCCGATATTGGTGATGAGCAATCAATTGAGCAGTCACTTTCTACGTTCTCGTCCCATATGGTTAATATTGTTGACATCCTACAAAAATTTGATCACGAATCACTTGTTCTTTTTGATGAGTTAGGGGCAGGTACTGACCCACAGGAAGGGGCAGCCTTAGCCATCTCAATCTTAGACGAAGTACATGGGCGCGGTGCTCGTGTAATGGCTACAACTCACTATCCTGAGCTAAAAGCTTATGGCTATAATCGACCAGGTGTAGCCAATGCCAGTGTAGAATTTGATATTGAAACTTTGAGCCCGACCTACCGTCTACTTATCGGTGTACCTGGGCGCTCAAATGCATTTGAAATTTCCAGTCGTCTTGGTTTACCTGAATCCATTATTGATCGTGCTAAAGGCTTTACTGGAACCGATCGACATGAGGTTGAATCGATGATTGCTTCATTGGAAGAAACACGTCGCCAATCTGAAGATGATGCAGAGCGTTCGCATGCATTGCTATTAGAATCAGAAACATTACGTAAAGAGCTTCAAGATAAATTGCAAGCCTATGAGGAGCGTAAAGAGGCGCTTGATAAGAAGGCGAAGGAAAAGGCGCGTAAAATTGTTGATGAAGCAAAACGTGAAGCAGAAGCGATTATTGCAGAGCTTCGAGAAATGCGTAAAAATGCTGATCAAGTTGTCAAGGAGCATGAATTGATTGAAGCACGTAAACGCTTGGAAGAAGCAACACCACTTGAAGACAATAAAGTGCTAAAAAAGGCGGCACAAGTCAAAGCTCGTGCACAAAACTTAGTTGTCGGAGACGAGGTAAAGGTGTTAAGCTATGGTCAACGAGGTACTTTGTTAGAAAAGGTGTCGAATACCGAATGGGTTGTCCAAATGGGGATTTTAAAAATGAAAATCTCAGATAGTGATTTGGAATATATTAAACCTGAAAAAGAGCCTGTATTACGAACAGCTGGTGTGAAAAATCGAAATAGTCATGTGAAACTAGAATTAGATTTACGTGGTGAACGCTATGAGGATGCAATCGTAAGAACAGAGAAATATATTGATGATGCATTACTCTCTAATTATGGTCGTGTGTCCATTATTCATGGAGTTGGTACAGGGGCTTTACGTCAAGGTATTCAAAGCTATTTGAAAAAGCATAAGCGCGTAAAATCCTTCCGTTTTGGTGAAGCCGGTGAAGGGGGCTTAGGCGTCACAGTTGTTGAATTGAAATAAGCTATAAAGGGGACGGAGAAAAATGCTGAATTCTGGCTTTTGGCGATATCCAATTATCGAAACGGCAGGATATTTTAGTGTTGTAGTATTATGTTTAGTCGTCTCGATGGCATTGTTCGAAGTCGTTACGAAATATAAAAATTGGGAAGAAATTAAAAAAGGTAATGTCGCTGTGGCTCTTGCAACAGGTGGAAAAATACTAGGGATTTGTAATATCTTCCGCTTTTCCATTGCACGTCATAGTACATTAAGTGAAATGATCGGTTGGGGCCTTTTTGGCTTTACATTATTGATTGTAGCGTATTTCTTATTTGAATTTATGACACCTCGTTTTAACGTTGATCAAGAGATTGCCAATGATAATCGCTCAGTTGGTTTCATTTCCTTTACCATTTCAGTCGGTCTTTCGTTTGTAATTGGGGCAAGTATTGCATAGGAGTGTCATGACATGGAAAAATTAGCAAAAGTACTAATCGTTGTCTGTATTGCATTTTTGGCAGTAGGTGTCTACTATATGTTAACGATTTAAATAAAAAACGCATTCTCTTTATGAGGATGCGTTTTTTGTTAATTGTACATAGCATAAATTTCTACTACAACCTATTAACTTTCTTTCATATAACTCTATTAAAGGGTAGAAAAATTATTTTTATAATATAGGAATATGCTCATTATTTTTTTATGGAGTGACTCAAGAATGAACGAGCATTCATAAGGTGTATTCAAATAAATCCCGATAAATACCAATCATATTAATGTTGTTAATTGCATAATAATTAATCGAAAATGCATTTATTTTCTATTTTCTGTTTGAAACTGTATTTCTTTTTCATTATAATAAATATAAGAATTGACAAAGTTTGGGACAAAGGGGAGAGGACGTATGACAGCAAAACCATGGCTAGCAAATTATCCTGAAGAAGTACCATCGTCTTTAACGTTTGAGGAAATTCCAGTGCAAGAGTTTTTGACACGTGCCTATAAAAAGAATCCATCCAAAGTAGCGATTCATTTTATGGGAAAGGATTTGACGTACACCGAGCTATATGAGTCAGCTTTAAGGTTCGCAAACTATTTACAAGCACTAGGTGTGGAAAAGGGAGATCGAGTAGCAATTATGCTGCCTAACACGCCACAAAGTGTAATCGCTTACTATGGTGCCATGTATGCAGGTGCTGTTGTAGTACAAACAAATCCACTTTATACTGAACGTGAGCTTCAATATCAAATGGCTGATTCAGGAGCAAAGGTTATTCTCGTAATGGATATTTTATATCCGAGAGTCATGAAAATTATGAAAGAGACAGCTCTTGAAAATGTCATTGTGACAGCTATTAAAGATTATTTACCATTCCCAAAAAATTTAGTCTATCCATTTATTCAAAAAAAGCAGTATGGCTTTAGTGTCAAGGTTGAACATAGCGGCCAAAATCATCTGTTTTCAGAAATAATGCGTTCAGCACCAATTAAGATAATTGACAATATGCCATTTGATTTTGAAGAAGACCTAGCACTCCTTCAATATACGGGTGGGACAACAGGTTTCCCAAAAGGCGTTATGCTGACCCATAAAAATTTAATTGCCAATACGACAATGTGTGATGCTTGGATGTATAAATGTGTTCATGGTGAAGAAACCATTATGGGCATTCTACCATTCTTCCACGTCTATGGCATGACAACTGTTATGCTTTTATCTGTATTTACTCAAAATAGAATGGTGCTTTTACCGAAGTTTGATGCTGAAACGGCATTAAAGACGATTGATAAACAAAAACCAACACTGTTCCCCGGCGCACCAACCTTATACATCGGCCTTTTAAATCACCCAGACATTGCGAATTATGATTTATCATCCATTAAGGCATGCCTAAGTGGCTCTGCTTCATTGCCGATTGAAGTGCAAGAGAAGTTTGAGGCAGTGACTGGTGGAAAGCTAGTAGAAGGATATGGGTTAACAGAAACCTCACCTGTAACACATGCTACGCCAATTTGGGGGAAGCGGGTGATTGGCTCGATTGGTTTACCTTGGCCAAATACAGAAGCGGTTATTTTACGTACAGGTGATACAGAAGAGCTACCTATTGGTGAAGTTGGTGAAATTGCTGTTAAAGGACCACAAGTAATGAAGGGCTACTGGAACCGTCCAGAGGATACAGCTGCGACATTTGCTGATGGTTGGTTTTTAACAGGTGATCTTGGTTATATGGATGAGCAAGGCTTCTTCTATGTAGTAGATCGTAAAAAAGATTTAATAATAGCAGGCGGCTTTAATATTTATCCACGTGAAGTAGAAGAAGTGTTATATGAACGTGAAGAGATCCAAGAGTGCGTAGTAGCAGGCATACCTGATCCGTATCGTGGTGAAACAGTTAAAGCTTATATTGTATTAAAAGAAGGATATTCGATTACTGAGGACGAATTAAATAAATATTGCCGTCAGCATCTAGCAGCTTTTAAAGTTCCGCGTTATTATGAATTTAGAGAAGAGCTGCCAAAAACAGCTGTAGGAAAAATTTTGCGTCGTACGTTAGTTGAAGAAGAAAAAACAAAATTAGCGAATAAAGAAGCGAAATAAATACGTGTGAAAGTATTGACAAGCAATGCTGTAAAATATAATATGAAAATATGAATGAATGACCATTCATATTTTCATATTTTTTTAGGTTTACACGTCATATGACGTGCGCATGTTTTTTAGGTGGTGATATAAAAGTGAAACGAGATAAGCCAAAATATAAACAAATTATTGATGCAGCTGTCATCGTTATTGCGGAAAATGGGTATCACCAAGCGCAAGTATCGAAAATCGCCAAACAGGCAGGGGTGGCCGATGGAACAATCTATTTATATTTTAAAAATAAAGAAGATATATTAATTTCTGTCTTTAATGAAAAAATGGCTGTTTTTGTAGAGGCATTACAAGATATAATAGAAAAGGGGAGTACGTCTAAAGACAAACTTTCACGAATGATTGAAAATCATTTTAATGTTCTAGCGACAGATCGATACCTAGCAACTGTCACACAATTAGAGCTTCGCCAGTCAAACAAAGACTTACGATTAAAAATTAATTCCGTATTGCGCGAGTATTTACAGCTACTTGATCAAATTTTAATCGAGGGTATGCTTACAGGTGAGTTCAATCAGACGATGGATGTACGCTTGGCTCGACAAATGGTTTTTGGAACAATTGATGAAACTATTACGTCGTGGGTTATGAATGACTATCGATATGATTTGATGGAACAGGTTCCAAAGGTTCAGGCATTAATCCTGAACGGCATTAAAGCTTAAAAGGATGTGGAGAAATGGAATTTCTAAGTTGGAAAGTAGAAGATGGAGTAGCGATTATTACAATTGCACGTCCACCAGCAAATGCATTATCTCGCGGTATTATTGCAGAAGTTAACGCTGTGCTTGATGCTGTAGAACACGATGATGCTGTAAGAGTCCTTGTACTTCATGGTGAAGGCCGTTTCTTCTCTGCAGGGGCAGATATTAAAGAATTTATTGGGGTAGAATCTGGTGAGGAATTTACAAAGCTAGCTAGCAACGGGCAGCAGGTTTTTGAGCGTGTTGAATCGTTTTCTAAGCCTGTAATTGCAGCCATCCATGGTGCGGCATTAGGCGGAGGGCTTGAGTTAGCAATGAGCTGTCATATGCGATTTGTCACTGAATCAGCAAAATTAGGTTTACCTGAATTACAATTAGGGCTTATTCCTGGTTTTGGTGGTACACAGCGCTTACCACGCTATGTTGGAGTAGCAAAGGCTGCTGAAATGATGTTTACAAGTGAACCAATCTCTGGTAATGAAGCTGTTCAGTGGGGCTTAGCAAACCGTTCATTCTCAGACGAAGCATTGCTAGAAGAAACGTTAAAGATTGCTAAGAGCATTGCTAAGAAAAGCCCAATTGCTTTAAAAGCAGCTATTCAAACATTGCAATATGCAAAGCATGCATCATTCTATGAAGGCATTGAAGCAGAGGCTAAATCCTTTGGGACAGTATTTGTCACAGAAGATGCCAAAGAAGGAATTCAAGCATTCATTGAAAAGCGTGAGCCTGTGTTTACTGGCAAATAATTTTCCAAATGTCGATAGCAACGTTCAGTATGTTATCGGCGTTATCGAAACTGAAAATATATAATATTTATAAGTTTACTTAGAATTATAAAACGTTCCAGGAGGTATGGATATATGAACATTTTTGCATTAATTAAACGTACATTTGATACAGAAGAAAAAATCGTTGTGTCGGGTGGTAAAATCCAAGAGGACGGCGCAGAATTCATTATCAACCCTTATGATGAATATGCCATTGAAGAGGCAATCCAAGTTCGCGATGCTGCTGGTGGTAAGGTAACAGTGGTGACAATTGGTGGCGAGGATGCAGAGAAGCAATTACGTACAGCACTTGCTATGGGAGCAGACGAAGCAGTGCTTATTAATACAGAAGATGATTTAGATGAGCTGGACCAACATGCAGCAGCTTATCTACTAGCAGAATACTTAAAAGATAAAGATGCAGATTTAATTTTAACAGGAAATGTTGCGATTGATGGTGGTTCAGGGCAAGTTGGTCCACGTGTTGCTGATTTATTGGATATGAATTATGTAACTACGATTACAAAACTTGAAATTGACGGAACATCTGCGAAAATTGTTCGCGATATCGAAGGGGATTCAGAGGTAATTGAAACTTCTTTACCGTTATTAGTAACTGCTCAGCAAGGTTTAAATGAGCCTCGTTACCCATCTCTACCAGGTATTATGAAAGCGAAAAAGAAACCGCTTGCAGAGCTTGAGTTAGATGATTTAGATATCGATGAAGATGATGTAGAAGTGAAGATTGAAACAGTAGACATCTTCTTACCAGCTCAAAAAGCAGCAGGCCGTATTTTAGAAGGCGACCTTTCTGCACAAGCAAAAGAACTGGTAAATCTACTTCACACGGAAGCAAAAGTTGTTTAATTACTTGATGTCAATCGAATCTTAAAGGGTAACGGAGGGAATATGCTATGTCAAAAAAAGTATTAGTATTAAGTGAAGTTCGTGAAGGAAGCTTACGTAATGTTTCTTTCGAAGCAATTGCAGCTGCAAAACAAATCGCTGATGGTGGCGAAGTTGTTGGGGTACTTTTAGGGGATGCTGTAGCAGGTTTAACAGGTCCATTATTTGAATATGGTGCTGATCGAGTAGTAACAGTGGAACACCCGCATTTAAAACAATATACATCTGATGGCTATAGTCAAGCACTATTAGCTATTATCGAGCAAGAACAACCAGCAGGTATTGTCTTTGGTCATACAGCAAATGGGAAAGATTTATCGCCAAAAATTGCAAGCAAATTGCAAGCAGGTCTAGTATCTGATGTCACTGCTATTGAAGGTGCAGGCGATGATGTGGTATTCATCCGACCAATTTACTCTGGTAAAGCCTTTGAAAAAGTAAAAGTTAAAGAAGGCGTTGTCTTAGCTTCTATTCGTCCTAATAACATTACACCTTTAGAAAAAGCAGAAGGTAAAACAGGTGATGTGTCTGCCATCTCTGTAGAGATTACAAATCTGCGCACAATTATTAAAGAAGTTGTTCGTAAATCTTCAGAAGGTGTAGATCTTTCAGAAGCGAAAGTAGTTGTTGCAGGTGGTCGTGGCGTGAAGTCAGAAGAAGGCTTCGAGCCATTAAAAGAGCTAGCTGATTTACTAGGCGGTGCAGTAGGTGCATCACGTGGTGCATGTGACGCTGAATACTGTGATTACTCGCTTCAAATCGGACAAACAGGTAAGGTTGTAACACCAGATCTTTATATTGCAGCAGGTATTTCGGGCGCAATTCAGCATTTAGCTGGAATGTCCAATTCAAAAGTCATTGTTGCTATCAATAAAGATCCTGAAGCAAATATTTTCAAAGTAGCGGATTATGGTATCGTAGGAGATTTATTTGAAGTTATTCCGCTTCTAATTGAAGAATTTAAAGCATTAAAAGTGAACGCATAATACAGATGCAGGAAGGGATAACCCTTCCTGCTTTTTTATATTGCTTTCCATTTTAAAAAGTACTATTTGAAAATTATTGCAAAATAAAATATTGACATAATTAACGATAGACATTATAGTGATGGATACATTAATGATTTGAAACGCAAAGATTAGGAGTAGTAAAAGCTCGTTATTCGGTGAAGAGAGCTGCGGGTTGGTGCAACGCAGACCAATAAGACTTTGAACTTGCCTAGGAGTGGTAACACAAATAGAATTATCAGATTATTCTATTTGTTTGACGGTTAACCTTCGTTACAAGGTTTTTTAAGCTGGGTTCTCAAGAGCCAATTAGAGTGGTACCGCGGTTTGCTGATAGCATATCGTCTCTTCTTTCATTTGATGATGAAGGAATAGATGGTATGCTTTTTTGATATTTAGGAGGTAAGAAAGTGGAAAAAAACAAGCAACAATTAACAAGAACAATGACCTCGCGTCATATCACGATGATGGCGTTAGGTGGTGCCATTGGCGCGGGATTATTTAAAGGAAGTAGTGCAGCCATTGATATGGCAGGACCATCTGTGCTGATTGCGTATTTAATCGGCGGCATTATTTTATTATTTGTTATGCAAGGCTTAGCAGAAATGGCCGTGCGTAATAAAGAAGCAAGAACCTTTAGAGATTTAGTGCAATCCGTGTTAGGTAAATACCCTGCGTATTTCCTAGATTGGATCTACTGGAAAATGTGGGTTTTAAATATTGCAGCAGAGTCTGTCGTGGCTGCTATCTTTATTCAATATTGGTTACCAGAATATCCAATTTGGATACTGGCACTATCTGTTTCTGTGTTAGTAACAGCGATTAATTTATTATCCGTAAAAATCTTTGCAGAAACAGAATATTGGCTAGCATTAATCAAAATTACTGTTATTATTGTCTTTATCATTGCAGGACTTATTTTATTGCTTGTGACGTTTGGAAATCATAGTGCTGTTGGTTTTGCTAACTTAACGGAGCATGGTGGGTTTTTCCCTAATGGCTCGACGGGATTAATTGCTGCAATGCTTGTAGTTATCTACTCCTATGGTGGGACAGAAATCATTGGGATTACATTAGCTGAAACGAAAAATCCGGAAAAAGTAGTGCCAAAAGCTGTTCGCAGTACATTAGTACGTATTGTTACTTTTTATTTACTGCCATTCTTTATTATCGTAAGCTTGATTCCTTGGAATGAAGTAAATGGGGTTCCTGAAAGCCCCTTTGTCATGGTTTTTAAAATGGTTGGTATTCCAGGGGCAGACCATATTATGAACGCTGTTGTTTTACTTGCCATTATTTCATCAATGAATTCAGGACTGTATGGTTCATCACGCGTACTATATACACAGGCTGTAGATGGACGTGTGCCTAAAATCTTTGCTTATTTATCGAAACGAAAAGTACCAGTATATGCTATTTTAATGTGTACTTTAGCGATGTATTTAGGGGTCATTTTATCTTTATATGCGGGAAGCAAAACATTTGATTTTCTAATGGGATCACTTGGTTATACTGTGTTATTTATTTGGTTAATTATTGCGATTGCACATTTAAAATCACGTAAAAAACAAGCAGAACACACAAGTGCCTATGAAGTAAAATGGTTCCCTTATACGACTTGGATAGCTATATTGGCGTTAAGTGCGATTCTCATCGGAATTATTTTCACCACATCTATTATTGTGACAGGCATTACGTTAGCTATTTACCTTTTTATTACGTTAACCTATGTATTGAAGGGTCGTTATCAAGTCAATTAATGACTGTGTATTGATTTTTCGACACAGATTTGCATAAAAAATACATTGTAGGCAGATTGTTCGCTCAAGTGAATTTATCCATGCTATACTACAAGCATAGTAAGTTTAAGGAGGATTTCAAATGGCAATTGTACATGCAACAGATGCTACGTTCCAGGACGATATTAAAGAAGGGTTAGTACTAGTAGACTTTTGGGCTGCTTGGTGCGGACCATGTAAAATGATTGGGCCAGTTCTTGAAGAAATGGACGCAGCAGGTAGTGCGGCTAAAATTGTAAAAGTTGACGTTGACAATAACCAAGGTACTGCAGCTCAGTATCAAATTATGTCAATCCCATCTTTACTATTATTTAAAGATGGAGAATTAGTTGACAAAACAGTAGGCTTCCAACCAAAAGAAGCTTTAGAAGCATTTATCGCAAAACATGCGTAATGAATGAAGTTCACAAAGCCGAGCCATCAATTGATGTGTTCGGCTTTTTTTCGTTATATAATAAAGAAAATAACTAACATTATTCTAATGAGGGGAATTTTTACTTAGGGGGGCAGGTAGGTAATGAACGATTTAATAAAGCGAAAACTGGATATTTTACCAGATCAACCTGGCTGCTATTTGATGAAGGATCGACAAGGGACTATCATTTATGTCGGTAAAGCAAAAGTTCTAAAAAACCGTGTACGTTCTTATTTTACTGGAACACATGAAGGGAAAACGCAAAGGCTTGTAGGTGAAATAGAAGATTTTGAATATATTGTAACGTCATCAAATATTGAAGCACTTATTTTAGAGCTGAATCTCATCAAATTACATGATCCAAAATATAATGTCATGTTAACGGATGATAAGACCTATCCATATTTAAAAATTACGAATGAAAAACATCCTCGTCTGATTACGACACGGAAGGTAAAAAAGGATAAGGCGAAATATTTTGGTCCTTATCCGAATGCCTATGCAGCAAGTGAAACGAAAAAGCTATTGGATCGATTGTATCCGCTGCGCAAATGTGTACAATTACCTTCCAAGGTTTGCTTGTACTATCACATGGGTCAATGCTTAGCACCTTGTGTGAAGGAAATTGAAGGTCAGGTTTATCAAGAAATGATTGAGGATATGACGAAGTTTCTAAATGGTGGTGTGGAGGCAGTCAAAAAAGAGCTTGAAGTTAAAATGCTAGCAGCTGCAGAAAACCTGGAATTTGAGCGAGCGAAGGAATTCCGAGACCAAATTGCCCATATTGATACGGTTATGCAGAAACAAAAAATAGTTTCAAGTGATACAACAAATCGAGATGTATTTGGCTATGCTGTTGAAAAAGGATGGATGTGTGTTCAGGTTTTCTTTGTGCGCCAAGGAAAGCTGATTGAGCGCGATGTCTCAATTTTCCCCATCTATCAAGATGCAGAGGAAGAATTTTTAACATTTGTTGGGCGCTTTTATGAAAAGCCAGAGCATATTAAGCCAAAAGAAATTTTTATTCCACAAGCCATTGATGCAGCTATCTTAACAGAATTATTAGAAATTAAAGTGCTCACACCGAAAAGAGGTCAAAAGAAGGAATTGGTTGAATTAGCTACCAAAAATGCTGAAATTGCTGTGGCAGCTAAATTCCAGCTAATAGAGCGTCAGGAAGAACGTACGATTGGTGCTTGTGAGGCACTTGGTGAAGCAATGGGTATTAGTACACCTTTACGAATTGAAGCTTTTGATAATAGTCATATGCATGGAACGGATGCAGTGTCTGCTATGGTTGTTTTCATTGATGGGAAGCCTGCGAAAAAGGAGTACCGAAAATATAAAACGCGTACAGCAGCCAAGCATGATGATTACGGTGCAATGCAGGAGGTTATACGTCGTCGCTATATACGTGTTTTAAAGGAAGGACTACCATTACCAGATTTAGTCTTAATTGATGGTGGTAAGGGACAAATGGAAGTAGCCCGTGAAGTACTAGAAGATGAGCTTGGTCTTGTTATACCGATTGCTGGTTTAGCCAAGGATGATAAGCATAATACATCTCAGCTCTTGTTTGGTGATCCACCAGAAGTGATTAGCTTAAAACGTACAAGTGATGGCTTTTATTTATTACAACGAATTCAAGACGAAGTCCATCGCTTTGCTATTACCTTCTTGCGTCAACAGCATGAGAAGCATGCCATTCAATCTGTATTAGATCATATTGAAGGGGTAGGACCAAAACGAAAGCAACAGCTGCTTAAACATTTCGGTTCAGTCAAAAAAATTCGAGAGGCGAGCGAGCTAGCATTACAGGAGGCTGGGATGCCCGCTAATTTAGCAAGCCAAATTTTTAGCTATTTTCAGCAACAATCATTGTCAAAGGAATAGGCATGTGCTATGGTTATAAATAACATTGTTTTCAATGTTATGGAGAGCCAACTGCGTGACTAGTTTGTTTACGCTAAGGCTTAATGAATTGAATACATTCACTTTAAAGTGATGATAGAGGTGCAAGATTCAAGAGTAACACGATGGAGGATGGACAAGTCCAGAGATATTGTGTGAAAGGGGAGCTTGCCGAAGTACAGTATTGTTGTTCCATTGCTGTACTGGTTTTGCATTTAAGAAATGTAAGACTGTCGATTCTAAACGTTTCGGAGAGCTATCACACATGCGCAAGTTACGATTATTGTACATGTTATAGGCAGCTTTCACGTTATGTGGAGGCTGCCTTTTAGTTTTCTAGAAACGGTTTTACCCCCCATAATTTGGTGAAATACATGAACTGGAAGGGAGAACGAAAGAAATGGCTAAAATCGTGATGAAGTTTGGAGGAGCTGCATTAGCTTCTTCTGAACAAATCCAAGAGGCTGCTAGGAAAGCGATTGCTGAAAAGGACAAAGGATTGGATGTAGTAGTGGTCGTTGCAGCAATGGGACACACTGCGAAAGAGATGAAAATGATGGTACACCAACTAACTGACGATGTGTCGAAAAGAGAATTAGATGCAGTTTTGTCAACTGGATCTCAATTATCTAGTGCTTTATTTACCATCGCTTTGCAGGAAGCAGGCTATGAGGCTGTATCTCTAACTGGATGGCAAGCTGGTATACATACGGATGGTATGTATCGACATGCTCGTATCGACTATATAGATATTAGTCGTATGGAAGAACATTTTGCACAGGGACAAATTGTGGTTATTGCTGGAGAACAAGGGATTGACGAAGTGCACAATATCACCACGCTTGGAAAAGGTGGAGCTGAAACAGCTGCTGTTGCACTTGCCATAGCGTTGGAAGCGGAGAGAGTAGATATGTATACAAATGTGGATGGTGTTTATACAGCAGATCCACGATATGTTCCCAATGCCCAAAAGCTTCAAGAAATTTCATATGATGAAATGTTGGAATTATCGAATTTAGGGTCTCATATCATACATCCTCGTGCGGTGGAGTTAGCGAAGAAATTTCAAATGCCTGTTATTATACGTTCAAGTTTAATAGAATCAGTAGGCACTTTATTGAAGGAGGAAGTGGAAATGGAAAAAAATTTAGTCGTTCGTGGTGTTGCATTTGAATCAGATATTATTCGTTTAACAGTAGGGTATGATGCTTTTTCCAATGCTTCATTAGCAGATATATTTACGGTTCTTGCAGAGAACCGTATTAATGTAGATATTATTGTCCAAGCCATTATTGATGGGTTGAAGCCAACTGTATCGTTTTCCATTTTAAAAGAGGAATTTGCGGAAGCATTACGTGTTTTAGAGGATAGTAAATTATCACTGGGATTTAGTTTTGCTGACTTCGAAATTGGACTAGCAAAAGTTTCTATTATTGGTTCAGGCATGGCTTCCAATCCAGGCGTTGCTGCTCGTATGTTTGATCGGTTACGTCGTGAAAATATCCCTGTAAAAATGGTTAGTACTTCTGAAATAAAAGTGTCCGTTGTTGTACCACAGGATGATATGATCCAAGCAGCTAATGCTCTCCATGATGAGTTTAATTTAGAGCAAGCACTTTACATATAATAATAGAAGAAACAGCATTTTATGTAATTGACCGAAATAAAAGGAAGAAAAAAGAAGGATTGTCATCCCATTCTTTAATGGGAAACAATCCTTTTTAATTATTCTGAGGGAATGGTATTCATAATACGTTCTTTAACGTCCCATTTGACTGTAAACATGACGTATTGTTGCTTTTCCCGTTTTTCATTATAGCATTCTGTCAGGTAGCCTTTAGCTAGTTGAATTTGCTCTGCTATAAATCCTGCTTCAAGTTTAAAGCTACGCTGCTTTATTTGAAGAATTTCAGGGTCATTTGTCAACTGGAAAATACGTCCATCTTTTGATTCCTTTATGAGTTCTAATGTACCCCAGCAGGCATCTGCGAAAAATGCGATAAGTTCATCTTGACTTTTACATGGGAACTTGCGAGCAAGCTCTTTACCTGCCCAATAAAGGACGTCATCTTCATGTTTACCAAGTATAGAAGATAGAATATGATCACGAATGATCTCATAGCCAAATGATGAGATTGTAGGAGATGGAGTGTTTAACATTGTTATCCTTCTTTCTTAGAATTTTCTTAAAATTTAACGGTAATAAAGTAATGATAGATTTTTCGAGAAAAAACGACGCATCATGTACTAGATTAGTTCTTTAATAAGCTCTATGAAAAACTCCGAGTTGCCTTGACGCTCGTAGCTCTTGAGAGTACAATAAACATGTCATAATATTGTACCATGATGAAATACACAGTCAATGAAGTATCATTTACAAAATGATGACTTCTTTTGTTGTGCTATTTTAAGTACTAAGGGGGGTAACAGTCTTGTCGAAAGATCGAGAGTTTTTATGGCGTCGCTTACATTCTCTACTTGGGATCATTCCAGTAGGTCTGTTTTTAACGATGCACCTGTTCATTAACTTTACAGCAACAGGCGGGGCAGAAAGTTACAACGATGCTACCGCAGTAATGGAAAAGATTCCATTCCTTATCCTAGTTGAATGGATTGTCATCTATATTCCATTAATGTTCCACGCATTCTATGGTGTCTACATTGCATTCACTGCTACACCAAACACAGGACGTTTCAGCACGTACCGTAACTGGATGTTCTCTTTACAACGTTTTACTGGTGTATTCTTAGTGATATTTATTGCATGGCATATTTTCCAAACTCGTATTCAAAAAGCACTTGGCACACACGTTGATTACGACATGATGGCGAATATTGTTGCTAATCCATTCATGCTTGGATTCTACATTGTTGGTATTTTATCAGCAACTTTCCACTTATCTAACGGTTTATGGGCATTCCTAGTAAGCTGGGGTATTACACAATCTCCTCAGTCTCAAAAGATCGCTACTTACGTAACAAACATTCTTTTCGTAATTCTAAGTGTAGTTGGTGTGGCTGCTATTTTAGCTTTCGTATAATTCAATAGAAGCTACGATAGAGCACATGCAATCATTGCAATTTTTTAAGAGGAGTGAGAAATAATCATGGCGAAAAGCAAAATAATTGTTGTCGGCGGTGGTCTTGCCGGTCTGATGGCAACGATTAAAGCAGCTGAAGTTGGTACTGAAGTTGATTTATTCTCATTAGTTCCTGTAAAACGCTCACACTCTGTTTGTGCGCAGGGCGGAATTAATGGTGCGGTAAATACTAAAGGTGAAGGGGATTCTCCATGGATCCACTTTGATGATACAGTTTATGGTGGGGACTTCCTAGCGAACCAACCACCAGTTAAAGGTATGTGTGATGCAGCACCTGGCATTATCCACTTAATGGACCGTATGGGTGTTATGTTCAACCGTACACCAGAAGGACTTTTAGATTTCCGTCGTTTTGGTGGTACTTTAATGCACCGTACAGCTTTCTCTGGTGCAACAACAGGTCAACAATTACTATATGCGCTAGATGAGCAAGTTCGTTCTCATGAAGTAGCTGGTTTAGTAAATAAATATGAACACTGGGAATTCCTTGGTGTTATTATCGATGAAGACGGCGTTTGTCGTGGTATCGTAGCGCAAGATATGCGTACAGAAGAAATTAAATCATTCCGTGCAGACGCTGTTATTATGGCGACTGGTGGCCCTGGTATTATCTTCGGTAAAACAACAAACTCTGTTATTAACACAGGTTCTGCTGCTTCTATCGTTTATCAACAAGGTGCTTCATATGCGAATGGTGAATTCATTCAAATTCACCCAACAGCGATTCCTGGAGATGACAAAAACCGTCTAATGTCAGAATCAGCTCGTGGTGAAGGTGGTCGTATTTGGACTTATAAAGACGGTAAACCTTGGTACTTCCTAGAAGAGAAATACCCAGCTTATGGTAACTTAGTACCACGTGATATTGCAACACGTGAAATTTTCGACGTTTGTGTAAACCAAAAACTTGGTATCAATGGCGAAAACATGGTATACCTAGATCTTTCACATAAAGATCCACATGAATTGGACGTTAAACTTGGTGGTATCATCGAAATCTATGAAAAATTCGTAGGGGATGACCCACGTAAATTACCAATGAAAATTTTCCCAGCAGTTCACTATTCAATGGGTGGATTATGGGTTGACTACAATCAAATGACTGAAATTCCTGGTCTATTTGCAGCAGGTGAATGTGATTACTCTCAACATGGTGCAAACCGTCTTGGTGCAAACTCATTATTATCTGCTATCTACGGTGGTATGGTTGCAGGACCAAACGCAGTAGACTATGTAAAACACCTTAAAAAGCATGCTGAAGATCTTCCACAAGAGATTTACGATGCTCGTGTAAAAGAGGAACAAGCGAAATGGGATGCTATCATGAAAATGGAAGGCACAGAAAACGCTTACTTACTGCATAAAGAGCTTGGTGAAATGATGACTGCTACTATGACTGTAGTACGTTACAATGATCAGCTTGAAGATACATTGAAAAAACTTGATGAGCTTACTGAGCGTTGGAACAACATCAACATCAATGATACGCAAAAATGGAGCAATCAAGGCGCACACTTTACACGTCAGCTTAAAAATATGTTAGTGCTTGCAAAAGTAATGACAAAAGGTGCACTATTACGTAATGAATCTCGTGGTGCACACTATAAACCTGATTTCCCTAACCGTGATGATGAGAACTTCTTAAAAACAACAATGGCGAAGTTTGACCCAGCTACTGGTAATCCAATCATCACGTACCAAGAAGTCGACGTTTCATTAATCCCACCACGTAAACGCGACTACTCTGCGAAAGGAGACTAAAAGTTATGCAAATCGCAGCTAATACTGGAAGAATGGTCAAAGTGGAAATCTTACGTCAAGATACACAAGGCGGCAATAGCTACTGGCAAAAATTCCAAGTGCCTTACCGTCATGGTATGAACGTAATTTCAATTTTAATGGAAATTCAAAAAAATCCTGTTACTGAAGATGGTGTAAACACATCACCAGTATCATGGGATATGAACTGTTTAGAAGAAGTTTGTGGTGCATGTTCAATGGTGATCAATGGCCGTCCACGTCAATCATGTTCTACACTAGTAGACCAATTGACAGAGCCGATTAAATTGGAGCCAATGAAAACATTCCCTGTTATTCGTGACCTACAAGTTGACCGTGAACGTATGTTCAACGCGCTTAAAAAAGTTAAAGCATGGGTACCAATCGATGGTACGTATGATTTAGGTGAAGGTCCACGTATGCCAGAAGGTAAACGTCAATGGGCTTATGAACTATCTAAATGTATGACTTGTGGTGTATGTATGGAAGCATGTCCAAACGTGTCTGAAAAAGCTTCATTCATCGGACCAGCTCCATTATCACAAGTACGTCTTTTCAACACTCACCCAACTGGTGCTATGATTAAAGATGAACGTTTAAATGCGATTATGGGTGACGGTGGCCTTGCAAACTGTGGTAACTCTCAAAACTGTGTTGCTGCATGTCCAAAAGGGATTCCTTTAACAACATCCATCGCTTCATTAAACCGTGCAACTACAGTGCAAATGTTCCGTAACTTCTTCGGTTCTGACCACTACGTAGACTAATATACGGACAAGCTGAACTCCCTTACACGAAGTGTAAGGGAGTTTTTTATAGTTATAGAAATGAAATTTATCAAGTTGTTTATTTACATTTTTTCTATGATAATATAGCATTTTCTTTTATAATGAATATGTATTCATTTTGTTTGCCGTTGATTGATAAAAGACGGGCAATTACATGACAGGGGATGGTATATCATGAAGGCAAATTATATCGATAATTTTCAAGAGTGGGAAAAGGGTTTTTCATTTTTTAGCGAGGTACGAGTGCGATTTTCAGAAACAGACATGTATGGTCATATGAACAATACGATTAGCTTTACATATTTTGAGCAAGCAAGAATTGATTACTTCAGACATTTAGGAATTTTAATGGCCCCAGTTGGAGAAGAGAATGTGAAATCTATACCTATTGTAGCCGATTTACAATGCGATTATGTAAAGCAGGTTTTCTTTGATGACGTACTACGAATCTATACAAAAATCGCGCAAGTTGGGAATTCGTCGATGGACATTCACTATCTAGCAAAAAATCAAAAGGACGAAATCTGTTTCACTGGTCGTGGAACAATTGTACAAATGGATCCTCGTACAGGTAAAAGTGTGCCGATTTCAGAGGAAGAAAAAACGAAATTCATTCAGTTGGCCATTCTGCCTCACTAGTTCAATATATAAGTATATGTAAATTTATTGAAATAGTAGGTTTTGCTTTTTACGTAAAATTTATGAATGTAACAATGTAATTTTCGAAATTTTTAAGGAAACATGGAATAATCATGCAAATAGCCGTCACCGCTTCCTGCCCCTTAACATAAGTTACAATACGTGCGGGGGAGGAGGGTGTAACTGAATGAATGGCTCTCATCATCGTTCTCTTTTAACAAACCGAGAACGTGAAATATTTGCGCTTTTATTAGCTGAAAAAACAACGAGAGATATTGCAGAGCAGCTTGGTATTAGTGAAAAAACAGTGCGAAATCACATTTCCAATACAATTCAAAAGCTAGGTGTAACGAATCGATCTCAGGCGTTAATTGAGCTGTTACGCTTGGAAGAATTTAAATTAGACTAATGGACACTTGCTATTTCGTGAAAAAAACGACAAAATAGAACTATTCAACGTATTTTTAGGAGTGAAATAGTTATATGTCGGATGAAGTAACAAAGCACTCACCTGAAACCGTTGCAACGGTTGAAAAGGAATTACGCTATATAGCGGCCATCGTGAAGCAAAAGGGAAGAGAAATTGTTTCCGATTATGCGATTACGCCGCCACAATTTGTTGCATTACAGTGGTTAGAAGAGCTTGGTGATATTACAAT
Organism: Lysinibacillus sp. LK3; assembly: GCF_001043675.1. Lineage (NCBI taxonomy): Bacteria > Bacillati > Bacillota > Bacilli > Caryophanales > Bacillaceae > Lysinibacillus > Lysinibacillus sp. LK3. The sequence continues at coordinate 164,740 of NZ_LDUJ01000018.1, forward strand.
TGGCGAATTATCAAACCGTTTATATTTAGCTTTTAGCACGACAACAGATTTAGTGGACCGAATGGAGAAAAATGAATTAGTCAAGCGTGTGCGTGATGAAAATGATCGCCGTGTCGTTGTCGTTCATCTTCTCGAAAAGGGCGAACGTATCATTCAAGAAGTAATTGAAAAAAGACAGCAATATTTGCAAGAGATGCTTGTTGGTTTTAATGAACAAGAAGTCGCGCAATTATCAAGCTATTTAGAAAAACTACATGTACACATGAAACAGGATTGAGGCGGAAAGTATGAATGCCCCGATAGGCGTTATTGACTCAGGAGTAGGCGGTTTAACCGTAGCAAAAGAAATCATGAAGCGATTGCCAAACGAAACGATTTATTATATTGGCGATACAGCAAGGTGTCCGTATGGTCCAAGAAGTCGTCAGGAAGTACGGAATTTTACTTGGCAAATGGCAAAAGCACTCGAAAAAATGAATGTTAAGATGCTCGTTATAGCTTGTAATACAGCGACTGCAGTAGCACTCGAAAGTTTACAAAGAAATATGCCTTTTCCAGTACTAGGTGTTATCAATGCTGGCGCACGTGCAGCTGTAAAAAAAACGAAGCGACATGAAGTCGTTGTGCTTGCAACAGAAGGAACAATTAAAAGTGGGGCGTATGAAGAAGCCTTATTGTCACTCAATACGTCAACACATATTATTCCACTAGCTTGTCCCACATTCGTACCACTTGTAGAAAGTGGCGAATATAAAGGTGACTTTGCAAATAATTTAATAGCAGAAGGCTTAAAGCCGTTGAAAAATCGACAATTTGATACGGTTATTTTAGGGTGTACACATTATCCTATTTTACAAAAACAAATTGAAGCTGTTGTCGGAGAAGATGTGAATGTTTTATCTTCTGCGGAGGAAACAGCAAAGGATGTACAGGAAATGTTAGCGTATAATGGCACTTTAGCAAATGCAAATGCGGTGCCTGCTCATAGATTTTTTGCAACTGGTTCTGTCCCAATTTTCCGTTCGATTGCTGAGAATTGGTTAGAGCAAGGTACTCTCGACATAAAACGTATCACATTAAAATAAAAAATCAGCTTAGCAACAGGCTAGGCTGATTTTTGCCGTTTTTAGCATTGTACATAAGCCACCGAGTACTTTTTTGATGGCACAAATTATGATAAGATGAGGGCGCGAAAGTTTTTAGGAGGAACGAAATATATGACAAGATATGATGGTAGAAATGCAGATGGGCTACGACCTGTGAAAATAGATAGTGAGTATCTATTACACCCTGAAGGCTCCGTATTAATTCAAGTAGGCAATACAAAAGTAATTTGCACCGCAACGATTGAAGACAAGGTACCTGGTTTTCTACGTGGGCAAGGGAAAGGGTGGATTACTGCCGAGTATTCCATGCTGCCTCGTGCAACCGCTCAACGTACACCACGTGAATCCTCTCGTGGGAAAGTCAATGGTCGTACAATGGAGATTCAGCGCTTGATTGGGCGTGCATTGCGTGCTGTAGTCGATTTAGAGGCGCTAGGCGAACGTACTGTATGGATTGACTGTGATGTCATTCAAGCGGATGGCGGTACTCGTACAGCATCCATTACGGGAGCATTTGTTGCCATGACACAGGCCATTGCTAAATTTGCTGAAGAAAAGCCATTTGAAAAATTCCCAGTAATAGACTTTTTAGCAGCTACAAGTGTTGGGATCGTTGAAGAACAAGGCGCTATTCTTGATTTAAATTATGTAGAAGATGTGGCTGCAGCTGTTGATATGAACATTGTGATGACAGGCGCAGGACGATTTGTTGAATTACAAGGTACTGGTGAGGAAGCTACTTTTTCTCGTGAAGAACTAAATGAATTGTTAGCATTAGGTGAAAAAGGCATACAACAATTAGTTGATCTTCAAAAAATAACGCTTGGTGAACTGGCACACAAAGTTGGAGGGAATCAATAATATGAAACAAGTAGTCATCGCCACAAAAAATAAAGGAAAAGCAAAAGATTTTGAAGCATTATTTGGACCACTTGGTTATGAAGTCGTAACAATGTTTGAAGTGGCACCAGATATGGAAATAGAAGAAACAGGAACAACATTCGAAGAAAATGCCATCTTAAAAGCAGAAGCATTGGCGAAGGAGCTTAATACCATTGTTATTGCAGATGACAGTGGTTTAGCAGTAGATGCATTAAATGGTGAGCCAGGTGTGTACTCCGCTCGCTATGCTGGTGACCATGACGATGAAGCAAACATGATTAAACTGTTAGAAAATTTACAAGGTGTCGAAGATGACAAACGTACAGCACGTTTTTGCTGCTGTATTGCAATTGCAGGACCTGATTTCGCAACAACAACGGTATTTGGTACATGTGAAGGCGTCATTGCCCATGAAAAGCGTGGAACGAATGGCTTTGGCTATGATCCAATCTTTTTTGTGCCAAGCTTAAATCGAATGATGGCTGAGCTTTCACCAGAGGAAAAGGGTTCTATTTCTCACCGAGGCAATGCAATTCGCAAGTTAAAGGAGCAATTACCGAATCTTATCAAATAAGAGGTGATATCCATGAAAATGCTTGTTATGAGCGATACACATGGTGACAGCCATGTCATCGAAAAGGTTAAAGGTTTTTATCCTGAAATAGATATTGTGGTTCATTGTGGAGATAGTGAACTTCCCTATTCACATGAGGCATTAGAAGGATTGAAAAAAGTACGTGGAAACTGTGATCGTGAGAAGGCTTTCCCTGAAGAAGAAATGTTCATGGTCCATGATGTAAAGATTTTTGTGACACACGGTCATTTATTCAATGTGAAAAATTCCATCTTATCATTATCCTATCGTGCTAAAGAAGTAGGTGCACAGATCGTTTGCTTTGGTCATTCACATATTCTTGGTGCCGAAATGATGGATGATATCCTATTTTTAAATCCAGGCAGCTTATTAAAACCACGTGGTCGTAAAGAGAAAAGCTTTGCTGTTGTGGAAATCAATGCGACATCTTTTAAAGTTGATTGCATGACAGATGATAATCAATGTATGGCTACATATACATTTGATCGACAATAATAGAGAAAATCCGCATAACTAGTAAAGTATGCGGATTTTTATTTGGGCTACTGATAATGGTAAAATTGCCTATGAATGATTCATGCTGAAATAGCAAAAATAAATCGTAAAGGCAATAAAGGAGAAAACATGAAAAAAACAATTGGCTGGCATTTTGATAATAGTTACCTTCAACTACCAAGTATTTTTTATTCCGACATATCGTTAAATCCTGTTCGTTCACCAAAATTGATCTTATTAAATGAATCAGTTGCAGCCTCACTTGGGTTAGACATTCAGGCTTTAAAGAGTGAGGAAGCATTAGCCGTTTTAGCTGGTAATACAATCCCAGAAGGTGGCGAACCGATTGCACAGGCTTACGCAGGGCATCAATTTGGTCATTTTAATATGCTAGGTGATGGTAGGGCTCTATTATATGGGGAGCAAATCACACCCCAAAAGGAACGGTATGATATTGCTCTAAAAGGATCAGGTAGAACACCTTATTCTCGGGGTGGAGATGGGCGAGCCGCATTAGGTCCAATGCTAAGGGAGTATATTATTAGTGAAGCGATGTTTGCACTAGGGATTCCAACTTCACGTAGTCTAGCAGTAGTCACTACAGGTGAAATGATTATTCGAGAAACGGAACTACCAGGCGCTATTGTCACAAGAGTTGCAAGTAGTCATTTGCGGGTAGGGACATTTCAATATGCTGCGCAATGGGGGACAGATGAGGAGCTACAGCTTTTAGCTGATTATGCAATAGAACGACATTACTCAGCTAATATTGGCAATCAAAATCGTTATCTTTATTTGTTAAATGAAGTCATAAAGAAACAAGCCTCCCTTATAGCAAAGTGGCAGTTAGTGGGCTTTATCCATGGCGTCATGAACACCGATAATATGACCATTAGCGGTGAAACCATTGATTATGGTCCTTGTGCATTCATGGACATCTATGATCCTGCGACTGTGTTTAGCTCGATTGATCACCAAGGACGCTATGCTTATGGAAATCAGCCCAATATCGGTGGCTGGAATTTAACGCGCTTAGCAGAGTCCTTACTACCTTTAATTGATGATGATCAAGAAAAAGCCATTCAACTGGCACAAGAAACGCTACAACAGTATCCAAAATTATATGTAGAAAATTGGTTGAAAGGAATGCGTGCAAAGCTAGGCATTTTTAATGAGGAGCAAGAAGACATCCAGCTTGTTGAAGAGCTTCTTCAGCTTATGCAGCAATATCAAGCAGATTATACGAATACATTTATCGCCTTATCGTTTGAGCAATTGGAGGATTCCCCATTATTTAACGCACCAGCTTTTAAGGACTGGTATCACAAATGGCAAGCTCGATTAGCAAGACAGCAGCAAAACAAAGACATGTCACAACAATTAATGCGCCAACATAATCCAGCTGTTATTCCGCGTAACCACAGGGTAGAAGAAGCTTTGGAAGCGGCTGTAGAACAAGGCGATTATAGTGTGATGAACAACCTACTAAAAGTCCTAGCTCAGCCTTATGCTCATGCGAAAGAACAACAAGAATACGCTTCATTACCTGAACACACTAATCAACCATATCGTACGTTTTGTGGCACATAAGTAAAAAACGAGAGTTATTTATTCTCTCGTTTTTTATTTGTATAAAGGCACTCTACCGTATTCAAACGCATATTCTATGTATGAATAAAAATAAAGGAGAATAAGGTCGGTGCATAAGTATTCAAAGGGTTGGTTTGTCAAAGTTTTACGTGCTCATGGAATAATGGTTCATCCTCAATTTAAAAGTCATTTAGGCTTATATAAAGAATCTGAATTACGAAACTTATATTATCGTTATGTCGAAATAGAGTCTGCTGAGCAAAATCAATAGACCGTTTGTTTGAAGAACTCCTTTCTAGGAAAAACTAGTGATTAGAAAGGAGTTTTACTATGTGGATGATGACTCAAACATGGCAAGATGTTCTATTTTTACATTGGCCGATAGCCCCTCAAGAACTTGAAAAACATGTACCTAAAGAACTGAAGCTCGATCTCTTTGAACAAAATGCCTGGCTTAGTGCTGTAGTTTTTAAAGTTTATCGACATCGGCTACGCTTTCTACCACCTCTTCCGGGGATGAATACCTATTTACAATTGAATGTCCGAACATATGTGGAGTATAACGGCATGAAAGGCATCTATTTTTTTCATTTAGATGTGACGAATAATTTCTTATCAAAAATTACGGCAATAGGTAGCTTGCCATATCGCCATTCCAACATCCTAGTAAAACAAAGAGGGAATCACTATTCATACACAAGCCATTACAAAGCATGTGACGAAAGATTGAGGGTTATTTATACAATAGGAGACAAGACCAATACTAATTTTGACCGATGGATTGTAGAGCGCTACCATTCATGGGCGAAATGGAAGGATACACTTTTTCGCATTGATATTCACCACTCCCCATGGGAATTAAAAAGAGCCAACGTAACGATTGAAAGCAATACATTAGCCTCTTTTATGAAGGGGAAACTTCAGGGCATGCAGCCTCGTGCTCATTATGCTAAAAACAAAACAGCGAGAGTTTTTCCTCCAGCAGTTGAGCATAAAATGATCATAAATCCATCAAGATTTTTGCATTAAAAGAGGTAACAAAATTGCATAACGATGGCGCTGGCTATCATATCTGACATCGCAAGTGCCTCTGCTTCAATTTCATCAAATACCTCTACATCAGCCTGATAATCTTTTTGTATCATCGTGACAGCTTCATTTTTCGTTAAAGCTAAATGCGTATAAAACATTTTTTGTACGGCCTCTCTAGTTAGGTATGGATTGATTGTATGCAAAAAGAAAGCAATATCATCTGCATTACGATACCATTCCCTCTCTTTAGCTTCCGCTGTGGTAGCGTCACCTTTCGCAGCAGCTGTCACTAATTGAGCCGCAATTACCAGATGCTCTTTAATTAAAGCTGCATAACGATCCGCCACGGAGTCACCATAAAAGGGGCGTAAACAATTCCCTAAATCGGTTGCATTGCGTAGCAAACGCTGCTGCACAAAGGGTAAATCAGGCAAATTAAACACAATGCTTATAATAGTCATCCGTGTCCAATTCACATGCTCCATCCAAAGTAAGCGGTTCATAGCCATAAAGTCTGCTTCGCCTTTACTAATACAGCGTCGGTAATCATTTGACTGTAAAAAGTGACGAATCGGAGCCGTATACTGCGTATAGGGAGCATGATACAGCTGGCTTAATGAAAAACCATTTGAATAGGGGTACAAGGCTTCACTCCTTCTTGTTCTTTCTCCTACAGTAGCATACTCTAAGGAATCTCGGAGTATGAAGAACAAGAAAGAAAAGAAGAGACAACAAAATTACGCTTCATACATCATTTTCTTCGTCATGCCACCATCAACTGTAAGATTAATACCTGTCACAAAGTTATTGATCGGGTTTGTTAAATAGAGACAAGCCTGTGCAATATCTTCAGGCAGACCAACCCTTCCTGACAAATGCTGCGCATGATCGATTGGCCGTAGTGCCTCGTAATCACCTGTTTCAATCCACCCAGGTGAAATACAATTCACTGTAATTTGATCTGGCCCTAAAGATCGCGCTAAAGCATGTGTTAACGCTATGATACCACCCTTTGTAGCCGCATAAGCTTCTGTATGAGGCTCTGACATTTCAGCTCGCGTTGAGGCCAGCGAAACAATGGAACCACCCTTTGCATTATGCCGCATCACTTTTGCAGCCTCCCTGGCACAGAAAAAGGTAGCCGTTAAATTCGTCTGCAACAAATCCTGCCACTCATCAAACGTCACCTCATAGGGAGATTGATGCTGGAACTTCCCAGCATTATTAATTAAAATATGAATGGTCCCATATTGCTCAACAGCTCGCTGCATTAAATTGATGATATCCTGTTCCTTTGTCACATCCGTTGGCACAAATAATGCAGAGTAGCCTTGAGCAAGCATATCCTGTTCTAACTGTTGACCTAAGCCTGCATTCAAATCAGCAATCACCACTTTTGCACCTTGTTGTGCATATGCAAGCGTAATACCCTTACCAATCCCTTGTGCACCACCTGTGACAATAACGACTAAATCTTTAAACATCCACAAACCTCCTACTTTTTTATCGCCAATAGTGTAGCAAATATTTTGCTATCCGTCCTGTTAAGAGGGTGAAGAAATGGTATAATGGATGCTGTAGCAACATATGATAAAAAATATGAGGCAAACCTTGCCTGCATAGTAAAATTAATGTTGACATTATGCTATAAAGTACATATAATAAATATTGTCCTTCCTATGGAATACATAAGAAACGACATCATGTCTCAGTAGCTCAGCTGGATAGAGCAACGGCCTTCTAAGCCGTCGGTCGGGGGTTCGAATCCCTCCTGGGACGTCAATAAAAGCCTTACAGCCACAACGGTTGTAAGGCTTTTTATTTTTATGCAAGAATGTATAATTCTTTGTTTGGTGCCCAATAGGTGCCCAAATCAATCTTTTTCTTCAAAAAGTTTATCAAAGTGGGAACTTGCTCGCTGATCCGTTTCTTGTAAAAGATGTCCATAAGTATTCATGGTAGTTGTGATATTAGAATGACCTAATCTAGATTGAATGACTTTTGGATGTTCACCAGCATGAATTAAGAGGGTAGCAGAAGTGTGTCTTAAATCGTGAAAACGAAATCTAGGTAAATCGGGATTCTTTTTCATAAAACGATCCCACCACTGACTTATTGAATCTGGTCGATAAGGTTTACCAAACTCATTTGAAAAAAGAAAAGTATGTCCTTCCCATACTCGTTCATCGCCAGCCTCTTCTAGTTGATATTTTTTCACTGCAGCAAGCGTTACTAAATCATTCATAATATTGGAAGGAATAGTAACTACTCGTTTTCTTTTACCTTTTGTTTCTTTTACGATAATTCCATCTCCAGTTAAATTAACTAAAGCTTGTTCTATTAATAAGGTATTGTTTTCGACGTTTAAATGTTTTTCTTCAATGGCAACTAGTTCACCTTGTCGAACAGCACTTACCACGGCTAGTTCAACTAACAACCGTTTTTCAGCAGTCTCTCTATTATTTAATCGTTCAAACAATCATTTAACTTGTTCCTCGCTGTAGGCCTTACCTTCTTCATATTTGAGTTTTGGTAGCTTTATATTTTTACAAGGACTCTCCTCGATTAAATTCCACTCAACTGCTACATTCATAATACTAGCGAACGCCTTGTAAATATTATGAATAGTGGAAGGGGCTAACTCGCTTTCTTTGCCGTCTAATCTTCGTTTTTTCTTCTGTAAATCACCTACAAAAAACACTACATCTACTTTAATTTGATATCACCAAAAATAGTAAGAATGCGTTTCTCTAAATACGTACAGTTATCATGAAATGATCGTGCACTATAATGTTGTTTAGCATAATTATCTTTCCATCGTGGAAAAAGGTGATTTAATGTAATAGATTCAATATCACTAAAATAAAAATCCTTATTTTGCTTCATTTTTTCTTCAAACAGTACTAATAGCAGCATCGCTGTTTTACCGATTGCTGAAGGTGCTGAAATATTTGTTTACAGATGCACAGATAAAGTCATTTTTGAAAGGGCTCAGGACACAATCGAGTTAGATATAAATAAAGTTACCGATATTCTAATAGAAACAGATGTTGAGATTCAAAAAAGTTGGGTAAGTAGTGCTAGAGGAGCTATAGCAGGGGATAATCTTTTTGGTTCCTTAGGTGCTATAATTGGTGGGCGAGCAAAAGAAAAAACGAGCACTGTTATAGAAAAGTATTTAATTTTTGCTTATGAAAAGAATGATGAGCAAAAATATATCTCTTTGGAGGTCACTAATGAACCTAATGCAAACTTATTTAATTCAAATTATTACAATCTCTCCAATAACGAAAGAAGATTTACGAGTCTTTAGAGTGCCAAAATTGGTGCTCTTTTTTGTATTGAAAATGAGCTTTTAATAGTATAGAAAAGAATTGTAAATGTGGCTACAGAACAAGAAAAACCAAGACAGCTACAAGCCATCTTGGTCTGTTTTCATCTCATTTAATATTTGTTTGCGTTCTAAAATCAATTCCATAAACTCGTCTAAGTCTTCCTCTAAAGCGTGGTTTTTAATAAAGCTACGTGCTCTTGATCGCGCGCTAATATATTTTGAACGCTCTTTGTTCTTCTCCTGCCAACGTTTATTAGCTTCGGTTTGTGAATTTTTATCCATTTTTAATCCTTCCTTTTCTTGAAATACATTACGATGTTGAATATTACTAAAATTAGACATAGTGAGTAAGTCACAATCATGAAGTCATCAAAAAACTTTGGTTCACTCCAGTCAACCATGTCAGTTAAGATATACAAGGCTAATGCTAAAGCAGCTACATATCCGATATTTTTCATAATACAATGGATGTGATAAGATTATAGGGAAGGAGGCGCAAACCTCCTTCACAGCTTACTTGCGACGTTTTCCTTTGGTAGAGGGGCGTCGCTTTTTATTTTGCTTACCTGTTCGCATGTCTTGAATATTTTTGCTGAGCCTGTCAGCAAATTAATTACTGTAGCGACTGCGACTAGATAAGCTAAAACCTTATCATAATCCACTTTGTTCACCTCCTTTCTATACTTTAATTATACTAGTACTAGTATATGAATTCAATAAATAATTCATTTATTTTCCTTAAAATAAATATATTCCCTTGAAAAATAAGAACATTTGTTCTATAGTTAAAACAAGAACAAATGTTCTTAGTGAAGTTAGCTTTCTATAAAATATAAAGGGGATGATTTCTTTGGCATTTACAGTCAAAACAGAAGCAGAAAAAATCTTTACTAACCTTATGGGAGATGGTGCATTACGTTTGGCAGCAGATTCAGGATCAAAAACTAACTTCCATGATATTTTTGGTACATTAAAGAAATCAGCAGGAGTTACACGTCAACGTGCTGGAAGTCAATTGCTATTCTTGACATCACTTTACTCTAATGCATCTTCTGCCACAGTTCGTAGTCAAATCTTGACTCGTATTCACCGGATTTTAATCAACTACAAATCATTTATTAATCCAGCTAACCCAAACAATATTGGTCCAGAAAACCCAATTTTAGCTTTAGGAGCTTATGCAGCATTAGCTCTAGCAAAAGAAGCTAATATGGCTTCATATACACAAGCTAGTTCATCTAACCCAGTAACTCAAACTGAACTTCGTACACTACTTACTAGTTATGTTAGCAACTTCTACAATCGTATTAAGGCTGAAGCTGGTTACAAAAACGTAAACTTATCAAATGGTAATGGCGTAACAGTTAGTGTTGGTTCATTAGCGGGTGCAAAACATGCTACTACAGCACTTAATGGTACGGTTCTTGGTTTAGGGGCAGTTCACTTTATCAATGCTGCTATTAATGGTGCTGGTAATGCAATCTATTCGGACTTAAGCGCTTGGTTCACGCAAATGTGTACACGTCTACGTCAATCATATGGTAATTCTCGTGTATACAACGGTTTAACTGAACTTTGCGTAAACATTGGCGCAGGTCGTGCCGGTGATAACGGTGGTAATATTGACCAAATGCGTGGATACTTCCCTTCTTCTGGTTACAACGCATTTGTTATCTGGGGGCTTAACCTAGCAGCTCGTGCTTACCGAATTGCTGAACTAGGTTTAACTACAAAAGTTCCTCAATTCAAAAATGTAGTAGCTTTAAGTTCTCACGTTTGTCAACAAACAGCAGCTGAAATCATGAACTACTACAACACTCAAATTTTAAACGAAGGTCGTTCGTTCGAAATTGGTCTTCCTAACTTTATGCAAGGTAGTCCAAACGCAGCTCCTGGAGGTTCAAAAGAACCGGGTAGTTCATCTGCTCCAACGTCTGGTTATGCTTTAGCGGGTTATCAACACTTCACTTCTAAGAGTATTCCTGAAGCAAAATATATTGCTAACTCTAATTTACAGTACAATATTCTCGTAGAACAAAACGGTGACCCAGCTTCAGTAACAGCTTACCTTTACACAACAGCTTGGTATGGTGGTCACACATTGATGACTTCTGGTAATTTGACTTCTGCAATTGCTAACCATGCAGGTTCAACAGCACTTCCATATAACATTGTTACAACTAATACTGGTGTGAAAGCAGAAGCTGGTGCATCACGTATCCTTCAAGGCTTAGCTGGAGCCATGAACAGTGGTATAACAACACTGAATTAATACAAAAAGAATCCCTAAGTTATAGAAGAAATAAATTAAAAAGCTTAAGCCCATTAGCTTAATTGGTAATGGGCTTATTCTATTAATTCCCTATTAATTTCAGTATATATTTTTGGTAATTACTTAATTAAAGAGTATCAATATAGTATTCAATCTAATACTACTAAAATATAGAAAGCAAAAAAGGAGAATGTTTGATGAAACAGGTATTTATAAAACCAGCTGAAGGTATTTATACAAGCCCTTATGGCATGAGAAGTGGTTCAATGCATTATGGAGTTGACATTGCAAATAGTAGCTCCAATGTACCGGTGCACGCTTCTGCTGCGGGTGTGATTAACAAAGCCGTTGGTGGTTGTTCTAATAATGGTTCTATCGGTAATACATGTAATGGTGGTTATGGAAACTATGTAATAGTTCGACACAGTATTAATGGGAAAACATATGATACACTTTATGCTCATTTACAATCTATTAGTGTCTCTGTTGGTCAAACTGTAAATCAAGGTGATAAAATTGGTGTTATGGGGAACAGTGGGAGTTCAACTGGTCAACACGTGCACTTTGAAATATATGAAAAAGCACGAGTGTCTCAATCAGAGGCTGTAGACCCTATGCCTTATTTAAACGGGGACAAACCAACAGTTAGCTACCATACTTATGATGGAACTTGGGCAACGATTACAATTACTCAGAAAGCAAATGTGTTTAAAAATGTTGGATATGAAATTATCGGTCAACTTGAAGCTGGTGGAAAATACAAAGTGTATGGTCAAAGAGAATATGCAGCTGATGGAACTCTATTCTATAATGTAGGGTCTGGTTATGTTCACCATGCTTATGGAACTATTGCTAACCACCATGCAACTGTTACATCTACTATTAATACCTATAGTTCTCCTAATGGAGCAATTAAACGTCAATTAGCACCAGGAACTTATAAAGTACATGCAGCTAAAGATGGTTGGTACAATTTAGGCGCAGAATGGGTTAAAGCTGATCAAGTATTAGTAACTAAAAACTAGAATTAATTATACCTACGGGAACGCCTTGAGGATTCACTGGCTATGAATATATAGCCAGAATCTTTGAGGTGTTTTTTGTGATTGAATATAAGTCCTTATTTGAGGGTGTTTTTTCATTGAAAAGAGTGAAAAATGTAGAAATATGAAAATAATAATAGAATTTCCTCCATTATCCATGTATATTGGTGGGGAAGGGAGTTTGAACAAATGAAAAAAATGCTTATTTTATCACTTACATTACTGTTAGGTATTTTGTTAGTAGCTTGTAGCCAGAGTGATGATAGTGGTAAGAAAACAGATGGTGCTGATAAAGCATCAGAAGAACCATTAAAAGTTGATAAAGGACTTTTAAATGTTGAAGTTACAATACCAGCTACATTATATGAGGGGCAAGACATAGATTCTATTATTTCTAAGGCAAAAGATAGTGGAATTAAGGAAGTCATTAAGAATGATGATGGTTCTTTAACTTATAAAATGTCTAAATCCGAGCACAAAGAGATGATGAAGGAATTAAAAGAAGGAATTGTAAAAAGTGTAGAAGAGCTTAAAACAAGCGAAGATTTTGTTTCTATAAATGATGTGGCATATAACAAATCTTTTTCTGAGTTTACACTCACAGTAAATAAAGAAAAGTTTGAAGGTAGTTTCGATGCAATTGCATCTTTTGGGCTTGGTTTAGCAGGCATGTACTATCAATTATTTAACGGTGCAGAAGTTGATGATTATAAAGTCTCAGTAAATTTTAAAGATGAATCAAATGGAGAAGTATTTGACACTATTGTTTATCCTGATGATTTAAATGAAAATAAAAATAAGTAAGTTCAAGAGCACCTAATGGGTGCTTTTTCTATATTAATTAAGAATATAAGGAAATATCTCTATATCGTTTTTAGGAGGGATTTTAATGAAAAAATTAATAATTTATCTATTTATGTTTTGTCTGTTTTTATCTGGGTGTGGAAATAACCCTATAAGTGACTCATCAACCAATGATACAAGTAGAGATAAAATAGATGAAAAAATTGAAGAGGAATCGAAGATAGAACAAAAAAATGAAGAATTCGAACTAAAAGAAATTGGGGAAACTTTTAAATTAGAAGATTGGGAAGTTACTTTGGAGTCATTTGAATTTAACAAGACTATTGTAAAAGAACGGGTATCAACTAAAGCTAATGAAGGTAACAAGTTTTTAATATTGAATTTTAACGTAATTAACAATGGAACAGAAGCTGATGAGTTAATGAAACAAAGGGATGGAGCGTCACTAAAAGCTGTTTATAATGACAAATATGATTATGAAGTTTCAGTAACATTAATGGATGGTGATTTACATCATGAAAATGTGCGCCCTTTATCAACTGTTAAAGGTTTTGTTGCTATCGAAATGCCGGATAAAGTAGTGGAGGCATCAGAAAATATAAGTATCTTCATGGAGAAAGAAGAAGATAAAGTGCAAATAAATATACGATAATTTATTAAAGCATCCTTTAAAAATGAACTGCCCGTAAAAGGGTGTTTTTTGAATGGGAGGAGTGATGTTTATGTAAAAACCATAGTTAAATATCTCCATTTTAGGTATATTAGTGTAAGGAGGGGTATTATGAAAAAAATTTTAATAATTGTATTCACTGTAGTTATAACACTGAGTATATCTACTACAACTTTCGCAATCGAAGTATTTTACCAAAATGAAAAAGTTGAAATGGACGTGCAACCAAAAGTTGTTAATGGAAGTACATTAGTTCCGATACGTGCTATCAATACGGCTTTAAAAGGCGAAACAAAATGGAATCAATCAAAACAGCAAGTAGAAATTGTAAAAGATCGTCATAAAATAATTTTAGAAATCGGGAAAAATAGTGCATTAGTAGATGCTAAGGTTGTAAATTTGATCGCGCCTGCACAAGTAATATCGAATCGTACTTATGTGCCTTTACGCGTTATTTCTGAATATTTAGGGCACGATGTTAAATGGGATAGTGCCACCCAGCGCATTTTAATCGATACAGACATAGCTATAATTGACAAACAAGCAAACGTTTCAACTCAGTTTGATTCTATTATAGATATAGATAGTATTGATTTCGGGAAAATTTATGAAGTCAATGGAACAGGGGAATTTTCTGGTTATAAAAAGTTAATTGGCTATCCATATGAAAATTATTATTCTATTTACTATACTGGAAACTATTCTTCTTACAGTGTTACCTATGAAGATTTAAAGCCAAAAGATTTGAAAGAGAAAATCAGTTGGAAATACGATGGAGAAACTTATACTCATACAAGAAGTCAAATATATAGTTTTTTCTCAGATATTACTACTCTAGAGGGGTTATTGGGGCAGAATGGCGGTATAATAAATCAAGATTGGTTAGCAAAAACATTCGGTGAAACATACCAGGATTGGTTAACCCAAGGTATATATTCACAAGAAGCCTCTAGAATAGTTGATAGATATCTAGAAGTTAAAGAAGGTATTAATGTTCGGGATAGATATCAATTGATTGATATAGATTTAGAAAACATAGAACCCAATGAATCGAAAGCTGGAATTGAGCATAAATTTTGGATTTCATTGAAAGAGTTTCAAATGAATTCAGAGGGAATTGAATTCTCTACACATGCAAAACGAGTAGGGAATCAAACCGTTTTCATAATGGCCTTCTTTAAAACTAGCAATCTTACTGGCACTGTTGAAAATGTAATATACGAAGTTCCAGATATGCCCATAGATTATCTGGATAATGAAAAAGATGTTGAAAATACTTTTAATGGAATACGATTTAAAATTTACAACGGAGATACTTACATTAACCGAGATGATTTAAAAAATAAGGGTATTTTATAGTTTATAACTCAAGAACACCAAAAAAGTATTTAATGGTGTTCTTTTTATTATGCAAAAACAGGTGAGGTCATGGCAACAATACACACAGCTATTCCACATCGCAGATCGTTTGAGCCAGTAATGTACAAGGCTGTTTCAATGATGGTGAAGCAGGTTGAAGCACTGCATATCATGTATCATTGAAGGATTAAAGATAGGTGCCCAACAGGTGCCCAAATAAATCTAAAAACGTATAAATAGAGGGAAAGATTCAATAAGTTTTTAATCTATCGATTGATAAAAAGCTATAAATACAGGTTTTATAGTAATGTATAAAAGCGTAAAAACCTGTTACCACAGCCTTCTAAGCCGTCGGTCGGGGGTTCGAATCCCTCCTGGGACGTCTAAAAAGCAGGTTTCAGGCCTTTAGGGATAAGGGTTTGAGAGAAATTAGGGATTCGGTCAGGGCTTCGGTCATTGGTGCAGAATCCCTTTTTTATTACCTTAAGAAATTCCGTGATTAGCGTACCGAAATTATCTTCCAATTCAATTGAATGGAGGATTTTTTTTATGACCAAAAAGTCGGGATTATTTGATGGAGACTTCAATTTATCTACCCCAGGGATAACAGCTTGTATTAAGGGAGAGAAAATGCCTACAGCGTGGTTGAAGCCTTTGAAGAAGCATTAATAACAGATTATCAGATGCAAGTGAGTGGTTATCGTCCCCGAACACTTAAAGACTATGATACGGTGCTATCCAATTTTGCCAAGACTATCGCTGTAACTTACCTAGAAGATATAACAGTAGAAACAATATACTTATGGCTCTATGATATGCTTATTCAATGTAACTACAAGATAAGAAAACATTATGGAGTGAGAATCAGATAAAACTTCTAAATCATTTTCTTTTTCTCCCATAATGCTCAAGAAAGTAATAGGAACAATTTTATTTTTAAAACGAATTAATTCAACAACAGTTATTGGATTTAACTCATCATATAACTGGGCTGTGAGAACGTCAAATGATGTTAGATGAAAGCATAGGGATAGCCCCTGCCTTAACATCAAATTAGTGTTCTATATACTAATGTAACCCAGTCCCACTACACGCATAACACCGCCTTTCATATTGAACGACTTGTCCATTATTAAAATAATAACGTTGTAAAACAGGGGTTCAACTGCTACAATTGAGGACAGAAATTACATGAATATAACAAATTTTTCTGTTTTGATAAATTGAGCAAAATCTTTATGTATCATGGGTTGGTGAGCGTATTGTATGACATTACTTCTAAGCCACCAGCAACGATTGAGTGGGAATAATACGGACTGTCAAACAAATGCCCGAAAACCCTTGGAAATCAATGGTTTTCGGGCATTTGAATTATTACGTTGCATGGCCCTGCAACACGAAGGGCAAAAATAATATTGAAACCATAATATAATTTATTCAAGAATAACATTCCGAAAGGAGGTTTTTGTATGTTTATTGAAGATTTACAGCAACAAAAGATAGAGTGGAGAAAAAAAGGTTGGGCAATTCCCGACATTAGAGGTAGCAAACAAGATTGGTACTATCTTATTAAAGAACTTATAAGGTTAGTTGCTGATAATTTAGCCACAGATTTAGATTCACATCCAGACATAAATGGCGTATCAGAAACTTACACTTGGCGTTCTTATGCATCTTTTTTGAAAAGTATGGGGCTAGTCAGTAATCGAGCCGGGATTTTGAGCTTAACTGAAACAGGCCGTTCATTTTATAATAATTCATCAAAAAGACATTTGGCCGATTTAATACAAGATAAAGTTCGTCTTTTTGGCGAAGTATTAGTGTTTTTACAGACATACGCCAAAAGAATCGAAGAGGTTGACAAGCAATTATGTGAAACTTTTTGCTTGAGTTGGGCTAATCTCAGCAATACTAGACGTAGAATGGATTGGCTTGAAGTTCTTGGTTTGATACAAGACGTAGGCAATCGAAAATGGGGATTAACACCTGAAGGTCAGAGCGCTATCAACGATTGGCGACTTGTGACAGCAGATGTTTTAGATTTACTTGAGTCTGATTCAAGCGATATTGTTATTGCAGAACCTCCTGAAGAGATTGCTTCACTTTTACAGCATCTGTTCGATATTCCTGATGATCACAAAAAGCGCAGTACATATAACATTTGGGTGCCTAGTCCGAATCGAATCAATAATTTGAGGATTATTGTTCAATTTGCGCTTGAACGTGTCTCTAGAGCAGATTTATTTAAATTCGTTGAAGATGAATTTAGTTTAAAAACGAGCAGTGTTGAGTCAATGTTGCCTTTTTTAAAAGCTGCTGGGCTTTTAGAAGAAGTTGGCCGCAACGTTTATATTGCGACATCAGCAAGCAAAGCGTGGTGTGAAACCGGAAATGATTTGGATTTCATAAGAATTCTCCACTGCCATATGCGCTTTGTAGGGGAAATGATTCAAGCTGCCGAAAATGATTCGATTCGAAATGATATTTATGCACAAGCAAAAAACTATGGACTCAATACGGAAAAAGCTAGATGGATTGCTGGCTTTTTGCTTGAAGCAGGTTTGCTGGAAGAACCACGATATTTGCACTTGAAAGCGACCTCATTGGGCAAACAGTTTGTTTCCCGTTTACCGTTGTCTAATGAGGTATTTAACATCGAAGGTGAAACAAATGCGGATGAATCAAAGGAACCAGTTGTTGCTGCAAAGCCTGAGCGAACAATGGCTGATGAATTATTTGATCGATTAGGTGAATCTTCAAAGGATCCTATGGCATTTGGAAAAGCTTCGGGGGTGGCTTTTGAAGAGTCTATTGCCGAAACATTCTGTTACATGGGCTTCGATGCTAAACGTATTGGTGGTGCTGGCGACACAGATGTAATTATTCGTTGGAAAGATAGCGAAGGAAAAAATATAATTGCTATTGCTGACGGTAAATCTAAGAGTTCGGGAACTGTATCTCATAGCGATATAAGTGATGTAGCAATTGATATGCATAAAGAAAAAAATAATGCAGATTATGTTGCTATCGTTGGGGCTAGTTTTAGTGGCGATACAATACGAAATCATGCCCGCAAGAAAAAGTTTGCTCTTATCACAGTTGAGGAATTAATTGAAGTGGCTCGCAGTACCCATGCCTTGGGATTATCATTAGATGAAATAGCATATATTTTTCAAGTTCCAGATGGGCTTTCAAAACTCGATGGACTTATGGAAGCAAAAAGGCGACAGATGGATATTATTACGCTTGTTATTTCTCAGTTTAGACAGGAACAAGAACTATTGGGTAATCTTTCTGCGCGTGATTTATACCTTTTGCTTAGGGCAACTGCTATTTCTCCTACTTTGGAAGAATTGATGGATGTTTTTGATATTCTTTCAAAACAAGAAATAGGCATACTTATTCTAGTAAGCAAAGCATCTGCATCCGAGAACTCCACCTATATGTTAGCCCATGGAAAAAGTGCCGTGAATAGATTACGGGCAATTGTTTCAGCCATAGAAAGTGGGTTGTAAAACATCAAAACCACCTGCAACGATTGAGTAGGAATAATAAAATAGCAACTGGAAAAAGCTTGGAGAGCCTTATAATGTTTCTGCCAAGCTTTTTTGATTAGTGATACGAATTTAATACTATAAACTGCTTATATTATTTGTAATTTCAAAATTACATTTGGATATAAATGCGAATACGTGCTAAGTGTAGTCTTGATATCTTCATGTCCAAGCCCCCTAGTTTACAGGGATTTAAAAAAGTTTATTTTAATTGGGATGTGACCTCTAACAACCACATGAGTTGAAGGAGTTTACGAAACGATTTTTATTAATAGCTTAAAAGGTGATATTGTATTTGTATTAGATACTTTTGGTCTTAGAACGTAATTTGACCGAATCCCTAAAATCGAAGAAATGTAGTTGTCTCAGTAGCTCAGCTGGATAGAGCAATGGCCTTCTATTAAAACTTGAGTCAGCCAGAAATATCGTGGGTTCAGGGATTAAGTAAAATCACGAGTTTATTATTGGTGAGCATTTATTGCCCCTCTATCATACAGAGCATCGTGATAAAAAGAGGTGCTAGATTAAAATATAATGAATTGCATAGTTAAAAATTAAAATGAATAAACAGGTGTGAAGTACTGAGGAGACTTTCACACCTGTTTTATCTTTAGAGAAGCAATCTAATAAATAACTACTTTTTTATTAGAAAACAATAGGTATTGCTGAAGTGATATTTTATGATACATAGCGAAGATTGCCCAGAGACAGTCCTGCTAAGAATGTTTTTAAAATAAACTAGAAAAGAAATTTTTCGTAGTATTAACAATTGAATTAAAAGTAGAGGAAATGAAATTAATAGCAGCACTTATTGCATTTTTTACAGTTTCCACAACAGTAACAAAAACATTTAAAACTTTATCCATAATATCTTGTATAAAGGCACCGACTTTATCAGCAATAGTAAGGATGAGTGTTTGAGCTGCAGGATGCTCTTCACCAAAATCTATCAACGAATCATAGTATTTATTGATCATGTCTTCGGATTTTTTTAAAGCTTCCTCTTTTTTCTTCCGCATATTTTCAAAAAAAGCTGTTTGATTTTTATCATTCTCTAACTGCTTAACATTTTCTTTTAAGTCTAATTCTTCTTGCACATAAAAACTATTAACGTTCTCCTGATATTCTTGTGTTAGTTTTTGTAATTCATCAGGTGCGTCTGATAATGAAGGAGCTTGAAGTCCAATGAACGCTGCTAAAGAAAATTCATTGGTTTGCTCTCCCGTATAAGCATCTCTCATTTGATTCATAATACTACTAAAATTTTTTACTGCTACTGTCATAATTATTCCTCCTAGTAATTTAATTGTTGAAACAACTATAGATTATCAATAAAAGGTTAAAATTAGGTTAAAAAACATAAATTTACTTTTTGTTTTAATATATAATATACTGGCTATGAGATAAGTTAATTAAAATAATATGTATTTAATAATAGTAGAAACACCACTCCATGATGGGTGGTCTCAATCTTTATATAGGGTTACATGATGTGGAGAAAATTAAAAAAGACCATCTCTAATAGAGTGGTCAAAAATACTAACTTGTCTTACATTATAATGAAGTTGACTTACCTTTTTTCTCATCCATAATAAGATCTTCTTCACGTTGTGGGCGTGGGGCTTCAGTATATTCTTTGCGTCCATTAGGTTTTTTTGGGTCTGCTCCACTAGCAAATGATTGTTTTGTTGGCTCGTCTGTAGCAAATTCTGTATTTTTTTTGTCTCGTTTCATGTCGACACCTCCTAAAGATATTATTTAACTTATCCTATAAAATATCCCTTATTTATTTCAAATTCATACTTAAATTTTTTCATTCTGACTACTCTGTGATAATAGGCCTAAAATGCAAGATAAACATAATACTTGTAAACCGTTGATATATCGACGTTGTAGCGTTGTCCTCCTAGACTTAGTAAAGCTTACATAAGTAAGTTTGAATCAACTAAAAAGCGCCTCACCCCTTTAGTACCAAGAGTTTGAAGCGCTTTTGTTTTTTTGAGAATAGGTTAGAAAATGAAAAGTTTCTAGACATTTTCGACAGAAGTAAGAGTAACAAGAAGACGGTACTTTATACTGTTAAGGTAAGATTAACAGGGGTGCCATTTCCTTATGTTGCTGATATCTATGTTTTCTTAAGACAAATGTTTGAAGATGCGTTCAAGTTCGATATCGATTCTTGTAGGGTTATAAGCTAATTTGATCATTTCTATCACCCATACATTTGTATAAATTACACTAAATTTCTTTTTAAATTTTTTGAATATCTATGTGACACTAAACATTCATGTCCATTACGCATTATAAGGTAACCACACTTTGGATTGTAATCCAACAAATATTGCAAGTTGATTAGATAGCTATTATGGCATCTACAAAATCTCTCATCTAATTTTTCCAAGTCTTTCAACTTACCATAAAATTCATATATACCATTTTTCGAATGTAGTTTAATTTTATGAGCCCTAGTTGACGTTTCAAAATAAAAAATATCTTCATAGTTAATATTTTTTATATTTTCTCCTATTTTTATTTGCAGGATGTTAGTAGAAATATTTTCACCTAAAGATAAATATCGTTTATAAGCAATATTTAAAGATTCTCGTATATTATCTAAAAATTTCTCTTTATTCTGAATTTTAACGATAAAATCCATAGCTGCTATTTTATATTTAAAAGTTAGTTTAAGTTTATCTGCAAATGTAGTAATAAA